>DCJV01000074.1:0-7782 GCA_002320555.1 Ruminococcaceae bacterium UBA1691 | reverse complement strand
CTGCGTCTGATTCTCCCGGTTCTGTTCCGCCTTCTGAAGACGGGAGGGGAGGCGGTTTGCCTGATCAAGCCGCAGTTTGAAGCGGGGCGTGAGAAGGTTGGCAAAAAGGGCGTTGTACGCGATCCGGCTGTACACGAAGAGGTGATACAAACGGTTTGCCTGATTGCACTGGAAGTGGGCTTTTCCATTTTGGGGCTTACCTTTTCTCCAGTAAAAGGCCCGGAAGGCAATATCGAATATTTGCTCTACATACAGAAAACTCCCCTGCCTGCTGCATCTTCATCCATTGATATCGCAGAGCTTGTGCGCCAGGCGCATGCGTCTCTGGGAGAAGGCCCAGGGGAACGATAGCCGGAAGGAAGGGAGAGGAAACATATGAAGCTTGCAGTTCTGCCGAATCTGACCAAGAAAAACGCACGGGAAATTGCGCTCTCCGTCTGTCGCCAGGGGGAGGCGCTTGGCGTTCAATGCCTCATGTGTGAACAGATAAGCGTTGCGTTTCCGCAGCAGAAGATTTTATTCCTTCCGGAAGAAGAGGTTTTGAAAATCTGCGATTTTGTGATTTCCATTGGCGGGGATGGGACCATGATCCATGACGCAAAGCTTGCCGCACCATTGAAAAAGCCGGTGCTCGGTATCAATGCGGGGCGACTCGGGTTTATGACCGGCCTGGAGCCTCAGGAGATTTCCATGTTGAAAAATCTTGTATGCAATGATTTTTCAATTGACCGGAGAATGCTGCTTGATGTAAAATTGGAGAAAGATGGCCAGATTTGCTACGAGGCCCAATGCATCAATGACGCCGCTCTCGTGCGCGGGGAAGAATTGCGGCTGCTTGAATGCAGCGCGGCGTGTGACGGGAAGCCCATTGCACGGTATCTGGCAGATGGTATGGTCGTCTCAACGCCAACCGGTTCCACAGCCTATTCTCTGTCGGCGGGAGGCCCTGTAGTCGACCCGTCCCTCGAATGCCTGCTGTTGACGCCGGTGTGCGCACATACGCTTTTCAGCCGGCCGATGGTTTTTGGCGCACAGGCAAAGCTTTCCCTGCGCGCCGAAATGCGCGATGGCGGCAGTGTTTATCTCTCGTGCGATGGAGAAACAATCAAGGTGCCTGACGGCTGTACACTTCAGGTGGTAAAATCGGACACCTATGCAGATTTTATCCGGATCAAAAATGATACCTTTATGGATCGTTTGCAAGCGAAATTTTTTAGGAAGGGGCCCTTGGCTTGAAACGGAAGCGGCATACACTGATTCTGGAGCTCATCCAGCAATATGAGATTACAACGCAGGATGAGCTGCTCGCGAAGCTGCGGGAAAACGGCTTTGAGGTTACACAGGCAACCGTTTCTCGTGATATTAAGGAGCTTCGGCTCGTCAAGGCGATGTCTCCCAGCGGACAGTACCGTTATATGGTAAGCACGGCACCGGGCGACGAATATCTCGCTAAATTTTATACCATCTTTTCCGGTTCTGTGATTTCTGTTGACTTCGCGGGGAATACCTGTGTGCTGAAATGTTACTCCGGTATGGCTCAGGCTGCTTGTGCTGCAATCGACGCCATGCATTTTGACGGAATTGTCGGCACGCTTGCGGGGGACGACACCATTTTTGTGCTCTGCCGCACCCCTGAATTGACGCAGCAGCTGAAAATATCGCTGGATAAAATGCTGCAAAACGGATGAAGCAACTCTTAGAAAGGCATGAAACGCTATGCTGACAAGCCTTCAAATTGAAAATATCGCTGTGATCGAAAAGGCTGAGATTACCTTTGATAAAGGGCTGAACATCCTAACCGGTGAAACGGGCGCCGGTAAATCGATCATTATCGATTCCATTAATGCCGTGCTCGGCGAGCGCACCACCCGTGAGCTCGTGCGAACCGGCGCGCCCTTTGCGAAAGTATCGGCGCTCTTTTTTGGCCTTTCCCATGCGGCGGAACAGGTGCTGAAATCGCTCGATTTGGAGCCGGAGGAGGATGGCAGCCTTCTGATCCAGCGCTCGATCAGCTCGGATGGGCGCAGCGCCTGCCGGATCAATGGTCAAACGGCGACCGTTTCCATGTTGCGGCAGTTAGGCGGCGAGCTGATCAATATCCATGGTCAGCATGACAGCCAGTCGCTGCTCTCCTCGGAAAAGCATATCGGCTTTATCGACGCGCTCGCGCAGGACGAGGCGCTTCTGGAGGAATATCACGGCCTTTACGCCGCCTATGTGAAAATTCGGCGCGCCCTGAATGAATTGCAGATGGACGAGGAGGAAAAGCTGCGCAAAATCGATTTGCTCCGTTTCCAGATCGACGAACTGGAGGCTGCAAACCTGCAAATCGGCGAGCGCGAAACGCTGACCCAGGAGCGCACCCGCTGCCTGAATGCAGAAAAAATCCTGCAAAGCCTGCGCCTCGCCTATGACGCAATCAACGGCACAGAGGAGACTGCGGGCGCATCGCAGCTTTTGACGGACGCCGCAGCAGGGCTTCAGGATGCCGCCCGTTATTACGGAGCAATCGAAAGCACGGCGCAGGAGATGCTGGATCTCTCTTATAATCTGGAATCCTATGCCGACGAAATCCGCAACGCGTTTGATACGCTCTCCTATGATCCCGGGGATTTGGAGCAGATCGAAGAGCGCCTTGACCTTTTGTACAAGCTTTCGCGGAAATACGGAGAGACGGAAGAGGAAATGCTCGCCTATCTGGAAAAAGCGCGGGCGGAACTCGACGAGATCACCTTTTCCGAGGAGCGCGTGCAGAAGCTCGATGAGGAGCGGCGGGAGATCGTGCGGAAAATCAAGGCTTTGGCGGCTACGCTTTCCAATGTCCGCCGGCAGGCGGGGGAGCGTTTCTCCAGGCAGGTAGAGGCCGAGCTCTCCTATCTCGATATGCCGCATGTGCGTTTCCTCGTCCGCCATGAGCAGGTAAAGCCGGGGCCGAACGGCGCGGACGAGATCGAATTTTTGATCTCCGCCAATCCCGGCGAGCCGCCGCGCCCGCTTGCGAAAATCGCTTCTGGCGGTGAACTGTCCCGCATTATGCTGGCGATTAAAAACGTGCTTTCCGGCAGCGACGAAATTGGTACATTGATTTTTGACGAAATCGATACCGGCGTCAGCGGTCGGGCAGCGCAGAAAATCGCGCTAAAATTGAAGCAGGTCTCCGCCGGACGGCAAGTCATCTGTGTGACGCACTTGGCACAGATCGCGGCGCAGGCGGACTGCCATTTGTTGATCCAGAAGACGGTGCGGGACGATCAAACCTATACGCAGGTCGATGCGCTCGATTTCGAAGGACGCAAGCGGGAGATTGCCCGTATCATGGGCGGCATGGACGAGATCACGCCCTTGCAGCTGCAGAGCGCGGAGGAACTGCTGCGTGCAGCGGGGATCTCCGAATAACCAGAAAACCTCTTGACTTTTTTTTTCGCAGCGGTTATAATCCAGTCAACGGCTGAGATAAGAAGAAGTAGCGGCTCCCGTCCGGCACAGAGAGTTTCCGGCTGGTGGAAGGAAACGCGGGCGCACTGTGAAATACATCTTTGAGCCGCAAGGCTGAACGGTTTTCCAGTAGGCCGCGCCGGCAGCGCCCGTTACAGCGCGAGGGTATTTATCGTTTTGCGAGCGTACCCGGTGAGGCCGCTTTCGTGAGAAAGCGGTAAATAGAGGTGGTACCGCGGTTTCTCCGCCCTCTGTAATTTGATTGCAGAGGGCGTTTTTATTTTATCCTTCTGCATCGGAAAAATTTGGGAGGTATTTGAAATGAGCGTATTTGACGAACTGAAGGCGCGCGGCATGATCGCGCAGATGACCAACGAGGAAAAAATCCGGGAGCTGATGGAGACCCAGAAGATCAAATTCTATATCGGCTTCGACCCCACGGCGGACAGCCTGCATGTCGGCCATTTCGTGCAGATCATGGTCATGGCGCACATGCAGCGCGCGGGCCATGTGCCGATCGCGCTGTTCGGCGGCGGCACAGGCATGATCGGAGATCCCTCCGGCAAAACCGATATGCGCAAGATGCTGACAAAGGAGACCATCCAGCACAATATCGATTGCTTCCAGAAGCAGATGTCCAAGCTGGTTGATTTTTCAGACGGCAAGGCGCTGATGGTCAACAATGCGGATTGGCTGCTGAACCTGAACTATATCGAATTTCTGCGTGAGGTCGGCGTGCATTTCTCCGTCAACCGAATGCTGGCGGCAGAGTGCTACAAGCAGCGTTTGGAGCGCGGCCTGTCCTTCTTTGAGCTCAACTACATGATCATGCAGAGCTACGACTTCCTGGTGCTCAGCCGAAAATACGGCTGCCAGCTTGAATTCGGCGGTGACGATCAGTGGAGCAACATCATCGGCGGCGTGGAACTGAACCGCCGCATGGATGGCCGCGAGGTCTGCGGTATGACCTTTAACCTTTTGCAGACGAGCGACGGCCGCAAGATGGGCAAGACCGAAAAGGGAGCGGTATGGCTCGATCCGGACAAGACCAGCCCCTATGAATTCTATCAGTACTGGCGCAATGTCGACGACGCAGATGTGATCAACTGCATGAAGATGCTCACCTTTATCCCGCTCGATGAGATCGCCGAATATGAAAAGCTGGAAGGAAGCGCCCTCAACCAGGTAAAGGAAAAGCTCGCCTTTGAGGTGACGAAGCTCATCCACGGCGAGGAAGAGGCGCTCAAGGCACAGTCCGCCGCAAAGGCGCTCTTTGGCAGCAACGCGGACACGGAGCATATGCCGACAACAGCCCTCAAAGCGGAGCAGTTTGCGGAGGATCGCACTATCACGGTGATCGATATCCTAGTTGCAGCCTCTCTTGCCAAATCGAAGGGCGAGGCCCGTAGGCTCATCGAGCAGGGTGGCATCACGGTGGATGACGAGCGCGTAATGGATATTGCAAAGGCTGTATCAAAGGCCGATTTTGAAAAGGGCCACGTGCTTGTGAAGAAGGGCAAGAAGGTTTTCCATAAAATTGTGATCGAATAAAGCGACGGCAGTCCGCAGAGAGACGGGCTGCCCTTCGCTTTTGCAGATGTAGCATACTGAAAACGATTCGGTACGGACTGCATGACGTTCGATCACCTGGGGATGGAGACCCATGTCACCAACGGAGTAAACAACTAAAAGGCGAAATTGCTTCGAAAATAAAGACAGAGAGTGGAATCATGCCACACTCTGCCTTTATTTCTTAAGTGGATTTATACCTTGTCACTATGCATTTTCTTTGTGAATACAAGAATGGCGGCAGCAAAGATCACCACGGCGTAGCCCGCCACCCAGGCAAGCTCCGGCCAGATGCTGCCATAGTCGCCTGCGAGGGCATACCGCCCCGCGTTGACCGCATGTACGAAGGGGAGAAGGTTTGCAATCGTTTGGAATGCCCCGCCGACCAGATTCAAGTCGAACCATGTCCCCGACAGCCAAGCGTTCAGATTCGTGAGCAGTGCGCCGCATACGCCGCCGACCTGCTTATCCGTAAACACGCTCCCGCAGAACAGGCCAATCCCGATGAACAGCAGCGCGGCGGGGAGGGATACAACGATCGCCAAAAGGATGCGTGCACTACATTCCAAGCCAAGTGGGATCGCCACTGCAAAGCACACCGCCATCTGCGCAATTGCTATCGGCACAAGCGGGGCCGTATAGCCTAGAATAAAGTGCCCCGCCGTCATGGGCGAAGCGAAAAGCCGCAGCATGAAAGCGCTGGTGCGATCTTTTGCAATCAGCATACCCGAAAAAAGAGAGATAAAGGATAAGCCGAACACCGCAATGCCCGGGGCTAATTTATCAATTGCAAAAGGCTCAACCGGGATATTGGACTGGATTAGGGATAGCAGCAGCAATACCACGACAGGAAAGCCAAGCCCAAATGCCAAATTTAGTTTATCCCGCAGGATTTCCTTGGTGTTGCGAACAGAAAAGGAAAGCGTTTTCATATTGTTGCTCCTCCTTCGTTGCAAAGCGCGACAAATGCGTCTTCAAAAGAGGATGTATTTGCCGCCGCCATTAACTCCTGTGCGGTTCCAATCGCTTTCAGTTGCCCCTTCGACAGAATGCCGATATGATCGGACAAAGCCTCTGCTTCCTCCAGATAATGCGTGGTTAATATAATCGTAATTTTTCCTTTCAGCTTTTGAATGAGGCCCCATAGCTCCCGGCGGGCCAGTACATCCAGCCCAAGCGTCGGCTCGTCAAGAAAGAGAACCTGCGGCTCGGAGATCAAGGCCATTGCAATCGAGAGCCGCCGCTGCCAGCCGCCGGAGAGCGTTTTGGCCCGGCTTTTTGCAATTTCCTCCATGCCGAAGGCTGCGATGGTTTCCTGCGCTTTCTGCTTGGCCTGCGCCCGTGGAGCCCCGTAGACGCCGCAAATCAACTCTAAATTTTCACGCACGCTCAGATTTGGCGCGACTGCCGTTTCCTGCGGGGAAACATTGATAATCTGTTTGACTTCATATGGCTGTGAAATAATGCTTTTTCCCATCAAGAGCGCGTCGCCGCTACTGGGCCGTAGCAGGCAGGAGAGCATTTTGATGGTAGTCGTTTTTCCTGCTCCGTTTACGCCGAGCAGGGCAAACAGCTCGCCCTGCCCGATGGTGAGATTCAGCGCATCAACGGCTATCTTATCTTGATATCGTTTGGTTAGCTCCACCGTTTCAATTGCTTTTATCATCTTCATTGCCCTCCTGCACTTCACGGATTGCACGGGCGAAGGTGATCGAATCTTCTTCCGTATGTTCCGGATAAATTTCTTTTGCTTTGCCGGCAAAAATAGCGTCCGCGATTTTGGCAAATACGCCATAGCGTTCAATTGCGATTCCTTTTTGGGCATCCGCCAGCAGGAGAAGGGTATCGCCGGGGTTAATCTGGAACATATCCCGCACTTCTTTGGGAATGACGATTTGCCCTTTGGGACCGACCTTGACAGAGCTCATGAATTTATCGTTTCCTTTGAGTTTGCTTCCCATCATGGCATCTCCTTAGTAATAAAAGTATAACTTGTATAACTAATGATACTGCATGATTTGTGCTCTGTCAAGAGAAAACTGCGGCGCCGGATGAATTTTTTATCATCCGGTGCAGGGCGCGAACATACGCAAGGGGTTTTTCGAGCCGCCGGTGGGATAATCCAGTGGGATCTGCTGAAACCATGCGTAGGGAACAACTACGGTAGAAAGTGAAGACCATCTTTCCATAAACTGCGAAAGGATA
The DNA here is from genome assembly GCA_002320555.1 of Ruminococcaceae bacterium UBA1691. Lineage (GTDB taxonomy): Bacteria > Bacillota > Clostridia > Oscillospirales > Acutalibacteraceae > Fimivicinus. The sequence continues at coordinate 573 of DCJV01000074.1, read as the reverse complement.
TTGTCCCAATTCCCTGCCGCCGTATGTCAAAACATTCATAAATTCCAAGTCCTCCAGGGTAAAGAAGCTGAACGCAGCATATAAAAGGAACAGGCAAAGAACAGGAGTACCGCCTACGACCATAAAAACAAGCGTCAGGATTCTGGGGAGCGTCTAGCGGATACCGTTTGGGGAGAAAGCGACGATAAGCATAACAATGCCCTCCAGATTTGGAGGCGAGAATTTGAAAAATTTCACTGCGCGGGCCTACGAGCATGCGGTCGAATAAACGTGCGGCACAACGTCCGCAAGCACCGCCGCACAGTACTGCATTCCATTGGAAATCGGACGCGCAGAAGCGAAGCATATTTCCGGATTGTATCTGCTCAGGATACACGTTGCGTAGCTTTCCGGAATCCGGGTTGAGAAACGGAAAGAAGTTTGTCCTGCTTGAACCACCGTATAAAACATGCTATATTGAAACTAATGAAATAGAAAGGCGGCGGTAAGCCCATGCAGTTTTAGAATCGACGAAAATTACATTGGCAGAATCAGCAGCCTCCTTAGGCTGCTCAGACTGTAGACAAACCTATT
>DCJV01000054.1:2370-8036 GCA_002320555.1 Ruminococcaceae bacterium UBA1691 | reverse complement strand
TGTAGGTTGTACAATGATGTGTTACAGGGGCAGATAAAATGAAATAGACAGCAAGGTGCCGATTTTATATTATCAGCGAAAAAAAGATAGCGAATAGGAAAGACCTGTGGTATGGTTGAGTTGTCAAGACAAAACCGAAAGGCAGGTCACCTATCCGCTATGAAGACTATAACACAAACCATGCGGTTTCGGCAAGCAGTAATGGAATATTCTTATCAACACGGTGTAACAAAGGCTGCGATTCACTACAGGCTCAATCGTCAATACATTTACCGGTGGCGCAAACGCTATGATGGAACACTGCAATCGTTGGCAGACCTTTCCCACAGACCGCATAGCCATCCGAACCAGCATACTCCCGAAGAGATAAAACTCATCCTGGATATGCGGCGCAGAAACCCCAATACCGGTTTGGATTGAGTGCATTCAAACAGACAACGGCACAGAATTTACAAAGCGCCTTCTGCCAAAGGGAGGAAATACACCCACGCTGTTTGAGGAGGAGCTGGCGCGTCTCGGGATTCGCCACAAGCTGATTCGCCCTTATACGCCCAGACATAATGGCAAGGTGGAGCGCAGTCACCGCAAGGATAACGAGGAGTTCTACGCCTCTCATCGCTTCTATTCCTTTGACGATTTCAGAAAACAACTCGCCATTCGCGAGCGCGCTTACAACAATTTCCCTATGCGTCCTCTCAACTGGCGCTCTCCCAAGCAGGTCTTATTCGCTTTCCCTAATGTGTAACACATCATTGACAAACCCACAGCACGTCATCAAAAAAACTGTGCATTTTCGTTGATTTTTTCCTCAATTGTGTTAAAATAAAAGAAAACGGTGAGTGGTGACTCATCATTGGGATGAAGCTTTGTTTCTTCACGCAGGCAACGGTGCGTAAATTTGCTATGGGCAAATGATACAAAGCTTTTCCGGATCGTGCGAAGGGGATGGGTTTTGCTTTATGGGCGCAGGTGACGAAAACCAGCCGGTTTATCATAAGAAAACGTTTGAGAATATTCCGGAGGAAAAGCGGCGCCGGATTCTCGCGGTGGCGATCGGAGAATTTGCCAACAAGGGCTTTGACAACGCCAATATTAACGTCATCGCCAGCAAGGCAGGCGTCAGCGTCGGGTCGCTTTATAAATATTTCAATACAAAGCAGGATTTGTTTTTAACCGCAGTGCATCATGGTATTTCGATCCTAGAAGACACGATCGGGCCCTTGTCGCAAGCGGATATGGATGTGCGTGAAAAGCTCGAGCAGATCATTCGCGCGGTGCAGACCTCCTCGCGGCAGCTTGAGGATTTGATCAAGCTCTATAATGAAATGACGTCGGAAAACAATGCGGAGCTTGTTCGCCGCATCTCACAGGACATGGAGACGGTCTCCGCCGCTGTCTATACGAAGATGATCAGGCAGGCGCAGGAGGAAGGGCTCATCCGCGGCGATATTGATCCACGGATGTTTGCCTATCTGCTTGACAACCTCTTTATGAACCTTCAGTTTTCCTATGCCTGCGGCTATTATCAGGAGCGGTTTAAAATCTATGCGGGCGATGATATCCTTTCTCGGGATGATTTTGTCGTGGAGCAGATGCTCAAATTCATCGAGGGAGCGTTTACGATGGCGCAGGAGAAAACCGCCCTTAACCAGCAAAAATCGGAAGCAGCGGGGGAAACCCTGTCACGATAAGCTTTGTGTGTGAACTGGAATCATATTTTGGGAGGGCTTTGGATGAAACAACCAACCTATGTTATCACCTACGACGTGGGCACCACGGGCGTAAAGACCTGCCTGTTTGAGATTGGGGAGATCGTCCGCCTGGTGGCGGCGTCCATGCACGGGTACGAGCTTTATGTGCTGCCGGACGGCGGTGCAGAGCAGGACCCTGCCGAGTGGTGGGAGGCCATGTGCGTGACCACGAAGGACGTGTTGCGTGATTCCGGCATGGATCCGGCAAAAATCAGCGGTGTTTCCTTCTGCTCGCAGATGCAGGGCGTCGTCCTCGTCGACAAAAACGGCGATCCGGTGCGCCGCGCGATGAGCTATATGGACCAGCGCGCGCGGGAGGAGCTGAAAAAGGGGCTCGCCTACGGGCCGCAGATTGCGGGGGCGAATGTATTCAAGCTGCTGAAATCCCTGCAGATCACCGGCGCGGTCGCGGCGAGCGTAAAGGATCCAGTATGGAAATACAAGTGGGTCGAGGCGCATGAGCCCGAAAATTTCAAGCGTGTACATAAATGGCTGGACGTAAAGGAGTTCCTGATCTGCAAAATGACAGGTGAATTCGTCATGACGCAGGATTCCGCTTTCGCCGCCCTGATCTACGATATCCGCAAGGGCAAAGAGGGCTGGAGTAAGGAGATGTGCGACATGCTCGGTGTGAAGCTGGAGCATCTCGCACCGATCAAAAAATCGACGGATAAAGTCGGCGAGGTCACGGAGAAGGCCGCCGCTGAGCTTGGGCTCAAAGCGGGCACTGCCGTTTTCGGCGGAGGCGGGGATGCTTCCCTCATCGGCGTGGGCGCGGGCTCGACGGGCTTAGGCGATACGCATATTTACTGCGGCACGAGCGGCTGGGTTTCTACCGTAGTCGATAAGAGCATCGTGGATGCCTCCGCCATGGTTGCAGCGATCGTGGGCGCGCAGCCTGGGCGCTTTAACTATTTCGCGGAGCTCGAGACGGCGGGCAAATGCCTTGAATGGGTGAAAAACCATCTAGCGCTCGACGAGATCGATATCTATCTGGAGAAAAAGCATGTGGCGGAGTCCCAAGAGGCAATCTACACGAGCCTTTACGATTATATGGCGAAGGTGATTCAGGATGCTCCCGCGGGCTCAAACGGCGTGATCTTCACCCCATGGCTGCATGGGAACCGCTGCCCGTTTGAGGATCCGAACGCGCGCGGTATGTTTTTCAATATCAGCCTGGAGACCGGCAAGACGGAGCTCATCCGCGCCGTGACGGAAGGCGTGTGCTTCCATCTGCGCTGGTTCCTGGAGACAGAGGACAAGAAGACAAAGACCTCCGATACCATCCGCTTCGTCGGCGGCGGCGCACTGTCCGACGTGACCTGCCAGATCCTTGCGGACTGTATCGGCCGCAAGGTTGAAACGGTCGACAGCCCACAGAATGTCGGCGCGGTCGGCGCAGCGGTCGTGGTGGCGGTTGGCCTTGGCCTGCTCCCGAGCCTCGACGAGGCAAAGCGGATGGTGCCAGCGAAGAAAACCTTTGCCCCTGATCCATCTGTCAAGCCGGTCTATGACCGTAATTACGCAGTTTTCCAATCGCTATATCAAGCGAATAAGAAGAATTTTGCAGCCCTCAACGGCTGATTCATCAAAAAGGCCCTGGGGCATCCATCGTCGGATTTCTCAGGGCTTTTTTATTAGGAGGGATCGGTTTGGCACGGATCAAACTTTTTACACTCAATGTCTGGTCAGGGTTCCGTTACCGCGGCCTTGTCCGGTTTGAGGAATACGAATCGAAGGAGACGCGGGAGAAGCGTTTCCGGGGCCTATGCGCCGTTCTGCGGGAGGAGCAGCCGGATATTGTTTTTCTCAATGAGGCGAATCCGCTCTTTCCGTATGGAAACCGGCTGGCGGAAGAGCTGGGCTACGTGCCGTTTGGTCATATGGGCGTGGCAGGCCTGCGAGCAGGGAAGCTCGGTTTCCCGCTGAACCTGCGCGAGGGGGACCTGATCCTCATCCGGCCCTCCCTTTCCCCGGTCTATATTGGCCAAAAGCATCTGGGCGGCAGGGGCTACTGCGGCAATTTCTTCTCCTGCCATTTTGATAATCTGACGCAGGCGGTGCTCACGCGCAGCCTCCTTGACGATGGGCAGCCGCTCTATACCTGCGTGACGCACTGGGTCGCGGGCCCCGCGATCACGGACGAAAACCGCTCAAAGCTTGCGCCCCTCGCGCGGGAATGGGGATTCCCAAAAGAGCAGGTTGCACAGGCGGAGGCAAAGATGCGAGAGATGGACCGCTGCAAGCGCACGGAGGCGCAGCGGCTCTGCGGCTGGCTGATGGAAACCGTGCCGCCGGACGCACCGCTCATCATAGCGGGCGATTTCAACGCGGAGGCCGGGTGGCCGGAGCTGCTTATTTTGCAGGAGCGCGGCTTTACGCGGCTCATTCCGCGCGAGGATGGATATGCAACGTGGGATCCGCTCCACAATACGAATTTGCAGACCTATTATGCGGAAGAGGCGCGGCAGAAGCAAAAATCGCTTTACCATCAGCTTGACGCGCTGGACGAATTGATTCCGCGCAACATCGACCACTTTTTCGTACGCAATCTCCCGCTTTCAGCGATGACAGACTGCCGTGTGTGCGCGACGAAGGCATATGAAGGGGTCAGTATTTCCGATCATTTCGCGCTAACGGCGACGGTGGAACTTTAGATGCTGTGCGCCAGCTGGAAATTTCTTCTCCACCCGACCGCCTGTGCCGATTGCTGCCCTATTCGGAACCAGGAGAAAGCTATTCCGACCATGTGGCGACAGTCGTCACCATGCAATATACGGTTACAGGCGAGCTGAATGGGCCCGATACGCTCGAAACAGAGCACCTCCACCTAGCGGACCGGTTTTTCAATGGTGTTGCGCGCTTTGCCAAGGCGCTGTGTTTGCTCCTCGGTGCGGCGATCCAGCAGGGAATTGGCGGCTGATTCCCTACTCCGGGAAACACATTCCCTCCAGATAAGCTTGCTCAAAATCGGGATCGTCCCCGAGAGAGACCGTGCGGATGTTTTGTGCAATATCCGCGAGCCGTTCCCGCTGTGTCTCCCGCACGGCGAGCAAGCCGGCGCCCTTGAGGGCCGCATTGCCGGCGGTAACGGCCCGGCCTAACAATGCAGGCGGAAAAAGGCCGATTTGCGCCGCATGCTCCAAATGGAGGAACCGACCGAATCCACCAGCAATATAGAGCTTTTTGAGCTGCTCCGGCCTCAGCCCGGCGCGGCTCAAAAGTATTTGCAAGCCCGCGCCGAGGGCAGCCTTCGCCACCTGCAGCGCGCGGATATCCGCCTGCGTAAGGACAACGCCCGTTCCGGCAAAGCGCACGGCGGGGGCATCGTCGATTTCGCAGACCATCGCCCGGAATGGATGTCCCTCTCGCCGGATCGTGCCGTCTGCATCCAAAATCCCGCTCTGCCGCAGCACGGCTGCCGCGTCCACAAGCCCGGATCCGCAGATGCCGCATGCGGGTTCCCCTCCAATCGTTGTGCAGACAATCCGGAAGCCCCTGCGCTCCACATGATCGATTGCGCCCGGCACGGCGGGCATTCCCATCGTGATCCCCGCGCCTTCAAAGGCAGGGCCCGCAGCCGTGGAGGTGCACCAGAATGCGGATCCCGTAAAAACAGCGATCTCCCCATTGGTGCCAAGATCAATCATTGCGCAGGGCTCCTCCGCATCCGGCATCCCGCAGGCAAGCATCGCGCATAGGCAGTCGGCCCCGATAAAGGCGGAGGCGCAGCGCGGCAAATAGACGCGGCTCGACGGCGCTGCCTGCAGGCCTAAGCGGCCGGCGTTCAGCACCTCGCCGAACAGGATCTCCGGGAGAAACGGCGCTCTGGATAAGCAGACGGTATCCGCACCCGTGAGCAGATACAGCATGACCGTATTCCCTGCAATCACGATCTCCTTGAGCTGAGTGTTC
>DCJV01000054.1:0-2340 GCA_002320555.1 Ruminococcaceae bacterium UBA1691 | reverse complement strand
CCAGCCTGTGCCTGTTCCATCCGGGATAGGACATCTGCGCCAAATGCAGCCTGCGGATTGCGCCGCCCGGCAGAGGCGACAGGCGCTGCGCCGTTATCCTTTGCTGCATAGAGGCACGCCGCGACCGTTGTCGTGCCGATATCGACGGCAGCCACATAGCCTTGTGCACTTGCCTGGCTCCCTGCCTTCGCTGAAGAGGCACCCTCCACAACGATATCCGCATCGTGATCCGCGAGCTCGACACAGGCATCCCCCAAAACGACCGTCTGGCACAGCAACCGGATTCCCCTGTTCAACTCGTCCGTGGAAAGAAAGCGCCGCTCTGCCGGCGTTATGGGGGAGAGGGCGCCGGAGGCTTTGATCCGGCATTTTCCACAGCTTCCCCTCCCTGCGCACGGAAGAACGATAGAAAGCCCCGGATCCGCCATTGCCTGCGACAATGGCGTGCCGGGTTCCACTGAAAAAATATGCTGTTCCGTTCTTGTCTTTACAACCAGCTTCATACCATAACCATTTCTCAAACGTTGCCGGAATAGTTGGGCGCTTCCTTGGTGATGAATACATCGTGAGGATGGCTTTCGATCAAGCCCGCGCTCGTAATGCGAACAAACTGCGCCTTGCTCTGCAGCTCGCCGATATTTTTGCATCCGCAATATCCCATACCGGCGCGCAGTCCACCAAGCATCTGGAAGACCGTATCGGACAGGAGCCCCTTATAGGGGACGCGCCCCTCGACGCCTTCCGGGACCAGCTTACGGTTATCCTGCTGAAAATAGCGGTCCTTACTGCCCTGATTCATTGCGCCGATGCTGCCCATGCCGCGATACACCTTGAACTGGCGCCCCTGATAGATTTCGCTATCTCCGGGCGATTCCTCACAACCCGCGACCAGAGAGCCCATCATGACGACATTTGCGCCGGCAGCAAGGGCCTTGACGATCTCACCGGAATATTTGATGCCGCCGTCCGCAATGATCGGGATATTATATTTCGCCGCCACACAGGCCGAATCATATACCGCCGTAATCTGCGGCACGCCGATGCCGGCAACCACGCGTGTTGTGCAGATGGAGCCTGGGCCGATCCCCACCTTGACTGCATCCGCGCCCGCGTCGATGAGTGCGCGGGTGCCCTCCGCCGTTGCCACATTGCCGGCAATGAGGGAGATCTGTGGAAAGGCAGCTTTCACCTTGCTGACTGCTTTGAGGATATTGTCGCTGTGCCCGTGTGCAGAGTCGAGCACCAGCGCGTCAACCTGCGCGTCGACCAGAGCGCCCGCGCGGTCCAGCACATCGTTGGTCGCACCGATCGCGGCGGCGCACAGGAGCCTTCCTCCCTGATCGCGCGCGGAATTGGGATACTGCACGCTCTTCTCGATATCCTTGATCGTGATAAGGCCCCGCAGATAGCCGTCGTCGTCGATGAGCGGCAGCTTTTCGATTTTGTGCTGCATCAGAATCTGCTTTGCCTCCATCAGGGTTGTCCCAACATGGGAGGTCACGAGGTGGTCCTTTGTCATGACGTCTTGAATGCGGACGTTAAAATCCGTCATAAAGCGCAGATCGCGGTTGGTCAGGATTCCGACCAGCTTGCCGTCGCGGCAGATCGGCACGCCGGAGATCTTATATTTGTTCATCAGGTCGAGCGCCTCATAGACATAGTGGTCGGGCGACAGAAAAAAGGGATTGACAATGACGCCGTTTTCCGAGCGCTTGACCTTGTCAACCTCCTGCACCTGCTGTTCAATCGTCATATTCTTGTGAATAACGCCAATACCGCCCTCGCGCGCAATGGCAATCGCCATACGGGACTCCGTGACCGTGTCCATAGCGGCGGTCATCAGCGGGGTATTCAGGGAGATATCCTTTGTGAGCTTTGTCGACACATCCACCTGATTGGGCAATACGTCCGAATGGGCGGGGATGAGCAGTACGTCGTCAAAGGTGAGCCCCTCCTTGACGAACTTCTCTTCAGCATTCAAAAGAAGCATGTTCCGACCTCCTATTGAAATAAATTGATTTATTATAGCATCGCCGCAATTCCGATTGCAAGCGACAATTCCGCTGAATTGATAACCCCCAGCAGCCGTTTTTTTATTACGAACGCGGCCCCTTGATCCGCTGAATCGGTCCATCGTTTGCTTTAGCGCCCCTAGAAAATCTTTTCATATGCAAAGCCACAAAATCCATTCTGCTTCTCCAAATCTACAGCGCAAAAATACCCGTTTTTCTGAGTTTTCCATACTTTCCACAAAGTTTTCCACCTCAGAATGTGGAAAGAAGAATATCGTATAAATCAAAGAAACGGCGCCCCCTTATGAACCGCCCCCTGTCAAGTAGA
>DCJV01000155.1 GCA_002320555.1 Ruminococcaceae bacterium UBA1691 | reverse complement strand
GCGCTCGATGCGCTCACGGTCTGCTTGCTCGCGGGCCTCATATTTCTCCTTATCAAAAAAAGGATTGTTGTAGACATATTCTTCCCGGACGGTTTCTGGAATACGGTTTAACAGGCGCATCCGTTCTTTTTTATCTTCTGACCTTTTCCAAAAATAACTTTTATCTTTTCCAGTCCCTTGTAAGTCTGCTCCGCAAAAAAGACATTTTCTTTCTATTTCTGACCCGGTCAATATACTATCAGAGGTAACATCTCCACACACCGGACAAAAATACTCTTGATCCATATTTCTTTTCCCCTTTCTCACTCTTTCGCTTGGTATGATTTATCTCTCACCCTGATTTCAGTCTCTCATCTGAGAGCAGGAATATTATACCAACTCCATAAGCAACTGTCAAAAACAATCTCATCATGGTCATAAAAGTAACAGAAAGAAGCTTAATCTCTTAGGCGGCGTAACAGACGTCGCCAAGCAGTCACTCATGGCCGCGGGAAGCGGCCTGCTCAAAGCAAAAGGGCTCAATTCCAGTGCTACACCCGGTGCAGTCATCGAAGCACCGGAGCTCAGTAACAACCTGAAAAATGATCAATTAGCCCTTCAAAACTTTAATGAAGCGCTCAATGACGGCTTGACACCCGCAGAGGCATTTACTACCACCCTTGCAAACGCTGGAAAAGCCGCCCAAGACTTCGCCCGGCAGAGCAATGGCCTCCCCGTGGACATCAACAAATACGCCAACGCCCAGACCGCCGCCAGCATGGCGACCAAGGTCTCCACCGGCTCGATGATCGCCCAGTCCGTCGCCTCCGCCGCGCTCACCGGCGCGATCAGCATGGGCGTGACTCTCGCCGTCAACGGCCTCATCACGGGCCTTGACTACCTCGCCCACGCGCACGAGCGCGCCGTGGAGGCCGTTGACAACGCAAACCAAGCCTATGCGGAAAATGAAACCGAGCTCAACAGCGCAAGCTCCAGCCTCGCGCAGGTGGAAGAGCGGCTCAACGCCCTCAACAGCATCCAAAATCCCTCCCTTGCGGACAAGGAGGAAACCGCTGAGCTCGAGCGCCAGAAAGAAGAGCTCACCGCACAGGTCGCCCTGCTGAAGGAAAAGGGCGAGGCCCTCAAAGCAGAGCAGGCCGAGAGCGGCGGAAAGCTCATGGAAAACATGGAGTCCCAAGGGCTCGATTCCTCCTATTCCAAAGAGGGCGGCAAGATGCCCTGGTGGGAAAAGATCGGCGCTAGTATGGCGCAGGGGCAGGCGATGCAGTCCGCCTCTAACATGATGATGTTCGACCCGGACGCCGCCCAGCAGCAGATGGACATGATGGAGGACATGAGCATGTCCGCCAAGGAATATGCAGAGTATTGGACCGACAGCCTATCCACCGACGGGCTGGACCGGCAGTCCGAAGCGTTCCAAACAGTCCGAGAAAACCTGCTGAATATCTCCGAGGACTACCAGAAGGTAGCAGAAAGCTCCAACGGCGCGGTTGGCGACGAGGCCCGCGAAAAGGTCAATCAGATCGCCTATGCGCTGGGAGACGCGGAAACGCGCGCCGACATGTTCAACGGCAAGCTCGGCGACAGCAATGCAAAGGATAAGCTGCTCGATATGGCGGCCAGCGGAGAACTGACGGCGGAAAACCTTGCCCAGATTGCGGGCGACGACCTTGCCAACCAGCTCAATTCTGTTTCCGGCTCTGCGCAGGCGACGGCAACACAGCTAACAACCATGGCGCAGACCGGTGAACAGGCCAGGGCGGCGGCGGAAAACCTGCGCAACGCAACCTCTTCCCTTGCAGACGCCAATCAGAAAATTGCGGATATCGAGGGTGCGGTCAACTCCCAACGCGCTCTGAATGCCAATGAGGTAAACGACCTTTGCGCCAAATACCCAGAGCTTCAGCAATACATCACAGCAACAGCCGACGGCTTCAAGGTAGAAGAGGGCGCGATGAGCCTGCTCAGCGGCGTAACAAACCAATTCAGCACGGGGTATATCCAGGCGCAGATCAAAATGAGCGAAGCCGCCCTTGCGGAAACACAGAACCGCATCAACCTCATGCAGCAGGAAGCCGGCATCATGGGGCAGCTCGATTATGCAACCGTAGCCGCGAAGACGGACAAGTTCGTCATGACGGAGCATGAATTCCGCCGCGGCAGCAATAGCAAGGGTTATGAAAGCTATGACCAATACCTTGCCAGCTTCCTCGACGACGATCTGGCCGCCAGCTATGCACAAAGCGCAAGGCTGCAAAAGGAAATTGAAAACGCCAAGAAAAATCTGAAGCTGAAGCAGGATTACGAAAAACGCGCAGCTGCCGCATCTAAAAAGAGCCGGTCGAAATCCTCCTCTTCCGGCTCGACCGTTTATAAAAATGACGCGCTCGACAATGAGCTCAAGCGCATCGAGCACCTCAAAGCCCTCGGCAAATATGAGGACAATGAGCTCGGTTACATCAAGGCCCTTGAAAATGCCAAATCCAAGCTGACGAAAAAGGAATCCGAGCGCTGGCAGCTTGAGGAAAAAATCTATGCCGCCAGACAAGCTTATGAACAAAAGCAGCTCTCCAACGCTCTGGAAGAAATCTCCCACAAGGAGGCCATGGGCGAATATGAAGACAATGAGCTGCAAAAGATCAAGGATTTAAGAAACGTCTACAACAAATACGCCAAGGATGAAAAAGACCGCCGCAGCCTACAGGAAAAAATTTATGCCGCTGAGGAAGCCTATAACAAAAAGAAGCTCGACGATTATCTTGACGAGATCTCCTACAAGGAGGCCATGGGCAAGTACGACGACGATCAGGCCCAAAAGATCGCCGACCTGACCTACGCCTATAACCACCTGGCGAAGAAAAAGGAAGACCTGCGCAATCTGGAAAAGCAAATCCATCAGGAGACGGAGGCCTACCAGAAGGCCGAGGCGGACAAGGCCAAGGACGCAGCCGACGCGATTGAAGACATCGTCGACATGCGCATGAAGTATATCCGCAAGGAGCAGGAGCTCAAAAAGAAGGCGCTTGAAGACGAGCTCGACGGCTACCAAAAGCTCTACGACGCGCAGGCAAAAGCCCTCGACAAACAGAAGGAGGCCGACGATTACGCGAAGACCGCCGCCAAAAAGCGTAAGGCCATCGCGGACATTGAAACGCGCTTAAATGAGCTCTCCGCCGATACGAGCGCCGCCTCCCAGCGCGAGCAGGCCGAGCTGCGCGCCGAGCTTGCCGAAAAGCAGGAGGAGCTCGAGGAATACGAAAACGAGCAGTCCATCCAGAAGCAAAAGGAAAAGCTCGATGAGGAATATGCGCTGCTGGAAGAGCAGAACAACGCGAAGATTGAAAAGATCGACGAATTCCTCGATAACGAAGGCGCGGTGCGCGACGCCGCCATGGCGGACATCATGACCCGCAGCAATACGGTATATACCGAGCTGCTGGAGTGGAATAAGAAATACGGCGACGGCATCGATAAAACCGTTACCGACGCATGGAAGGCCGCCACCGAAGCGCTCCAGCAATACGGCTCGCAGGCAAACGCCCTGAAAATCGCCGAGCATCCGGACGATATCAAGGTACCGGTCAAAACGCCCAGCGCATCCGTTCAGCAGAAGCCCGCCTCCGGCGGCTCTTCCTCAGCCAGCGCCAACAAAGCCCCGGTCAAGGGCGGGCGCGTGAGCGTGACCGTAAAGGACGCGGCGGCCTACGCCTCCTCAACGGGCAAGCGCGTCGGCTCCTGGAGCACGATGGCCAAAAACGCGGGCGTGGGCTGGAATCAGAAGCTCTACGTCACCAACATCGCCAACGGCAAGGTCGCCATCGGCACCACCGCCAAAATTGGCAATACCATCGCCTGGGTGGATAAAAAGAACGTCAAGGGCTACCGCACCGGCTCCAGCTTTATCCCCTATGACCAGCTCGCCCTCGTCGATGAGGCGGGGCCGGAGCTCATCATCCGCAATCCCGTGCAGGGGCGGCTGACGCATCTCTCGCGCGGTGACGGCGTATTAAACAGCACGCTCACCGAGCGGATTATGGCGCTCGCGGGCAACCCCACGGCCTTCCTCTCCCAGCGCATGGCGAAGCTCACCTCCGCCTTTCAAACCGGGATGTCCACAGGCGCCGCGCCCAGCATCCAGATCGATTCCAAGGTGATTGTGGAGGGCAATGCGGATAGGGAAACGGTCAAGGCGCTCGAAAAAGCGGAAAACCGCATCGCGGAGAAGGTGTTTTCCCAGGCAAATAAAAAATACCTGCGCAGCGGGCATACGATCAATCCAAAGCATTTGGGATAGCAGACTTCAGATTTTAGACTTCAGACAACAGAGATCGAAACAGGCCCCGGTGCATAATGCCCCGGGGCCTGCACAGCAAGGAGGCTTTTTATGCATCTCTCCGGAAATTATTTCAATTATAACCATCAGCCCTCGGCAATGTGGGGGCTGTTTTTTGCGCAGGTCGAGCTCTCTCCCGACCGGCGCAGGACGGGCGGCCCGGAATATACGACGCAGTATAATCAGATTTCACACCGCCATTTTCTGCAGCAGGATAAATGGGAAGAACCGCTCACCTTTGAAGCGGAAATCGTATCCGACCGCGTGCTGTCGGATGAGGAGGTTGGCGACATTTACGCCTGGCTCTTCCACGAAAAAGCATACCGGAGGCTTGAGCCGCTCTCCGACGAATACGATGGCATTTATCTCAACTGCGTCTTCCATGCCGTGGAGGAAATCGAAGGCGGCGTGGGCGGCAAATACGGCACCGTCGGCTTTAAGGCGACCGTCCTATGCGATGCGCCCTGGGGATGGGAGGATGGGGAAACCATCTATGAGGCGGCGGACATCGGCACGCAGATGGCCTTTCAGAATCCTTCGATTTACAAAGGCTATCTCTATCCCACAATCCTTCTCCAGACCGGGACGAGGGGCGGCGATATCCTGCTCCAGAATATCACGGATCAAAACCGTGAAACACGCTTCCGGAGCGTAAACGCCACGCCGCACACGATCACACTCCTGCCGGAGACGCTTGAGGTGCGCTCATCCCTCTCGACCGAACCGCTTTACAACCAGTTTAATAAAAACTTTTTCCGCCTGCTCCCGGGGCTCAACCGCTTTGCCGTGACCGGGGACGTACAAAAGCTCACATTTCAATACAGGATTGCGAGGTTGATATAATTGCTTGCACAATTTGATTCCTTCGGGAATTTTGAGATCCCGCAGATCACGCTCTGCAACCCGGACGGCCGCGCGCTCGGCATTCTCTCCAACCTTTCGGACCGGAAGCTGAACATCCGCTTCAACGATCTGTCCGACCTCTCCTTCACCATCCGCCGCGGCACAGAGGACTGCCGCTGCCCTGTCTATGAGCAGGTGGAGCCCTTCCGCTATCTGCTGCTCGAGGACATCGGCTATTTCATCATCACCGACGTTTCTGAATCTGAGGAAGGCGGCGAGGCATACAAGACGGTGGAGGCCTCCTCCTGCGAATACGAGCTGAATCACATTCAGCTGGACTATTATGAAGGAACTTATGGATTTTACAGCTCCGCGCCCCAGGAGAAAACAGACTCCCTGATGACGCTCATCATGGAGAAGCTTCCCTCCTGGCGGCTGGATACCGGCAGCATTCCCAGCGATGTTGCCGCGCGCTTTCGCACCTTCGACACAACCGACCAAACCGTATATTCCTTCTTCATGACCGAGATGGAGGAAGCGTACGAATGCCTGTTTGAATTCGACATTATGGAGCGCGTCATCCGGGTTTACGACCGCTACCAGTATGACAACCGCACGGACATCTGCCTCTCCACAGAGGACGTACTCAAGGGCCTCACCCTGCGCACCAAATCTGACGAGATCAAAACCGCTCTGACCGTCAAGGGTGGCAACGGGCTCGATATCCTCAGCGTTAATCCGCTGGGGACGAATATGATCTACAATTTCAGCTATTATGCAACACCCGACTGGATGGACGATGCGCTGATTGCCAAGGTGCAGAAATGGCAGGCCGACGTTGCCGCCTTTGCAGAGGAAGAGACCGGCGTTTTCCCGCAGAAACGCGCGCAGATCAATGCAATTCAATCGCGAAAGGCCGACAAGGAAGGGGAAATCACCCGCCTGAAGCAGGATCTCACCAACCTACAGACTCAGCAGTCCGCCATCATCAGCGAGCCTGCGGAGCAGGCCCAGAAGAATGCGAACCTTGCCTCGGTCCGCACAAAAATCAACGCGGCGAAATCCGCGCTGAGTAGCGCCGAAAGCGCGCTTGCCTCAATTGAGGCGGAGCTCAAGGCGGCGAATGCCGGGCTCAAAGTGCTACAGGATCAGATTGCCCTGAACGCGGTCTTTACGCCGGCCGAGATGGAGGTGCTCTCCCGCTTCATCCAGCAGGGGGCGTACACAGAGGAAAATATCACCCGGCAGGACAACATGAGCTATGAGGAGGTACAGGCACAGGCGCTGGAGCTCTACAAAAAGGCGCAAAGCCTGCTGAACACCATCTCCACCCCGCGCTATGAATATTCTGTAGAAACCGGCAGCTTCGTCTTCCAGAAGGAATTCGCCCATCTGACCAATCAGCTCCATTCCGGCTGCCTGATCGACGTCCGGCTGGCTGAAGATGATATTGCAAGCCTCCTGCTGCTCGAAATGGCGGTGGATTACGACGGGAAAGAGCTCTCGCTCACCTTCGGCAACCGCTATAAGCTCAGCGACCCCAGCGCGCTCTTCAACGATCTCGTCGGCGGCTCCGTAGCCAAAACGGCGAGCACGGTGGAATACCTGCGCAACACCTTCGACTTCAAGCAGCAGCGGGACGAGATTGACAAGTTAGCGAAGCTTAAAGACGAGTCGATCAACCTGACGCACAATATGGTCGTCAACGCGGACAACCAGGTTATGGTCATCGACGCCTCCGGCATCAGCGGACGACGCGCGGTGGTGGACGCGGAATTCAACCCCACCGGGGAATTTGATCCGGAGGTTTTGAAGATCACGAATAACGCTATCGCCTTCTCAACGGACGATTTCCAGACGACGGAGACGGTGCTCGGCAAAAACCTGCTGCCTGACGGCGTGACCACACCAGACGGGAAGAATTATATGTATGGCCTGAATGCGAAGCTGCTCATGGGTGATTTGATCATCGGCGAAAATCTGAAGGTGAGCGGAGAGATCGAAGGGCGGCTCATAAACGCGAAGGGACTGACGGTGAATAACGGCGTGACGGACACGCTCAAGGTGGATGAAAACGGCGATGTATCGCTCAACGTCAAGAGCCTAAGTATCACGGGGAATCAGGTGGCGACGCAGGGGGATATAACAAGTGGATTAAACAGCCTGAAAATCGGCAGCCGAAATTATCTTTTGAATAGCGAGAAGACTTATACAAATCAATCCAGAGAATTTTTGCAGACACATGACCTTGCGCCCATTTTCGACACATACGGTATGGGGACATGGACACTTAGTTTTGATTTAAAATGCGCCAAAGCCCACTGGGTCAAAGTGTATTGTCAAAACGGGAGTGATTTCCGATATGACATCGGAGCCAACACAATTCAAGCTACGACATCTTTCAAAAGATATAGCGTTACGTTTATCCCGTATGTGTATGCGTCAAACGTGCAAAAGTCCATGCTTGCTTTTTTTTCTGAGTACGACAGTGGTGCATTTGTAACTGTCAAAAATTTAAAACTTGAAAAAGGCACAAAAGCCACCGACTGGACACCGGCGCCGGAAGACCGGGCATACCTTGTCAACACCCTCTCCCCTACACAGGCGGACGGGATGTGGCTGGGAAGCGATGGAAAGTTGAATATCACGGCGACACAGATCAAGGCGGGAAAATTGCAGTCGAAGGATGGAAGCTCATACTTTGATCTGGAGAACGGTAAGATCGTGGGGAAGAACGCGGAAATGACGGGAAAGTTTATAGCAAATTCAACCTATAACGGAATTTCCTACACCACCAAAATTGAAAGTGCATACGGGACAGATGGAATGGGGATCAGTTTCCTAAAAAGCGGTGTCACGCAAGGAGGGCTCTTTCTAAGTGCATCGAAAGGATTATCACTAACCTCTATAAACGATGTATCGGTAAGGCGTCGCACCAGTACAGATTGGGCCGAACTCTCGGTAGACGAATACAATGGGACTCTAATGGCCTATCTATCTGTTTATAAGGATTCTCCATATACTCTTATGAATCTTGGTGTCCGAACTAATATAGGAGCATATTATCAACATGGAGCGTATGCATACAAGCTGTACCACGCTAAAAACCTTCAATGCGGTTACGCCAAAATCTCCGTATCATTAAATTCAAGTTTGGGGCTATATGTAGGCAACAAGACTGTATCTTTTTCTCCTGCCTTCGCAAAATCTCCTATTATTACAGTAACACCAGTCACAGGGGGGCCGTATTCGTGTATTGCCTCAATCACGGATGTAACCGCAAACAGTTTTAAAATCCAGGTGCAACGCAAAAGCTCCGATGCTACCAGTGTGCATTGGATCGCCGTGGAGCCAGGATAAGGAGTGATAAAATTGGCCTTTGTCAAAAACAATGTAGAAACCTGCTATGGATTTATCGTCCCAAACGCCTATCTGAAAGTCACCCGTGTAGAATACAAGCCTCGTGAACGATCATGGGATTATGCCGTCTGTGTCTACGCGGACAAAGCTGCAGCAGCAGAGGGGAAGGTGATCTGCGATTATCACAACGATACTTTGCCGCTCAAAACAGGCGGCGAATTGCCTGACATTCTCCGCATGATCTATGAGGATATCAAACTCAAAGCGCAGGATGCGGAAGCCCACCCCGAAATCGCAGAAAAATTCGCGGATTGTTCGGACGACGTGGAGGAAGATCTGCCCTCCCCCTCCTACGCCGAACTCGCTGCCGCAACCAACATTCTGATGGGAGGAAATGAAACATGAGCATCGTTGACAAGGCCCGCACGATGCGGGCGAAATATGTATCTCTCGCACAGAACGCCCCGGATGAGCTGCTTTCATCCGGGGAGTATTTATCGGTTTTCGACCTGTTGACCGGGGATGGAAGCCTGATTCCCGCGCGCAGCGTCCGCCGTTTTAATGGGCAGCTCTATCGTGCGAATGTGGACTGCTGGGATCGGGCGGACAACTGGCCTGACACAGCCCCTACCCTCTGGACTGGGCTAACGCTCGACGAATGGCCCGAATGGGTGCAGCCCACCGGCGCGCACGATGCCTACAATATCGGCGGCAAGGTCACCTATCACGGCAAGCGGTATATTTCGCAGATCGTCGGCAATACCACGGTCCCCGGCTCGGGCGCGCGCTGGTGGCAGGAGGTAACGGAATAAAATCATTACACAACGGAGGAAAACAGCATGCAGGACTATCTTGTCAAACGCAAAGCGGAGCTCCAGCAGGAATATAACAATCTGGCGCTTCAAAAATCCAATCTCTGCGGGCAGCTCAAAGCCTGCCGGGAGCGCATGGCACAGCTGCGCGGCGCATTCGCCGAGCTGGAGGCGCTCGCCCGGATTCCAGCGGAATCCGGCAAATTGGAACAGCAGGCATAAAAGCAAACCGCCCCGGTACGTCCGGCGGACGTACCGGGATTTTTGAACAGATCTATCGTTTGAAAGAAACGGCCCCGTCCCGTTTCAAACGAAGCTTAAACGCTACGAAAGGGTGAACAGCATTATGCGAACGCTTCATATCAATTTTACAAACAATACGGTTTCCTACCCGGATGGCGCGCTGGCCGGCCGCCGCGGCGAGCATTTGATGACCCAGCTCGTCATCAGCCTGCCGGAGGAGATGTGCATCCCGGAGATCGAATACTACCGGATCGCCTTCTGCCGCTATGGCAATGAGGAGCGGATCCTGACCAATCGGATCACGGATACCGCCAGCGGCGATCGCGCTTACCGTGAAGGCAATATGATCTATTGCAAGCTCTGGCACGATATCACGGATTCGCAAGGGCTCTTCTTCAATGTGGAGGGCTGTCAGGAAAAAGATGGCGAGGAAGTGCTGCTCTGCAAATCGCCGCGGGCGCGCCTCGGCTTTCAGGCCGCGGTATCTGGAGAGGAATCCTCTGCCGATACGCCCCTCTCCTCCCCGCGCGACGGCGTAAGCCCCACCGTCACCGTTTCCAGCAATACCGCTACGGAATACAAGCTCACGATCACCGATCAAAACGGCTCGATCACCACACCCAACCTGATGGGACCGAGAGGACCCGAAGGAGGCATAACTCTTACAAGATACACTTACCCCTTGGATTGGGACTATATGCGCATGACAGATCCTGCCGGGGGATTTTCGGGGCACAAGATGTGGGCGACCATTGGAGGGGACAGCCCTCCCCCAGCCGATCTATGGGATCGCGCCATTTCCATTCAGATATCTGCCATAGAGGGCTTCCTCATACTGACTGTTCCTGTCTTTGAGGCAACCATTCCGGGAGTAGAATTTCCTCCGTTTGGTTTTATATTTTACAGTACTGAAGACAAAACTCAAAGAGAAATTATGATAACCGGAGATGAGTTTTTAGAGTATGCCGCTCATCAATACGAAACAGAAGGCCAAGAGGCTTTTAAAAATAATTGGAATTATGTCTTTCAATCATTGATTGTAATCGCAGCTGATGAAATAGGGGAGGGTTAAGATGCATGCATCAGGCCAACCACGCCCTCTTTGTGCCCACCGCATAAAGTGTTAAAAAATTTAACATCATGAAAGGAGATCATCTTTTGAACTGGGAACTTATTTTCAAAATCGTCATCACCGCCGGGCTCATCCTGCTCGGCGGACTTTCTCTTTATTGGAAGCAAAATACGAAGCTCCAGCAGCAGGCCGGGCAGCTCATCGGCGAAGCGGAAAAAGCATTTCAGGATACCACCAAAGCGGGTGGACAAAAATTCGAATGGGTCGTCGATGCTTTATATGGCATCCTGCCCGCGCCCGTACGTATCTTTTTCCCCCGGAGCGTAATCAGCTCCATCGTGCAGAACGCATTCGATGCGATTGAGCAGTACGCCAAAACACAGCTTGATCGGCTTCTTTCGGGCAAAACCGGTTCATCCGCGGAATAGACCGCCGACTCAGGAGGCGCATGTATGGACCCATTGGAATTATTGAAAACGGTCGGCGCGGCGGCCGGAAACCTTGTAACGATCTCAGGCTGCCTTGCCCTTTGTATCCGGCCCATTCGGGAAAGGCTGGCGCGTTTTATCCGGCGTGCCAGCCGAACGGATGAATCGGAAAAAAAGATCGCAGACATGTTTGCAATGCTTGAGCAGCACATTGAAGCAGACAAGGAAAAGATCGTCACCAATGAGCTGCTCAAAAGGGCTTCTACAGAGCTTTTGTACGACAGCCTCGACAAAATCTACCGTGACTATATCGGCGCGCCGGGGATCCCCCTGTCCGTGCGGCAAAGGCTTGTCAACCTCTATGCCGTCTATGCCGGACTCGGCGGCAACGGACATGGGGAAATCATGTACCGAGAGCTCCTGGAGTTGCCGATCATCACGGAAAACACATCACAGTAGCCGGCCTCTGGCCGGTCATTGGAAAGGAAGGATCATCAAAATGGCAGCTACCATCTATATCGCCGCCGGGCATGGCGGCTCAGATCCCGGCGCGTGCGCCGGAGCTTATATTGAAAAAGTATTAACGCTGAAAACCGCACTTGCCTGCAGGGATTACCTGAAAGCTTACGACTGCGACGTCATCATGGCCCGCACGGTGGATCAGGACTGCAAAGTCGCGGACAAGATGAAGGAAATCGAGAAAAAGCGGCCGTCCCTCGTGCTCGAAATCCATTATAACGCCGGCGGCGGGGAGGGATGCGAGGTCTATTACTGGCACACGCACGCCCCCTCCAAAGCGCTTGCGCAGAAGGTGCTTACCGAGATGACGAAGCTCGGCCAGAAGAGCCGTGGCATCAAGGAGAGCAAGGCGGGTACGAGCTACAATTTCGGCATGTGTCGGCAGGCCTCCTGGACGAATATCCCCTCCATCCTCGGCGAGTACGCGTTTGTGGACAACGCGAAGGATCAGGCGAAGATCAACACAGACGCGAAGCTCAGAGCAATCGGCGAAGCGTATGCGAAAGCTGCGATTGCGTACCTCAGCCTGAAGAAAAAGGCAGAGCCACAGCCGGAGACGGATACCAGCAGCAAAGTTCAAGTGGGCGATATCGTTCAATTTGCTGGAGGCCCTGTCTATGTTTCGTCCAGCGCTGCGTCTGCCGCCTCTACACGGGGGGCAAGCCAGTGCAAAGTGACCGCCATAGCGCCCGGCGCAAAGCATCCCCTCCATCTGATCAGCCAGGACGGCAAGGGCGTGTATGGCTGGGTCAATGCATTCGATAGGGGTACAGGCGGCGGGGCGGCCCCTGTTCAGCCGGCGAACCGGTATGAAGCAGGGCGGAAAATCACGCTTTCCAATGTCCCGCTCTACACCTCCTCCACCGCAAAGGAGGCCGCACGTAAGCTCAGCGGCACCTATTATCTCTATGATGGCAAAGCCTTCAACAGGCGCTACCGCATCACACCGCGCACAGACATGGTGGGAAAAACGCCCGTGACAAGCTATGTGACGGGCTATATCAGTCAATCGGATATCCCCTGATCTCTATGTTCGCCAAATGGGCCCCTGTAATTTGATTGCAGGGGCCCTCCTTTTTACCTATTATTGATCAATGATGAAAAAAGGCCGTTCCCATCACCTTTTCAAAACGGGGCAGGATCCCTTCCCCCTTCTTTTTCAGATGGCAATAGTTCTGGCACATATCATAGCCCGGAATCACGTTGCCTTCAATCAGAAGCGGACCATTTACACCGATCGCTACATCCCAGCCGACATAGCCCACCTGCGGCACCACCATTGCCGCTTTTTTGACCAGCTCCACAGCTTCCTGAAAATATGGCACCTGAAATCCAACAAACCTTGCCCCTGATTCCGGATGGCAGTCATAAAAACGCTCCTCCGCCTCGCAGAATGCATCATGAAAAATTAGGCCGTTCTCATCGACCGGCGCATACATCCCGCCGCTGCAGATATTGTCAATGCACTGCCCCTTGCCGCCGATGCGGATCAGCGCATACATGACATGGGGCTCGTCGTGCGCCAACAGCGTAACGAGCCGCAACGTATTGATCGAGCCCGGATGCAACCATTCCATCTCAGAGCTTTGCTGGATGGTTTCCTCTACAAGGTATTGCCCCTGCCCGCGAAGCGCCTGGTAAAGCGCCTTATCGTCGGGATAGTCGCTCACCCGGATATGGCTGACGCCTTTTCCGCCGAAGCTGTCGACCTCCTTTGCGAAAAAATCCTCCTTACCGCGCAGAAAATCAGCAAATGCTTCCAGATCCGCTGTGCGCAGATCGAGCCATTCCCGCCCGAGGAAATCCTGAAACCGCTCGTTGAACGCGCATTTCTGGTCAAAAAGATACGTATAAGCTTTATCATTGCTCGTACGCACGAGCGAAAGGTTGTCATCCATGGTCATAAAGGTTTTGCGCGCCTCGCCATGGATAAAAGCAAAGCCAAACACTTTATAATCCAGATAGCCCACGCCGTAACGCATAGCGCACCAGAGCATATCTATTAAAATAAATATTTGCGGCGTGTGAGATTCCCGGCTGACGGCATGGATCAGGCGGAACATCCGTTTTAAGCTCAGGGCACGCAATCTTCTGCAAAAGGTTTTGATCTTCATGTCACTTTTTCATCTACTCTCGGGTCTTTTTTGAATGGCATCCTCGCTTTCATCATGTACGGAAATAGAAGTGCTATACCGTGCAAAAATTGGCGAATTTTTTTCTTGCGATTGATGACTTCATTATGACATGGAAAACAATTCTTATTCATCTAATTTGTAAAATTACAAGCATTTTAACTATTTTGAAAGAAAAAAGTAATCTTTTGAAACCATTGTAACAAAAGGCCGCTATCAATCATATGGAATTCCACCATATATCTCTGTAAAGCATTTGCGAGCCATAAGTGTGGCTCTCATCAGTTTGTGTGCTCGATTTTATCCTTCCGCGCGGGCGAACTGGCTGTTATACAGCTGCGCATAGAAGCCGGACTTACGCAAAAGGCTCTCATGCGTCCCCTGCTCTACGATCTGGCCGTCTCGCATGACGAGAATACAATCCGCTTCACGGATGGTGGAAAGCCGGTGTGCGACGATGAAGCAGGTGCGCCCCTCCATCATTCTCGTAAACGCGCGCTGAACGTAGATCTCCGTGCGTGTATCGATGCTGCTCGTCGCTTCATCCAGAATGAGCATCGGCGGATCGGTGAGCATCACGCGCGCGATGCTCAGCAGCTGCCGCTGCCCTTGGGAAAGGTTGCCGCCGTCCTCCGAGAGCACGGTATCATACCCCTGCGGAAGGCGCTTAATAAAGCTGTGCGCGTGCGCGGCCTTTGCCGCCGCGACGATCTGCTCCTGCGTAGCGTCGGGCCGGCCATAGGCAATATTGTCCCGTACCGTGCCGGCAAAGAGCCAGGTATCCTGCAGAACCATTCCAAACTGCCCGCGCAGGCTCGAACGCGTGATCTTCCGGACATCCACTCCATCTACACGGATTTCGCCCGCATCCACATCGTAAAAGCGCATCAGAAGATTGATGACCGTCGTTTTACCACAGCCGGTTGGGCCGACGATGGCGATGCGCTGCCCGGGATTGGCATAGAGATTCAGGTTTTCAATAAAGCGTTTCTCCGGGTTATAGGAAAAGGAGACGTTATCGAGATTCACCTGCCCCCTGCTCTCTTGCATGGCAAGGGCGTCCGGCGCGTCCGGCGTTTCATCCTGGGAGTCTAACACCTCAAACACACGTCCCGCACAGGCGATCGCGGTCTGCAACTCCGTGACAACGCCGGAGATTTCGTTGAAGGGCTTCGTATACTGATTGGCATACTGTAAAAAAGCGGAGAGTTGTCCGACCGTCAGCCCGCCGCGCAGCGCCGCGATTGCGCCGCAAACGCCGACCGCCGCATAGACCATCGCGTTGACAAACCGGGTGCAGGGATTGGTCAGCGACGAATAAAACTGCGCCTTCACACCGCAGCTATAGAGGCGTGCGTTGATCTCTTCAAACGCGTCCTGCGCGCGATCTTCATAACCAAAAGCCTTGACGACCCGTTGGCCGCCGACGAGCTCCTCCGCATAGCCGCTGAGCTCTCCCCTCGTCTCGGACTGATCGCGGAATTTCTGATAGGAACGCTTTGCAATAAAGGCGGAAACAAAGAGCGACAGCGGCGTCAGCACCACGACGACAAGCGCGATAACGGGGCTGACAGACAGCATGAAACCCAGCGTCCCAAGAATCGTGACAACACCGGTAAACAGCTGTGTAAAGCCCTGCAGCAAGCCATCGGACACCTGATCAATATCATTGACGACCCGGCTGATCAGATCGCCGTGCGCATTGGAATCGATGAACTTCAGCGGCACCCGTTCCAGCTTGTCAAATACGGCAATGCGCAGGTCCCGTACCGTACGATAGGCAAGGATATTCGTGCACTGGGCAAGCCCCCATTGAAACAGCGCTCCCACCGCCACCACGCAGGCCAGCAGGACGATATCATAGAAGATCCCTATGAAATCGACATTGCCCGGCCCTATGATCAGATCAATTCCCCGTCCGATTAATATTGGCGCATACAGCGTCATGCCAACGCTGACAACCGCACTGACGAGCGCCAGGACAAGATAGCCGGCATAGGGCTTTGAGAAGGTCAGCACGCGCTTTAAAATCTGCTTCCTCATCCAGCTGCCTCCTCTGCGTTCATCTGGGACAGGCAAATCTCCCGATAGACCGCACAGGTTTCAAATAATTCTCGGTGCGGCCCCACACCAACGATTTGCCCATCGTCGAGCACGACGATGCGATCCGCCGCACGGACGGTGCCCGCCCGCTGGGATACCATAAAAACAGTCATATCCTTCGTTTGCCGCCGCAGCGCCTTTCGCAGTGCCGCATCCGTTGCAAAATCCAGCGCGCTCGCACTGTCGTCCAGAATCAAAATCTGCGGAGAACCAACCAGCGCGCGGGCGATGGTCAGCCGCTGCCGCTGCCCACCGGAAAGATTGCGCCCGCCCTGCTGAATGAGGGTATCCAATCCATCAGGAAGCTTCCCGACAAATTCAGCGGCCTGTGCGATCTCAAGCGCGCGGTAAATTTCTTCATCCGATGCCTCTTTTTTCCGCCACTGCATATTCTCGCGCAGCGTCCCGGCGAACAGAACTGCCTTTTGCGGCACCACGCCGATCTGCCCGCGCAGCTGGGAAAACGGATATTCCCTCACATCGACGCCGTCGATCAATACCCGGCCGGACGTCGCATCGTAAAAGCGGGGAATCAGATTGACAAAGGTGGACTTGCCGGAGCCCGTGCCGCCGATGACGCCGATCGTCTCCCCGCGGCGAACACGCAACTCGATACCCTCCAATGTGCGCTCCTGCGCACTGCCATAGGCAAAGGCAACGTCCTGAAACGCTACCTTGGGCGTGGTTTCATCCATCTGCGGGAGGACGGGGGAATTCCCCTCATCTGTAACACTGGGATGAAGCTCCAGCACCTCGCTGACACGCGTCCCGCAGGCCGACGCTTTTGTAAAAATAACGACCAGATTGGCGATCACGATCAGCGCCAGCATAATCTGCGTCATATAACTGACCAGCGCCGTGATCTCCCCCTGGGTCAGCGCGCCTATGTTCACGCGCAGCCCGCCAAACCAGATAATCGCGATGATCGCGAGGTTGACGATCACATAGGTTGCCGGATTGAGCAGCGCAGAAATCTTTCCCACGCGAACCGCAGTGCGCTCAATCTCGCCCGCCGCTTCGTGAAAGCGCTCCTGCTCCGTCTCCTGCCGGGAAAACGCCCGAATCACGCGCGCGCCGGACAGGTTTTCCCGGGTAATCAGGGACACACGGTCCAAAAGCTTCTGGGTCACGCGATAAAACGGAATGGAACGGCTCATAATGAGATAGATCGCCCCTGCAATCAAAGGCGCTGCCGCAAGGAAAATGAGCGAAAGTTTCCAATCGATCATGATCGCCATAATCGTGGAGCCAACTACCAGAAACGGCGCACGAACGACCAGCCGGATCAGCATGGCGACAGCAAGCTGCAGCTGATTGACATCGTTGATCAGCCGGGTAATCAGCGACGGCGTGCCGATTTGATCGATCTCGGCATAGGATAGGCGGTTGATATGGCGGAACAGGTCATTGCGCAACACAGTCCCCACCCCCTGTGATGCCCTAGCGGCAAAATATTGGCACACCAGCGCACACAACAGGCCGGTCACACCCAGCAAAACGAGCACGCCGCCCATCTGCAAAATATAGGTCTGGTTGTTTCCCCGGATTCCCACATCAATGATCCGGGCCATAACCAGCGGAACGATCAGCTCGAAAATCGCCTCCGTCAGCTTAAACAGAGGGCCGAGAATGATCTCCTTTCGGAAACCGCTGAGATAGTGCGCCAGCCTGAGCATTCTTTTCCCACCTCTTGAAAAGATAATGACATATTACAGCATCATTATGATTTAGATTGATGAAGGCAGATTTGCCTACAATGATCAAATGGATCAATCCCGTATTATCGCCTGCAGCATACGGATATTACCGAAAGGAAAATGGCGGATGTTATAATCATACAATTCATTGTGCAAAACGCAATGTACCACGTCAGCCCCAGGGGAAATGGTAAGCCCCAAATTGGTCGTCCTATTTTCTCCAAAATACCAGAAATCTCTGTGTTTCGTGGGATTATTATAACACAGGTCCGACCCAAGGAAAATAGGTTTTCTTCCGTCTCGCATTAGTATGCACAGAATCCGGACCCGCTTACAAATGCTTCATTCAATGATTGTAATCAGATCACCTTTCAACTTATACTATTCGTATAATATTCAAGCGTTCCGTCCTTTAAAAATGACTAAGATATGATTTAGCAGTAAACATATCGTGTCTTAATTATTAATTTTTCATTAACTCATATACAAAATGTTGACAAATCCGTTGCAACATGTTTATATATTTATAGGTGTTACACAACTCTCTGAATTTTGTGCGGCACTTTCAGAGCAGATTTGCCTTTTGTGCGAATCCTGTTCTAAAGAATCATTCAGAAAGGAAATGGTACCCATGAAAAAAGTTCTGAGCATTGCCCTCGCACTTGTCCTTTGCCTTGCGCTGTGTGTGCCGGCTTTCGCCGCAACACCTGACCTTGGCGCATTCACTGACAAAATCGAGGAGATCAAGGCAAGCCTCGGCGATTTCGACGCTTCCAAGATCACGGATGCACTCGGCGGCCTTGATCTCGATTCGATCAAGAATGCTCTGAGCGGTTCCGGCATCGACCTGAGCGCCATCACCGGTATTCTCGGCGGCGGTAATGTCGATCTCGACGCGATCAAGGATAAGGTCGACATCAGTGCGGTCAAAGACGTACTTGCGAAGCTTGGTATCGACACCAGCATGCTAGACGACATTGATATCCTTGGGATGCTCGCCGGCCTGGTCGGCGGCAAGGGCGGCAATACGACGCCGAGCGACACCAACAAGGCCGATGATACGAATGCGGCGGATGATACCAATGATACTGCAGACGATATCAATATCCCAGATACCGGAGATACCGGCATTGCCGCAATTGCAGCGCTTTCCATGGCGGCAGCGGCCGCTGTGGTGCTGGCAAAGAAAAAGCACTGAGCATTTTCCAATATTCCGCTTACAAAATTCCGGGGCAGCCAAAGCAGGCTGTCCCGGAATTTTTTGCTGATCTTGAATGTTAACCAATTCCCATCTGAAATTGACAATTGAAAACCAGCTGCGGTATACTGAAGGGAGACAGGAGATGATACAAACATGTCGGTCAAAGATTTTGTACTCAAAAAGCTGGAAGAAAACCGCGGTATTCCCCTCTCCGGCGAATCGCTCGCAAATATGCTTTCCGTATCCCGTGCGGCGGTATGGAAAGCGGTACACGCCCTGCAGGAGGCCGGATATCATATCGAAGCTGTCCCCAACCAGGGCTATACGTTGTGCACAGACAGCGATCTCCTTTCCGCTCAGGGAATACAGCCATTTTTGAAAACAGCTGCAGAAGGGCGTGAAATCAGAGTCTACCCTTGTGTTGCATCCACCAATCAGGAGGCCAAAAAAATGGCGCTGGACGGCGCAGAACACGGTTCTGCCGTGCTGGCGGAAGAGCAGAGCGCCGGCAGGGGCCGAATGGGCAGAAGCTTCTTCTCTCCACGCGGCAGCGGCCTTTATATGAGCGTGATCCTGCGCCCCAGGACTGACGCCTCCAATGCTGTGCTGATTACAACGGCGGCGGCAGTCGGCGTATGCCGTGCAATTGAAACGGTAACCGGCCGGCAGCCGCAGATCAAATGGGTCAACGATCTGTATCTGGATGATAAAAAAATTTGCGGGATCCTCACAGAGGCCGTCACCAATTTTGAAACAGGCAGTATTGAGAGCGTTGTTGTAGGCATTGGCGTCAATTTTAAAGGACAGCCGGAGCTGTTCCCGGAAGATCTGAGGCACAGGGCCGGATTTCTATTGTCCGATGAAAATGTCACGGTTACCCGCAACCGGTTGGCGGCAGAAATCATCAACCAGCTTTGTGCACTGTGTGACACACTGGAAACACGCGCTTTCCTTACAGAATACCGCAGCCGTTCAATGATTTTGGGAGAAGCGATCCGCTTTCTGCGCAATAACGTATGGACCAATGCAAAAGCGGTTGATATTGATGAAAATGGAGGCCTGATCGTGGAACAGGCCGGAGGGCAGCTGGAAACGCTGAACTCAGGCGAAATCAGCATCCGCAGACTGGACGCTGAATAAAACGCGCTGCTCAGGCAAGAATCCGCAAATTTTTCAGGCGGCAGCGCAATGCGCTTCCCAGCAGCAGCGCAATGATCAGCTTGACAGCGTCACCAATCAGATACGGAACCACCCCCATCATAAGCGCCTGGCCAAAGCTCAATTTCATCAGATAGGCAAGCCACACCGTGCCGAACAGATCGTCAACCAGCATACCAAGCGCCATGCCCGCCGCAACGATATAGCGTTTCTGTTCAAACTTTTCAATAAAAATTCCGCTGATGACCGCCAGAAACACGAAGCCGATCAAATAGCCCCCGGTGGGCCCCAGCAGCTTGGCGGGACCTCCGGAGAAGCCGGAAAACACGGGAACGCCTACAATCCCCAGCAGCAGGTAAACGATACAGCTCACTGTCCCCCATTTCCATCCCAGCAAAAACACGGCTAGAAATACGGCGAAGTTTGTCAGAGAAAGCGGAACCGGGCTGAAAGGAAGCGGGATTGAAAGCGGTCCCAGCACACACAGGATCGCAGTCATGACGCCAATCAACGCCAGACGGTAGGTTCTGGTTTTATTTACTGCCATATGATCGATCTCCTTTTTCGATAAAATGTCTCCTCTATCATAAAAGAACGGCCGCAATATGTCAACCTATTTAATTAAATTAGTTTACAATGGATTCCTAAAAAACTGCCGCAGAACGCATCACACATACGGGCATTTTAGAAAAGACGCGCTGCAAACTGTTAGAAAACACAGTTTGCAGCGCGTCTTTATGATGCGTCGTGATTGGAAAACGGGGTTATTTATGTTTGCGGTTTGCACGCGCCAGCTCTTTATCCGCCTTTTTCTGAGCGGCCCTAGCGGCTTCCTCTGCCTCTTCCTTCGCTTCCTGCGCCTGCGCACGAGCCTTTGCTTCCTCATACATCGCGGCGATCTCATCATAGTGCTTATAATTCTCTTCCTGGATAAGAAGCTTCTTCGCGTCAAGCCACGGCTTGGCGGCCCGATGATAGAGGGAATTTGCATCGGTGGCTTCCTTAATTTCCGTACGCACTTTTGCGCGCGCCACCTTGGCCTTCTGGACATTGAGCTTCGCCTGCTTGATTGCCTCTTTATCCTTACTCTCCCTGGCGGCAAAGAGAGCCTTATATGCCTCTTCCAGATTCAGCTCCAACTTATCTTCCTTTTCAAACAAACGATCAAAAACAGACGAATCAAATTCTACAAGGCCGTTGGGATAATGCTTGAGAATGACCTTCTTAGAAGTCAGCCGATCTCTCGCCTCTTCAATGGCGGCCTTGCGGTAGAGCTTCTCCTCCTCCGTTTTCTTTGGCAGCGCCTTGGCCCTCTGCAAAACATCAGGCTCCACATTCACGAGATTGGATAGACCCGCCGCGTAGACCTCCTTGGCAACCGCGATCTTCTCCTGCATCTCAAGCGTGCTGAATTTATTCATCTCCTCGATGACGAACCTGGAGATTTCGATCATGCGGTTATGTTCGATTGCAGCTTTGCGTGCCTTTTTTGCAGCCTTAATTGCGGCCCGATCCTTAGTTTTCTTCGCATCGCGAATGCCATCCTTCGATTCGGAAACCGGCTCGGAGGCTACATACTCCCTAGCCTCATTAACAAGATCGATCGTTTCAACAAGGCCCCGGTCGGACAGGGCGTTGTTGCCATAGTCCTCAAATAGCGCGCGGACCTTCAAGACATTGATCATTCCGCGCTGCTTTGTCTCCGACAAATCATAGAAGAAATAGGGAATCACATTCATGATCGCGCCAAAGACCGACAGTCCCACCAGGAGCGCAAAGGTGTTCTCAAAAATATTCCGGTTATAAAGAACGTCATATGCATTTGTATAGCCCATCATCGCCGCATTCTCGGTTGTGATGCCGCAACGTTCATAAACGGCGGGCAAAACGCCGCTCGTCGCCAGTGTGATAACCTGGCCGATCAGGCCGACAGTCGAGAACATGCCGTCGATGCGTTCTCCTGTGATATACTGCTGGTAATCACGGATATCACCTTGGATACTGGGATTGAGCACATGTGCGAAAGCGCCCACTACACCATTGCTGAATAGGCAGATCAGAACCAGCCAGATGCACATGCGCGGATCCACATTAACGACAATCGGATAAATCGAGGCAAGGAATACGACATTGAGGAAATTGGTCACCAAAAGTACACGCTTTTTGCCAAATCGCCGAATTGCCCACGGGGCCATAAGCATTCCCCAAAGTGCGGCATTGCCATTGATCGTCTGAATTAAAGCAAATTGGCCCTCCGTGCAGGCATGCTGGTACTGATACAGCCATTGTAAAATCGTATTATAAGAGCTCTCCAGAAAGCCGATCCAGCCAGCCAGCGAAATGATCCAAAAATATTTATTCTTTGCTACCGCACGCAAGGCATCTATAAATTTCACCTGCACCACGTGCGTTTTCGCCTGAATGATCTTCTCCTGCGTATTGGCATACACCATGATGGAAAGCAGGATACCAAGAATCAGCATCGGCGGATATGCAAACCGATACAGCTTCATATTGGTCATATCGCCATTGGTCAGGAATTTTGCAGCCATCGGCATGACAATATTGACGATTGAAGGCGCAAGAGAATAGATGACAGACTTAACGGTCGCAGTATCCGTGCGCTCTTGTGTATTGGGGGAAAGCACGAGAATCAGATTTTCATATGCCTCATTGAAAAACATATAGAAAAACTGGAAGCCGATATTGAACAACAAAACCGTTATCATTTTAAACGGCATGCTCATATGTTCATAAGGCATCCATACAAAGCCGATTGCCAGAATCACTGTAGGAACGCCCATATAGAGAAGATAAGGGCGGTATTTTCCCTTTTTGCTGCGTGCGCTGTCGATAATATTGGCGCGCAGAGCCGTCAACGGAAAACTCGACAAAATTGCAATCACATACAACAGATAAATTTTTGTCGGCTCAATGCCGATTGCGTTACCAATAATAAAATTACCGACAGAAAGCGAAATGGCCTGTACGACTGTAATAATAAAATATGCGCCGATACCGCCGACGCTGTATGCGGCAATTTCCTTAAAGGGCATGTACCTTCCGGCTGGCGGCTTATTCCAGTAATGTTTTACATCCGTCAGCAAAGTTTGGACCGTTTGCTTGATCTGCATTTCCTATCCTCCAAATCACACAAAAATATTTTATGCATTCCAACGCACTCTTATAGATTTTAGCGTACTTCCAACAAAAATGCAAGGTCTAAAGCGTAGTTTATTTACGAAAAGGCTACATATTTTATTCTAACGAAGAATTTGTTTCTGATATAATATTATATGAGTATTACAAATGCAGATAAACCTTCGATGAATCGGGGATCAATCCCGGTTCTCCAGATCTTATCCTCCTCATCGGAATAATATAGCTTATTTATGCCTGTGATTAGCACGGACGAGTTCCTGATCGCCTTCTTGTGTCACACTTCTGGCCGCCGCAAAACACTGGCAGCGGCCGGAATCTTTTATTCCTGCCCTGGCCTGACCGCCAGCAGAAAACACAAATATACTGTTACCAGCAGCAGGGAAAAATTATAGCCGCTGCGCAGCAAAAGGTAAAACCCTAAAAAAGCGCATGGCAGAAGGCATATAGCAGAGAGGAGCGTTACGATTCGCTGCGCTGTTTGCATCGCGCAGAAGCGGCATAGAAAAAAATATAGCGCCCGTCCCCCATCGAGCGCGGACACCGGCAGCAGATTAAACAGGGCGAGCACCAGATTGACCGACGCTGCTTCCATCATGCGCATGTTTCTTCCCCATCCGCTCAACGCCGCCAGCAGCAAAAAGAGAGCCAAATTGACCAACGGGCCTGCAAGAGCGGCGGTGATTTCCTGTGCAAAGGTAAGCCTCTGCCCCTTCGCCCGGACGATTTCCATACCGGACAGACCCAGCTTCAGAGCTTGCGGTGTTTCGCCATACCAGAACAAGCACAGCAGGTGCCCCATTTCATGCAGCAACGCCGCGCAAAGTGAAACAGCCGCCGTACCGCTTGTGTCATATAAAAACATCAACGTTACGGCGGCAGCAAAGGGAAACCCGATGGAGACAGTCGTTCCCTTGCACTTAAACTGCATCCTTGTAAGCGTTATCCGCCCCTAAAATCCAGGCGGGATTGTACAGAACGCCATTGACGCGCACCTCAATATGCAGATGCGGGCCCGTAGTCATACCGGTATCGCCCACAAGAGCGATCGTCTCCCCGTCCCGCACAACGGCCCCCTCCTCCGCAAGGATTTCGGAGCAATGGCAATAGGTTGTTTCCAGACCATTTTTATGCGTCAGCGTAATATAATTTCCATTCCCCTCAGAGAAGCCAATCTCTTTCACCGTCCCATAATAAGCAGCTGCAATCCGCGTGCCCTTTTCAGCAGCAATATCCATGCCGCGATGAAAACCAAGCTTTTTGGTAACGGGATGGATCCGATATCCAAAGGAAGAGGTCACCCGGCCCTCCACCGGCCGAGCCACTGGTACGCTCACGATACAGGGAGAAAAAGAGGTACCTGACACCGGTGCTCTTACCCCTTCAAATAGCGTCTCATCCGTACCTCCCATTCCGTTGAGCTCCTCGCGCGAGGTAGCTTCGCCAGCTTGCCCGGATGTCTCTGCGGAGGAATCTGCCTCCTGTGTGCCATTCTGCGTTGGCTCCGGCTCATCAACACGCATTGTCTCCTCCGCTGGTGCATTCGCCTGTGCCGCGTTTGTTTCTCCGCTTACGTCCGCCTCCGGCCAGGTGTCCGCAGGGGCGAAGATAAAGGAGCCGATCTGCTTAAACGCGGCAGCGGCATCCTGCATCGTCCAGTCCTGAGAGAGCATATTGTCATAGGCCTCCCTCAGCGCCTGTTGCGCGTTGGGATTCGTCTTGACCATCAAGAATGCGCCAGCCAGCAGCACGGCGCATACGGCAAGCTGTACAACAATCACCCGCACCAGATAGTCCCGTCGGCCACTGGGTTTCTTTTCTTTTTTTTCCCCGGAGGGCCGTGTACGCTCCCGCTGATAGGTTTGCAATTCGTCCATCAATTTCACCTGCCCGCGCCGTATGTTCGGCTGTTTTTTCTTATATATATGCACGGGCTGCGGGAAAAAGTCATGCTGTAAAATAATGAAAAAATATTTCTATCAGCCTGTCGAAAAAGTATATATTGCCTTAACAAGGCAAGAAGAACCTGAAACGCGCTCAGGCCGCGCGGGCCC
>DCJV01000076.1:31491-36422 GCA_002320555.1 Ruminococcaceae bacterium UBA1691 | reverse complement strand
AGTCCAACAGGGGGAGCCACAGAAAGCAAAAGCTTCACCCGCAGGGTGGAGCTTTTGTTTTTTGGTATCTGATTGAACCAAACCAGCGAGTTTGTGTTTCGGCAGACGCATCGCGGCTGTGAACTGGCTCAGGTAATCCCTGAGCAGAAAAAAACAAGGAGGATTGCGACGCGTTTCAAGCGAGCAAGACGACTATGTTTTTGACCGAAACGGTCGTTGGTTCGATTTCAACAGGGGGAGCCCAAAGATTTAGACAGAGAAGAAGCAAAAGAGTTATATAATTGATGCGGAACAATCAGAAGATTGCTCATTGCTTCTATAACACTATCAAGGAGAATATGAAATGAACTGTGATATGTGCAAGGTTATTGAGGAAATTAAGAAAAATGAAAATCCGTGGTTTGTTAAAGAGCTTAAAACGGGTTATGTTATTTTCGGTTGGAACCAACATTTTCACGGTTATGTGATATTTATTTGCAAACAGCATGTTACTGAACTTTGGGAGTTGGAAGAAGATTTCAGGAAACAATATCTAAATGAAATGACACTTGTTGCAAAGGCAGTTAAGGAAGCCTTCGGGGCAGAGAAGATGAATTACGAGTGTCTTGGTAATGGCGATGTGCATTTGCATTTTCATTTGTTTCCACGAGTTAGCGGTGATTTGGGTGAGTACGGCAATAACGGAAAAGGTCCTGTGTGGTGGCTGCCGAAAGAAATTATGTGGGACAAAAACAATATTCCGGATATGAAAGAACTCGAACAAATGAAAGATAAATTACTTAGTGTTTTATGAGGGTTCAAAAAAGTGTAGTAAACAAAAAAGAGCATTCAACCCGAAGGGGATTAGATGCTCTTTTTTTGTTTTTCTTGCTTAGATGCGATACAATGAGTTTGTGTTTCAGCAGACGCATCGCGGCTGTGAACTGGCTCAAGCGTTGCAACCGCCGGTTGACACATTGAATGGTGCTGATTGGTAGTATGCAACTTCGCTAATTGATAAACTTTATGCATAACAATCATACGAGGAGGAAATAAAGATGATTTTCGCAGATAAACTGATACATCTTCGCAAGAAAGCGGGGTGGTCGCAAGAAGAATTGGCAGAACAGATGAATGTCACAAGGCAATCTGTTTCAAAATGGGAGGGAGCGCAGTCTGTTCCAGACCTCGAAAAAATGGTACGTCTTTCGGAATTGTTCGGAGTAAGTACTGATTATTTACTCAAAGATGAAATCGAAAACGTAGAATGCTTGAACCCTTCCGAGGATATATCTTCACTAAAGCGTGTATCTATGGAAGAAGCAAACGCTTTTCTTTCTGTAAAAGCCATAACATCGAAATCAATAGCTTACGCAACTCTTTTATGTATTCTATCTCCGATATGCCTGTTCGTTTTGGGGGCAATCAGTGAAACTCCCAAATATGCCCTGTCGGATAGTGTAGCGGGAGGAATAGGAATGATTGTTTTACTTACTCTCGTCGCAATCGCAGTTGCTATATTTATTTCAAGCGGCAGTAAAACGGCTTCATTTGAATATTTAGAAAAAGAAGTATTTGAAACGGAATATGGTGTCAGTGGAATGATAAAAGAACGGAAAGAACAATATAAAGGCACATATTTTAAAAAGAATATTACTGGAGCTTGCCTATGTATCATGTCTTTAATTCCACTTTTTGTAGGAGTGATTTTTAACGAGGAAAGTGATTTGTTATTGACGGTTATGCTCTCCGTTTCCTTTGTTCTTGCAGGGTTTGGTGTCGTTTTCTTTATCCAAAATGGCATTATTTGGGCAAGTTATGAAAAACTCTTGCAGGAAGGTGATTATTCAAAAGAGAAAAAGGAAAAATCGTCCATTACAACTACTATAGTTGTTTCTTATTGGTTAATTGCTACTGCAATATATCTCGCATATAGTCTTGCTACAAACGATTGGGGATATAGTTGGATTGTCTGGGTAGTTGCGGGGGTGTTGTTTCCTGCCGTAATAGTAATTACTAATGCGTTTGGTAAAAGAAAATAATATGAAATGAATGGATACTTTGTCTTGTATGTGGCAACAAAACCCGAACAATGATACGGGAAGATATGGAACTAAGAGATCATCCCTAATTTTATATAAATCTCCATTGTAATGATTTTATTCTACACCACGTAGTTTATATAAAGTTTGGGATGATCTTCAACCGACAGCTTCGGAAGGTGACCAAATCCAAATCCGTGTTTCCCACCGATGACAGCCTGCTGAAAATGCTGTATCTGGCGATGATGGATATCACGAAGAAGTGGACCGGCCGACGCCAGGACTGGAGCATGATCCACGCCCAAATGGCGGTCTATTTCGCCGACTGTATGCCGGAATAACGCCGACCGTGCCGGAGGTCAAGGGTCTGCGCACCGCCTGAAAGACGGCGCTTTGATGAACGGCGCACAAGTGCCGCCCTTGACATCCGCCCCCGCCAGCGTTATGTTGTAGACAAGGCGGCAACGGGCTGCGCCGCTGCCGCACTAAAAATATTTGCTCTGTTTTCCGCTACTCTACGATGTTTACACAGAATTTGGGACTGACCCCTCACCAAAAGGAACTTACATTTAAGCGACCAGACGGTTTCCAAATGGGAGCGCGGCGCAGGCAGCCCGGATCTCTCCCGGCTGCCTGCGTGCCCTGACCTGCTGGATGTTGCGATGGAAAACCTGCTATACATGGAGTTTACTTCACTCTGCACATACGCTCCACAACTTTTCTGCAAACATTTTTACACTTACATCCAATTCCTTGCTTGAGCACTCTGAAAATGCCCCACATGCCGGATTCCACATCCCACTTCAGGCTTCCGGAGCGGTAGAGATAATCACCCGGGCAGGATGCTCCGTCCTTCAATTCCATTTGAAACGTATTCCCGATGCTGATGCCTCCCTGCATCGGAATGATTTTGGAATACGGGTCACCTGGCTGCTCTCTCCATTCGTGACCGTGGATACCAAACGCCACGTTTCTCGGCTTATCCGCAGGCATCATCGTGCGGAAGATGACCCGCTCTCCTTCGTATGCCTTGAAAACAGGCGTTGCCGGATCTCCGTGGATCCTGCTGCTGAATATTTTTGAAATCCGGTCATCCCTTTTCAGCCTGTTTGCGAATCGTTCCGAGCGGTAGTTATATCCTTTTTCTCCCGTATCCTCTGCATCCACCGCCTCTCCATCCTCTTCTGCCGCTGTCTTTATGAGCTCGCCTGCATCATCCAGCATACGGATTCCGTTTTGAATCAGCACCACACACTCGCGGAAATTCTCCACGCCAGGCGCAGTAATGACCACCTCTTCTTCATATGCGGCTTTTGCAAACGAAAAATTCCGATACCATTTTGCTCCCGGCGGTTCAATAATAATCGCTCCAAACAATCCGTGGTATCTGTGGTTTCTCATATCACCGAATGACTGAATGATACACGCTCCATATTCTTGATCGGCATACCACAGATATTTCTTGCTCTCACCCACTCCGACCGTCTGCTCCCGGTTATTATAGCCTACATTGATGCCCGAATCACAAACCGGGTCATAATTCAGAAACTGTGGATTTAAGGATACCCGCATGGATGGTGTGTGCTTGCAGTCCAGCGGAACCCTCGGATAGTCAAAATACGGAATTGGCTTTTTCGGATCAAACAGGTTGTGGAGCGTGATCTCAATCCAGTCACCTGCATTTGCCCGCAGAATCAACGGTTTCGGCTGATCGTTTTCACACATCGCACGTTCCGCCTCTTCCAGCGGAACGAACATCAATCCGTTCGGGTCATGGTCTCCATAGCGGTTATACGGAATCTCTCTCTGAATTGCCGCTATCTCATATCTCCGGATCACCGTATCCTTTCCCGGACATGGCGGCAGCGGAAGGATCAGGTTTTTCCCTTTGCAGAGCTGTTTCAGGCGTTTGCGCGGATGTTCGTAGGCCCGGATGATTCCCCACAGTCCCAGCCACGCATCATCTATTCCGCCAAAATAATAGAGATAATCTCCCGGCGCATACGGTTTCGTAATCCGGATGTTAAATGCTTCCGAGATTCCAATCGTCTGGGAAGCTACATCCGGCGAAGCGACGTCTGCCACCTCTTTCTTCCAGGACATTCCGGTGAGGTTAAAAGCATGCTGTTCCTCGTGTGCTCCGTCCAGCAGACGAATGATCATCTCATCCCCCGGGTACGTTTCCAGAATCGGTGTTGCCGGATCCCCGTGTACGAGCGAACTGAAAAGATAGGCCGGATCATCGTGAGCTTTCAGACGTTCCCGCATCGGCTCCGAGCGGTAATTTATTCCCATCACGCCCGGATCATCGTGGGAACCCGGAACGGCCGGAGGATTCAGCGGACGCCCGTCTTTGTCAAATAGCAGGGCAAAATCATGCACAAATAGCGCAAACTCGCGCAACGATGTGCCGTCTCTTCTTTTGATGACCGCTTTCGTTCCGCATTTCAACTCTTTTCCGGTCCGTATATCGTGGAACGTAGCCCCGGCTTCCTCCACAATCAGCGCTCCGAATACGCCGTGCTGCTGATGGGAATTGGCAAACAGGTGATCGTGGAAAAAGACCGTCCGAAGCTCTGTATTTGCGAAAAATCGCTCAATCAAAGTTTCGTATTTTCTTGCTCCGGCGATATTGTTCCAGCCGTTCGCAGCTCCATCGGAAACGATCGTATCAAACTTTACCAGATGGATATGGTATCCTGCGATATCCGTCTTCGTTTCCATTTGAAATGGACTTTCTTCCAAATATTCCGGGAGAAGATTCGTCAACCGTATCTCAATACAATCTCCTGCATTGGCGCGGATGACAAGGGGTTCCACACATATTTTCTGCTCTTCTACTTTTTGCACATAGGCGTCCAGGCCTCCGTGCCGTTCCAGCTCTTCCTTCAATACAAAGAACCTTCCCTG
>DCJV01000076.1:23526-31426 GCA_002320555.1 Ruminococcaceae bacterium UBA1691 | reverse complement strand
TTCCTCCCAGCAGCAGTCGCCGTCCGTATGACAAGGACAGGTATCTGTATAAAGTGCCCCCGGCTCAAACTCCGGCACAAAATTCGCCCGTTCCAATTCCGTTGGCTCAATCTTGTTGCTGCCATCTGGATCCAAAATTCCAAGCGGCGGCTGCAACGGCCGCTCTCCAAATTCCCCGTTGATGAAATTCGGATATCCAGGATGCTGTCCGTCTTTTTGCGGAGGCGCCACCCTGTCTTTCAATGGCATCAGAGGCGGAATCGTTGTTCCATCCGGCAGCCTTCCCGTTCCATCTTCCAGCCTGTCGTGTATTCTCCACAACGTCCACATTCCCTCATGAAAATGTGGATAGAGATGACAATGGAAAATCACATCGCCGATCGTCCCGTTCAAACTTCCTGCTCCATGAAGAATATCCAGCGTATAACATTCCTGTGGACTCAGGGTAATGGAATCAATAATCGTAGAGTTTGCGTTTTCTCCTTCCAGCCTCCATTGATGATTGTGAAGATGGAAGACATGGGTTTCTTTGATTCCACCGTGAATCAGACGTATTTTCGACGGGTCTCCCACATATGCCCGCAAAATCGGCGGTGCCGGATCTCCGTATACCCAGGAACTCATGGAAATGTCTTCTCCGGTATCCGCATGCTCTTGCGTGAGTGGCAGGCGGTTTCTCATCGGCTCTGAGCGGTAGCTGATTCCGGTTGTGGCGGATGGTAGGCCTGTGTGAGGATCCGTCGGAGGATCCCCATCTTTATTTTTGATTTCCAGTTCATCATGAAAAAAGACGGCATACTCCCGAAATGCCGGTTGCGCCGGATGGTAAATATCGGCAAATAGACCGCTTTCCAAGTCTTTTCCTGTCTCTGGGTCCAGCCATCTGGATTCCGCCGCCTCCACGATAATTGCTCCAAAGAGTCCATGCACATTGGTCCCTTCTTCTCCGCTTCTCATATCGCCCATATCGTGGAACAAGTACACACCTTCCCGAATTGCATACCAAGTATAGGTAATCCGGTGCTGTGTCGTAGAATCCTTGTTAAAGCCTACATTCGCCCCATCCGATGTCTGCACATCGTAGGCAAGCCCCTGCACATGAATGGATAGTGGGCGATCCAAAGAATGAGTGAAAGAAACAACTACCTTTTCCCCCACATTTGCCCGGATGACAAGTGGTTTTACGCCTTCATATGGCTGAGGTGTTTCCTGAGAAAAATTGCGCATTGCCCCTTCTCGGATTCTGTCGGCATCCTTCTTGAGCACATACAGAAGTCCATTTGGATCGTGATCCCCATATTTGTTGTAAACAATGGGGATTTCAATCGCCTCTATCTCATAGAATCGGGTTTTTCCCGGACTTGGATAATGGCATAGCTCCATTTTCTAAGTCCCCCTAACCAACACAGCTACATTCTAAAATTCGGATATAGTGATTTGCTTCACGCAGCACATGGTCCGCCAGGAGCGGTAAAATAATGGATGCAATCTTGCAGTTCAGAATTCCTTCGGCTCCTGCCGCTTTAAATTCACGGTATTTCAGCGTCTCTTGCAGCGATTTTTTCGTCAACTCATCCATCGCTCTGCAATCCTGCCGTCTCGCCATTTCCAGCAGTTCCTTGTATTCCGTTGCGAATTCATCCGCCGTATCAATCAACTGCACTTCCGAGGGGTCTAACAAACCGCGGATAAACAGTGCATGTTCCATCATAATCCGATTCCAGAACTCTTCTGTCTCCCGCAGATTCCTATAAGAAAGCCGCTTATTCTGCATCAGTTCCTCTACCGTGGCACGATATAATTTTGCTTCCCGAATAATGTGCTTGATCAGCAATGGGTAATTGGCATTGAAAAGCTTTCCATCGCCGACTTCCCTTAGAATACTTTCTTTAAAGTCAATCAAGCCGTTCAACAAGCGGATGGCCCGTTCATTGATTCGGTGAACCATTCTGATGATTTCCCGGCTTTCTTCCCTGTTGCATCCGGCGCGAAGTTTCTTTTCCATCATGGAAATCTCACTGTCAATTGGAATTCCACTCAAATGCTCCGTTCTGTTTTCTGCCGGTATGGTGAATTCCGTCACTAACTCATCGGATTTTAAAATGCTGCTATTAATTCGTCCATCACCGATCCTTACTGTTTCCCGAAGCAAGTCTTCAAACTGCTGCCGGAACCAGTCCGCCTTCTGGATCCATGCCTCATCCTTGCATGGGAATCCCGCCTCTAAGAAAAGGGCGTGCTCTTTCATGATTCTTGCGAAGAATAAATGGGTTTCTATTGATAATACTACATAGTTTTCCATAGCCTTTCATACCTTTCATTTCATTTTTAAAGTTTTCTACAGTATATGCTGGGAGAAAGGGGGAGGTGTGGAGAGAAGGCATTCCGCCCTTTTCACTCCCGCAGAACAAAGAATGTGAACATAAACTGGACATTAAAATGAAACGATTTTTTATTAGCCCTCCCTGAAAACACAATTTTAACATAATTTTAACGCCGTTTTGATGCGTCCTGTGATATCCTTTTTCTGATTCATTTGATCAAAATGGGGGACTTTTTATGAAATGGATGCGCTATCTATCCGTGAAAACGCTTTTGCTGCTTGTATTCGGCTCCCTGCTTTTTTCCTGTGCGCTCAATTGGTTTATTGTGCCCGCGGGGCTGTTCAACGGCGGCTTTTTGGGCATTGCTCAGCTTTTGCAATATTTGCTCAAGGAGGTGTTGCGTCTTCCGCTGCCGGATATCGACTGGGCGGGCATCCTCTATTATCTCATCAATCTGCCGCTTCTGTATCTTTCCTACCGGCTTGACAGGGGATTTTTCATCAAGACGATGATTTGTGTGCCCTGCTATACGCTGTTTCTGACCATCGTCCCGATCCCGGATGCTCCTGTTTTTACGGATCGCCTGACGGCCTGCCTGGTTGGCGGACTTTTAGCCGGGGTGGGCGCAGGGATGACGCTGCTGTCCGGTGGCAGTGGCGGCGGGGAGGAAATTCTGGGCGTTTATTTCACCGTACGTAATCCGAAATACAGCGTGGGAAAGCTTCTGCTGATACTCAATGTGCTCGTTTATACCGCATGCCTTTTGATGACGGATTTCGAGACGGTGGTCTATTCGATCATTTACAGCGCTGTGACAGCGGTCGCACTCGACCGGGTGCATTTGCAGAGTATCATGCGCAGCTGCCTGATCATTACCAAGCAGCCGGATATGGAGCGGCTGATTTTTGAGACAGTACATCGAGGCGTAACAAACTGGAACGGTTATGGGGGGTATACAAGGGAACAGGCGAATATCCTTTTGACAGTCGTGACCAAGAAGGAATCCCTCCTGCTCAAAAAGGCGGTGCTTCAGAAGGATCCTGCGGCATTTATCCTGATCCATGAGGATATTATGATTGAGGGGAATTTTCAAAAGCGTTTATAGGAGGATTTGCTTTATTGTAATACCTCCCGCCGGAGCCTAACATGCCTTTAATGCAAACTTAACCCCCTTTTTAAACACTTCTGTTATCATAGAGTCTAAATGATAAGGAGGATCTTCAGATGGGTGATATGATTGCACATATGACAGCCGGAAAGATGCTTCGCTGCAGACTGGCTGAACAGGAGCCGGGGCTTTCTCTCTACATGCCCGCATTTTTTCTGGGAAATATGGGGCCGGACATTTTTTATTACAGCCTGTTGCCCGGTAAAAAAAGCCTAATGGGCTATGGTGACCGCTTTCAGGTGGATGTGGACATTGCATCCATGTTTCGCGTCGTGGAGGCGGAGGAAGCTACGGCGGGGAGGCATAAACAGATTCTGTTCTCCTGGTATGCGGGTCTGATTTCGCATTACTGTGCGGATAAATATCTGCACCCGTATGTGGAGAGCTCCGTCTATGAGCGCCAGAAGGCGGGGAGGGGGAGCCATGCAAGCCTGCACGGCCTGTGCGAAACAGAGATTGACATCGCCCTGTATCACAAGCAGACGGGCAGACCGATTTCCGCGTTTACGACGGACTTTCTCCGGCTGGAGGCGGGGGAGACACAGGCGATCGCGGAGGTATGGCACAAATTGATCGCCGCCCTGTTCCACGAAACGGTAAAGCTTTCGCAGATCACGAATGCGATCTACGCGATTCCTGTACTCACCTTCCTTCAACTGCATGGGACGAGCCTTACAAAGCCCATTGCGAAAGCGGTTAGCCGTTTTTCTTCGGACGGCTACGATCTCTCGAATAAGCTGAAGTGTGATCATCCCTGCGCTGAAATTCTCAACGAGGACCGCAAAGTGTGGCGCGATCCAAGGCATCCGGAGGGCGTTTACTGCCACAGCGTCGAGGACATCTTGGTACATGCCGCCGAGGAGGCACAGGGGCTGATCTCCACTGTTTGCCAGGGCGGCAGCGCGGCGGATTCTCCTCTGATCACACGCAACTTTGACTTTGGGTATTACGACAGGCTGGAGGAGGTGCTCCGCATTGGATAACCAGAAACGTTATGTCACCTTCAAGGAGAAGCTATCCATCAGCTTTGCCAGCGTCAACAGCTATGTCGTATCCAGCATGATCGCCTCTTATCTCCTGTATTTTTATACGGACGTTTTTTTGTTGCCCATGGCGGCAGTACCAGTGCTCATGGGCGCCGCCCGTATCTGGGATACGGTCAACGATCCGATCATGGGCATCCTCATCGACCGCACAAAAAATGGGAAGCGCGGGCGCATGCGAAAATATTTTTTCTATTTTGCAGTACCGATGGGCATTTTTACGGCGCTTTTGTTTGCTGCGCCCAATCTTTCAAACGCGTGGAAGGTCGTCTTTGCGGTCGTGACCTATTTTATCTTCGATACGCTTTATACCGTTACCGATGTGCCACTCTGGAGCCTGATCTCCGTAACCACGCCCAATGCCGGCGAGCGGGCGAAAACCCTGTCCCTCGCCGTTACGGTCGGCTCAGTGGGTAGCGTGATCCCGATGCTGGTTGTCCCGATGCTCGCGGACCGTTTCGGAGAGCGGCGCGGTTATTTCGGCTTTGCCGCCATAATTGGCCTGTTTGGGATGTGCGCGCTCTTCTCCGTTTACCGGAATGCAAAGGAGCGCATCCAGCCTGTCAAGGAAGAGCAACTTCCGGTAAAAAAGATTATACACATTGCCTCTCAAAATACGCCGATGCTGCTGACCCTGCTTGCCACCATGCTCAGTTGCACCCGGTACCTGCTTCAGATCTCGGCGGTATACGTTGCAAATTACAATATCCAAAGCAGCTTCTCTCCCGGGACAGTGCAAATTATCATGGTGGTTATCATTGCCGCAGGGATGTTTACTGGTATGCTGGTAACGCCGCCGCTCTACACGCGATTTGGCTATAAGAAAGTCTATATTTTCTTTGGCGTGATGGGAGCCGTCGTGCTCAGCGCCGCCTATTTCGTCGGCTATGACAATTTCTATGCCATCCTACCGTTTTTAGCGATAGGCGGGATTCCGCTCGGCGTATTTTCCACGATCGCCTATCCAATGGTTGGGGACAGCCTTGATTATCTCGAATGGAAGACAGGCGAGCGGTTGGAGGGCTTCTGCTTCTCCCTGAATTCCTCCGTTACCAAATTTAATAACGCCTTTGCGGCGATCACCGTGTCCGTTTTCCTCGTGCTGATCCATTTCAAGCAGCCGGTCGAGAATGCGATGGGCGTCGTCGTGCAGCAGGCGCAGACGGCACAAACGCTCGACGGCATTTTCGCACTGGTGACCTTGCTGCCGGCGGCAGGATTTGCGCTGGCGATTATTCCAATGCTGTTTTATCGCTTTACGGGCAAGCGCAAGGAAGCGATCCTGCGGGAGCTCGAGGAGCGTCGTAGGGAGCAGCAAGAGGCGGTATTGTCACAAT
This sequence comes from Ruminococcaceae bacterium UBA1691, assembly GCA_002320555.1. Taxonomy (GTDB): domain Bacteria; phylum Bacillota; class Clostridia; order Oscillospirales; family Acutalibacteraceae; genus Fimivicinus. The sequence continues at coordinate 25,554 of DCJV01000076.1, read as the reverse complement.
CGAATGTTTGATATTGGCTGCGTTTTTGGTGCCTTCAAAGTTTCGGGCTTTGGAGGCGCCATTTCTTGTCTGTTCGAAAATCCTTGCAGTGCTGGGCCTGAAGAAGCTCTAGCACCGGAGGAAAAAACGCCTTTATACATGCTTGGGCGGCGGATAATTGGAGGCAATCTTACTATACTAACGAATAGAACCGCATGATTGCCAGCAGATAGAAGGAGGACGCATATGGAATATGCCAATTATTCCGGTCTGCCGCTTGCTCTGGCGACGATGTTCCATGAAAACGATAGGGAACGGGAGCTTTTTGATTCGCTTCCGGAGCAGATGCAGCAAAGGCTTTTACAGGAATCCATTCGAACGCCGCAGGATTTTCATGACTGTATCAGGCGTCTCGAGCAGAAACGATAAAAGGAGGAAAACAGCATGGAGGAGCTGCCTTTGGGCTTTGGAATGGCGCTTGCGCAAAATCCGCGTGCAATGGCGTATTTTTCAAAACAGTCAAAGGAAAAGCAGGAGGAGATTCTCTCCCATACGCATTCGATCCGCTCCCGTAGCGAAATGCATGCATATGTGCAGAGCCTCGGCGATTTTCAATAACAGGGGAAAAATCAAAACTAGAGTTACGCCGCAGAGAACGTTTGGAATCTCTGCGGCACTGCTTTTTAAAGAGAAATAAGGAGGAACAGCCAATTCAGCCGTGGCAGATATGGGTTATGCCTGTGTACCCCTCAAATTTGCCATAGATTTGCTTGACGTGATATAAAAAAAGGAATACAATGTCTGCAACTAAAGAATATGAGGGAATAAAGGCCCTGCCTTTCAGAGCTGGACAAACCGCTTTTATTCCTCATCGTATGCTGGCAGCCGGAAGGGAAGAACCCATTTTTTCGCACATGGGTTCTTTCCTTTTGCGGCCTATTTGGATCTGTTAAACACATTGTTTGTGTCCAGTCAGAGGAAGGAGAAGCCTAATGAATATTTTTTTGGTAATCCTGTTATTTGCAGTTGGGATCGTTCTGATCGTAAAGGGCGGGGACTATTTTGTCGACGCCGCCTCCTGGATAGCGGAGGTCTCCGGTATCCCAAAATTGATCGTGGGCGCGACCGTGGTAAGTTTCGCCACGACGCTGCCGGAGCTGCTTGTTTCCGCCTTTGCTGCGGCGCAGGGCAAGGTCGATATGTCGATCGGGAACGCCGTAGGCAGTGTTACGGCGAATATCGGCCTGATCATGGCCATTGCATTGATCTGTATGCCTACCGCGATTAAGCGGAAGGATTATATGCTCAAATCCTGTTTGATGCTGGGCGCCGCCCTTTTCCTGGTAGTCTTTGGCGAAAGCGGCGAGCTTGCCCTGATCCCGGGAATTCTGTTGCTGGTTATTTTCATCGCCGCGATGGCAGAAAATATTCATGTGGCCAGAATCGGCATGCAGGAAGAGGAACAGGAAGTGAAGGAAGGCGTCAAACACAAGCCGGCCAAAAAGGAAATTGCGGTAAACATCATAAAATTCATCTTCGGAACGGTGGGTATCATTCTGGGGGCTCAGCTCTTGATCGATAACGGCAGCGAGCTGGCGCGTTTTATCGGCGTGCCGGAGCGGATCATCGGCGTTACTGTGATCGCGATCGGTACCTCCCTTCCCGAGCTTGTTACAACCATATCTGCAATTGCGAAAAAGCAGGCATCTCTTTCAGTCGGCAATATCATCGGCGCCAATATCATTGACCTGACCCTGATTCTTCCGGTTTCCTCCATGATCTTTGGCGGAGCACTGCCGATTTCACGGCAAGTCGGCATGATCGATTTACCAGCATGCCTGCTGATTGGCTGCATCGCCATTATCCCGGCGCTAATCACTAAAAAATTCCACCGGTCGCAAGGCGTTGTTTTACTGCTTACATATGCTTCCTATGTAGTTATCACCTGCTCCGGACTGATCTGAGAAAACGGCATGGAGAAAAAAGCATTTTTCTATGATCCCTCGATTGGAAGGGTCGGTATTGCAGAAAACGGGCGGTCTATTAATC
>DCJV01000076.1:0-23480 GCA_002320555.1 Ruminococcaceae bacterium UBA1691 | reverse complement strand
TTCTCTTGCATCGGCGTTCCCGTTTCTTAACTCTTTACTAAAATTCTTTTGAGCGTCGAAGCGGTTCTTCCGGGTGCTGTTTTGTGTATCTTGCCGAAAGCTGTTTCTGTTTTCGACAAGCTGAAGGGCGCGTTGCAAAATGTATTTTGCAGCGCGCCCTCTATTTATCCTCTGTTTTAATCCTTAATACCAATAATTTCTTCGCGTGATTTAAAAATATAACCATTGTCCGCCAGGACGTTCATGTTCTTCAGGGCGACACCAGTACCCTTCACGACGCAGTGGAGCGGATCGTCCGCCATGCGGGCGCGGATTCCCGTGCGCTTTTGCATCATCGTGTCCATGCCGTACAGCAATGCGCCGCCGCCGGTCAGAACAATGCCCTGCGTTGCAATATCGCCCACAAGCTCGGGCGGCGTAACTTCAAGAATGCTGCGCACCGCTTCCAACAGATCGTCGAGCAGATCGCTGATTGCTTCATAAACCTCTGTAGAGGAGATTTCAAAGCTTTCCGGCATTCCGGTGATATAGTTTTTGCCCTTGGCAATCATCGCCACTTCTTCTTCCCGGACGTAAGCGCAGCCGATCTGCTTTTTGATTTCCTCCGCTGTCCGTTCGCCGATGGTAACGTTTTTATAGGTTTTCACATAGCGCATGATCGCTTCGTCAAATTCATTGCCCGCAATCCTGACGGAGCCGGAAATTGCGATGCTCCCCATGGTGATGACCGCGATGTCCGTGGTGCCGCCGCCCATATCGACGATCATCGTGCCGTAAGGGTGGTGAATGTCGATTCCCGCGCCGATGGCTGCGGCGAGCGGTTCTTCGATCAGGCAGGCCATACCGGCGCCAGATGCCGTGACAACGTCAAGAATCGTCCGTTTCTCCAGATTGGTTACGGAGCTGGGCATGCAGACGATGACGTGCGGCTTGAAAATACGGTTTCCGCAGATCTTTTGAATATAATGCTGTAGCATTTTTTCCGTCATAGGGAAATCAGAGACGACGCCATCTTTCAAAGGGCGGATTACGGAAATAGAATCCGGGTTGCGCCCGATCATTCGGTAAGCAGATTCGCCCACGGCAATCATCTTGCCGTCCTCGGTCTTATCACAGGCGATCACAGAGGGCTCTGTCAGGACGATGCCCTTGCCCTCTACGTAAATCATGACGGAGCTTGTACCAAGATCAATCCCAACGCCCAATCCGAACATGTCCTCACCTCCAAACTGTCTTCCTTGTAATCATGTTATCCGTACTAGAGTATACGAAACATCAGCATTTGTCAAATGGGATCTGTCGAATGAGACTACAAAACAAAAAGCCCTTCAATCATCTTGTGACCGAAGGGCTCGTTTGGCACAGAATCCCCGCCATGCCGGGAACGGCGATTAATAACCTGCCTTAATAAGCAGGTGAGTGCTTTCCCACCGGGTTCTCGCTCCCTTCTTCCAGCCCATATAGGCCGGGAGGTCTGCAGTCCGCCGGCAGAGTCAAGCTCTCTAAAAGAATGTGTTGGGTTATAATAGCCGTAGTGATCGAACAGGGCAGGGAAGCTTCGCAGTAGCATGAAACGACCTGCTTAGTTGTCATCCTCTAGATCAATTTCAAACAAATCCTGCAGACGCTCCTCAAAAACGTGCGCAATCTCTGCGAACTCTTTATCGTCTTCGATCGGATAAAGAAACGTTTCGCCGTCTTCCTCCCGAACTTTGACAATGATCAGCTCTCCGTCGTCTTCGAGAAGTTCTTCGGAGTCATCATAGGAGGGGATCAGGGCGACATAACGATCCGTATCGGTTTCAATTCGGTCGAGCTCCTCAAAAACGTGCTCCGTACCGTCGTCATCGGTTACGGTCAAAATGTTCGGGTTGTATGCGTCTTCCATCGGATTGGTCCACGCCTTTCTCTTATTCTGTACTTCCTATTGTAGCGTTTTGTATGCGGTTCGTCAACAGATTTTTAAGAGTCGCCCGCAGGAAATCTTTGTAGAGCAGTCTGTTTTCAAATGATTTTGTTGATGAGGGACGAAAAAAAGAGCCTTATCATAAAACAATAAAAAAATTATATCACAATCAAAAAAATGTTGACATTTCATATGATTATGCTATAATAAAGATGCAGAAAAGATATCAGAGAGATTGATTCAAGATCGATGTGATTTCGGTCTGCGGGCATCAGGCGGAAAGAAGCCGGTGTCAATCTGAAAGGGGAGGCGGTTCCAATGTACAGTGAAGATCAACCGGGTTCGTTCGTTGCCCGCCGCCGGGTTCGCGCATAGCTTAACCGAGAGGGAAAAAGATGGCAGACCTTTTCAGAGCATGAGGTCAGAAGAATCAGGAGATTCCTTTCACGAAGAATTGAAGTTTGTGATACGGCAAGGCTTTCATTCCGGCCGGTATCTGAAAAGTGAAAGAATATCAGCCTGAAACGGCATATCTCCGGTTGCCTGACGATTGCAAAAGCTTATTTTTTAAGCAATTGTAATTGGCCTGCAAACTTCCAAAACAAATCGTTTTACGGTAATTAATCGAGATGATAGAGCGCAAGGCGGCGGGCAATCACACATCTGGTAAAAAGCAGAAAAGCTTGTGAAGAGATTAGCTTTGGCGTTTTTTAGCTCAAAATCTAAAAGTAAATAAGAAAAAGGTCTCCATATATGTTATATATATGGGGGCCTTTACGTCTATCTCGAATATAGCATTGCAGAGTTTTTTTAGAAAAAGATGAATACCTCATATGAGTATTCGGTAAATGCTTCGAGCCTATCCCAAACTTTTTGTAAACCTCCGTCGTGGTGTAGATATAGAAACACCACGATGGAGGTTTATATTATGACAAGAAAAAATGTACTCCGGAAGAAATCGGGCGGAGGGCAAAAATTCGGGAACTGCTGCAGGTGAGCAATGTAAGCATGAGCACCGAAGGCCATCTACGCGGTGGTGTTTCTGGACGCGATCCACGATCATGTTCGCAGCGAAGGCCAAATCGTGAAGAAAGCTGTTTACATTGCCATCGGCATTGATCTGGAGGGAAAGAAAGATGTTTTGGGCATGTGGGCCGACGAAAACGAGAGCGCCAAATTCTGGGCTACTGTACTCAATGGGCTCAAAAACCGTAGCGTGGAGAATATTTTCATTGCTTGCTCTGTGTAAACACCGTAGAGTGGTGGGCAGTTCCTTTTTTTTCGGCTGCGGCTTCTGTCTTTGCAGCCGTATTTTTCGACTCTGAAATTTTATCTTTTGCAGCATTGGTGGATTTCTCGTTTGTGGCAGAATTTTTGACGGGAGCCGTTTTGGCTTCTTTTGCCGCTTTTTCGCTGGATTCCGCTTTGACGGCGCTTTTCTTCTTCGGCGCGCGCGGTTTCCTTGCGGGCTTCGGCGCAGACAAAGTATTCAGCACCCATTTCTGATTGTCGCCGTCGAGATCCTCCCAGATCTGTAGGCGTGCATCGTCCAGCAGAGAGATATCGACGATATCAAGACACTTGCCGGACACAGCAGATTTGAGCTTATAGCAGCCGTCCTGTGTCTGCTCCAGCTTCCAGCTCTGCGTAGGCGCGGAAATATTTTCCCACTGGTGCAGCTGGGCACCGTCGTTTTCACCTGCCAGAATGATATCCAGCGCCTTGCCGGTCGCTTTGGAAAGTAGCTGATAAACGCCGGGTGCTGCTTCAACCAGCTTCCACTGCTGATTGTCTTCTCCAGTCGGGGCAAACATGCGCACATCCGTGTCTCCACATGCTGTGACTGCCTTCCCGCTGAGCTTGGACGTGATTGTATAATAGGCGGCACAGTCGAACGGGTGATCCTTATTTGTCGTTTTACCTGCCATGTGAAACGCTCCTTTTCATCGATTTTAAGTGGCCCTTTACAAAAAGAAAAGACGCAAAAAGCCGCTCAGCACAAGGACTGAACAGCTTTATTATAGCAGGTTTTATGGGAATGTCAAATAATTCCAACGTCATACAATGATTTACGTAGAGAAATAGAAAACCATTCAATACGTACCAAAAATTGAGATAGAAAATCAAAAAACTGATTTTAGCATCGGTAAACAGGGGCAACAACGGTTTTGAGGGCGATGCCGTGGGCCTCTGCCAGCGTTATCCTCCTCGCCTTCCGGCAAGGAAGGCATCGTCGTCTGCCTTGCCAAAGGCCCCGGCATTGCTCCAAAACTCCAAAGGGCCGTTCCAGCGCTGTAGGGGCAGGTTTGCTAGGCCGAGGATGCGGCAAACGTGGCTTTGCGGCTGCTGGGCGGCGCTGTTTCCCCTTGTTTACCGATGCTAGGGATTTACAACGTGAATAGGGGTACCGGCGCAGAAGGCTTCCATATTATCCTTGCAGATTTGCAGTAACCGACCGCGCGTTTCAAAGCCAGCCCATGCAATATGCGGCGTAATCAGGCAGTTCTTTGCAGTGAGCAGCGGATTGTCGGCCTTCGGCGGCTCTGTGGAAAGGACGTCGACGCCTGCGCCTGCGAGCGCACCGGTATTGAGCGCTTGTGCCAGAGCTGCCTCGTCTACAACAGGTCCCCGTGAAGTGTTGATTAAATAGGCGGATGGCTTCATCTTTTGTAGGAAATTCCCATTTACCATATGCTCAGTCTGTGGGGTAAGCGGGCAATGGAGCGTTATAAAGTCAGATTCTGTGATCACCTCGTCCAGAGAAGCCCAGGAGAAGCCGGGGCCCATATCCAAATGCTTCGGATGCGGCGTATAGGCGAGCACGCGCATGCCAAAGGCTGACGCGATTTCCGATACCCTTTGGCCGATCCTGCCGAAACCGATAATGCCGAGCGCCTTTCCGCCAAGTTCCGTCAGACCGGTCTTCCAGAAGCAGAAGTCTGGGCAATTGGTCCATTCACCGGATTTGACAGCCTCATTATGAACAGACACATGATTGCAGAATTCGAGGATAAAAGCGAAGACAAGCTGTGCGACCGCGTCAGTGCTATAGGCCGGGATGTTGGAAACAGGAATCCCGCGTTCCCGTGCACAGTCGCAGTCGATGACATTATAGCCAGTAGAGAGCAGCTCAATAAACTGTAATTTTGGAAGCTGCTCGAGAACTTCCCGGTCGAGCACAACTTTATTGGTAACGACGATCTCTGCATCCTTTGCGCGCTCTACCGTCAGTACGCGGGGCGTACGGTCATAAATCGTGCATTCCCCGAATTGCGTTAAAAAGCCCCAGTCCAGATCCCCGGGATTGGTTGTATTTCCGTCCAAAACAACGATTTTCAAAAAAATGCCTCCTGCCGATATGATAAAATAACTTGCTTGTGCTTTCTTTAGCACCGGTAAAGAAGGGGAAACAGCGCCGCCAGGCATTCGCAAAACCACGTTTGCCGCGTTTTCGGCCTTGCAAACCTACCCCTGTTCACCGATGCTATATTTCCTTATTTTTACTTCTTCCCTATGATGGAAATGAATATAATCAAAGGGGAGGTGATTCGCCGTATGAATTGCCGGATTACGGACTTACGAGCGAAAGAGGTTATTTGTGTGAAGGATGGCTGCCGCTTGGGCAACGTCTGCGATGTGGAAATCGACACCTGCACGGGCCAGCTTTGCGCCATTATTGTATTCGGTCGGGCACGGTGGTGCGGCTTTGGCGGGCGGGATAACGATATCTGCATTCCATGGAAGGATATTCAGGTGATCGGGGAAGAGACGATTCTTGTCTGTTTCGACCGGCCCGCTCCGGAGCCGCGCAGGCGAAAAAAGGGATGTTTTGATGGCCTTTTTGATTGAGAAAAATGAAGCTCTGTGGTTTTCATCCGAAATGCATGAAACATACATTTTTAAAATCGAAAAGCTGAAAGCTGTCATCTATGGCCTATCATCGGTCAAACCGTTTGGTTTGGCCGATATTTTTCGCAGACTTCTTTCATCTTACCGCAGCTTAAGCGCCCTTCCGGGCATTTGCCAGTGACAAAGCAGCTCGGCCCGAAATACTGAAAAACCTCCGGCTCTGTTTCCCGCAGCAGGCGGAGCATCTCATCTGCATAGATGCGGATTTCCCACTGCGCGCGGTTGCAGGTGCGAAGGCGCAAAAACAGGAGCAGCTCGCGCGCGTTCATCGTTGTAACCACGTCAAGCGTGTTGCCGCTGAGCAGGAAATAGATGAGTGTCTCTTCGGAAATGCCTTCACCGCGCAGCTTCTGATAAAGGGAAGCGTTGCGGCGGAAAGCATCCTCATAGCGGGCAAGGCAATCTCCGTCCTGACGCACGGACGGCGGGATGATCTTGTGTGTGCGGTCCGTCTGGGTGAGCGCCGGGATCATGACGGACTGCATGCGGTGCCGCACAATATGTGTGATGCAGGGAAGGGAAACGCCGTTGAGCCGAAAGGTAAAGCTGATGTTTTCCAGCGCCCGCGGGCGCGCACAGGAAACGACCCGTCGGATGATTTCCGTGCGGCTTTCGGAATCGGACAGAATCCTGTTGATCTCATCGCCGGGGAGCTGCGTTCCCTGAATGAGCGCTGTGTGCGCCACACATTGAGCTGCTTTTGGCGTTGCCGCCAGCAGCTCGATAAACTGAAAATCGTGCGGCATTACCTGTGTGCCCTCAGGCAGGTCGATAATGCCTGAGAGGTTCGGTACGTCTGGGATTGGCTCCTGTGCTTCGTCGAGCGCGGAAAAAATGCCGGGAGCGAGCTTTTGCGCCTGCTCCTTAAGCTGCTGGCCGAGCTTGATAAGCTCCGGAAAATTTCTGCCGCGTCCATACAGCATCGCACGCAGGACGTGCAGCAGCTCTCGGCCATTGAGCGTACAATAAAAATTGCTACAGAAGCAATAGGGGAGGACGAACCGCGCATCCTCCTTGGGGATATCGTGCTCGATCAGATATTGATAATCGGCAAACAGGGATTCCATATGCGCCGTATATGTCTTTTGCAGCGCCTCATCCAGGCCGTCCGGCATGTAGTAGCCCGCCGTGCTGAAATCCACATAGCGGCGGGACTTCACGATAAAGGACGCGAGGCGGAATTCAATCATAAATTGTTCTACCATGACGGAAACATTTTGGAAGGCCAGATGAAAGCAGGCGTGCTCCACCACGGAATTGTGCCCGGAGCGTGTGACCTTCTGGATCAGGCGGCTGTTTTTTTCGTTATCCTGCGAATGATTCCATATTTCAATTGCATCGCCTGGCTGCGTCGAGATTCGACCGCCGGCCGCGCATAGCTTTTCTCCGTCCTCCGTCATGCTGAGGATGACGGCTTGCGGCTGCACGTGCTTATTTTCCATAAAGGGCCTCCTCCTGTGAAGTGTAAATCCGTTTTATTCTATCATATTTTCATTGAGTAAGCAAATTGCCGCCCACATGCGCAGCAATTGGGGAAATGCGTTGCGGATATTGTCAAACGGAGAACGGATGGTATAATAGACAGGAAATAAAAGCATACTGAGAGGAGAATTGCTTTATGATCAAACGTGCTGAAGAAATGAACCAAACGGTAAAGCCGCAGATGCGCGGTGGCGATGGACAGGCTGTAGTAACCAATCTTCTAGAGGCGGGAGAATATCAGGGAAAATCGCGAATGATTGCGACCATCACGCTCGAGCCCGGCTGCTCCATCGGCGAGCATGTGCATGAAAACGAAGAAGAGGTCTTTTATATCATACAGGGTACGGCAACTTATAATGACAACGGAAAGCAAGCGCTTCTGCATCCGGGCGACGCCTGCATCTGCCTGGGAGGCCAAAAGCATTCCATTGCAAATCGGACAACGGATGAAACGCTGCTTTTGCACGCCGTTATTTTGACCTACTGATTTTGAGAAAAGACTGAAATTTGAACTTTAGGGCGAAATTTGGTATAATAAATCTCATTCAATCATGAAGGATGATGGCATGTCAGGAAAACTTTTGGTCGTGGAGGGATTAGACGGCTGCGGAAAAACAACGCAGGTCGCACGGCTGCGAGCTTCTCTCGAGCAGGCGGGGGTATCCCTCCGGCAGATTAAATTGCCCGATTATGGCGACCCTTCGAGCACCTTGGTGCAAATGTATCTCAACGGCGATTTCGGACGAGAACCGGGAGATGTGAATGCCTATGCGGCGTCCGCTTTTTATGCGGTAGACCGCTTTGCCAGCTTTACACGCCATTGGAAGGCGGATTATGAGGCGGGGAAGCTGATCCTGGCTGACCGCTACACCACTTCCAATGTACTCTATCAGATGGTGAAGCTGCCCCAGGCGGAATGGGACAGTTATCTTGCGTGGCTGCGGGATTTTGAATATGGAAAGCTGGGAATCCCGGAGCCTGACCTGGTTTTGTATCTGGATGTACCTGTGGAGGTATCGCAGCAGCTTTTGTTAAACCGTTATGAAGGCGATGAGCGGAAAAAGGACATACACGAGGGGAATATCCGCTACTTGCGGACCTGCCGTGAGGCTGCTCTCTATGCCTGTGAAAAGCTGCATTTTTGCCGGATCGACTGTTCCTACGCGGGCGAGCTTTTGGAGGAGACGGAAGTGGCGCGGCAGATTTTTTCTTGCGTGAAAAAGGAGATGCTTTCATGCTGACATTCCAGTCACCTCGTATAGAGGATAAAAACTGGGTGAAAGAATTGTTTTCTTATTCCCAGTTTCAGGGCTGTGAATATACCTTCGGAAACCTCTATATCTGGAATCCAATTTACAGCAGCAAGATCACCCGTTTTAATGATTTTTTTATTTCTAAAAGCACGGGTTCCAAGCCGTCCTATGTGTTTCCTGCGGGACGCGGGGACCTTAAAAAGGTCATTGAGGCGATGCTTGACGACGCGCATGGGAGCGGACATCCCTTTCGGCTACATGGTGTGACAAAGGAAGCTCAGGCGGCGCTGGAAGAAATTCTGCCGGGAGCCTTTGAATACCAGCCATACCGCGACGGCTTTGACTATATCTACAATACGCAGGACCTGATCTCTCTCTCCGGGCGGAAATACCATGGCAAGCGCAATCACATCGCCTATTTCCAGAAAACCTACGATTGGCATTACGAGCCGATTACGACGGCCAATATCGGCGATTGCATGCGCATGAACGCCGAGTGGGAACAGGAGAATCTGAGCAAAAATCCGGAGGGGATCAGCGAGGAGCTTGCCGCAATTCACAGGGCCTTTGATCACTATTTTGAATTGGGCTTTATCGGCGGACTGGTCCGTGCAGACGGCAGGGTCGTCGCCTATACGGTTGGCGAAGAGCTGACGGACAATACCTTCTGCACCCATATTGAAAAGGCGTTCGCCGATGTGCGTGGCGCATATCCGATCATCAATCGGGAATTTGCGGCGAATGCATTGGGCAAATATGCCTTTGTCAACCGGGAGGAGGATATGGGAGAAGAAGGCCTGCGCAAGGCGAAGCTCTCCTATTATCCGGCAATCCTGCTTGAAAAACAGGAAGCCATTTATCGGGGGGATCTGTGATCCGCCGTGCGCGGCGGGAGGATATCCCGCTTCTGATGGAGCTGTGGGAAGCGTCCTTTGGGGACAGCAGGGCGTATATCTCCTTTTTCTTTGAAAAGCGTTTTTCTCCACAAGAGACGTTTCTCTTTGAATGGGGGGGACGTCCCGTATCCATGCTTTTCCTATTGGATGCGCAGCTTCAGCATGGAGGCAAGCACTATGCCGTCAAGTATCTTTATGCGGCTTGCACTGCACCATCGTTCCGGGGCCAGGGGGTGATGCACCGTCTGATTGATTTTGCGGCGCGCTCCGCCGCAGAGGAAGGCGCGGATTGCATTGCTCTAGTCCCTGCTTCTCGGGGCTTGTTTCGCTACTATGCGGGCTGCGGCTTTCAAAATGCTTTTTTCTGCGAAACGCTGCAGCTTTCCCGGAAGGAGATGGGCCAGCTTGCCGCGGGCAGCGCTGCCTCCGGCTCCCCGCTTGCTGTGCCAGAGATGGCGGAGATCCGGCGTACGGTACTTCAGCCCCGGGATCATCTTGCCTGGGATACTGCCGCGCTTGAATATGCGCTGGAAGAGCACAAATTTTCCGGCGGAAGCGCAATAGGTGTTCGTTCAGGGGAGCAGCAGGGGTATTGTTTGTTTGATCAGCAGGGCGATGTCTGTTTTGTACAGGAGCTGTTAATTGCCAGGGGAGCAGCTGATTCCATGTTTTCTGCGCTGATGAAAGAATCGGATGCGCATATATTTTCTCTGCACTGCCCCGTTGGGCTGCTGCCGTTTTCAAATCGGGCGGAAAAGCGTGCATATGGTATGCTTCGCCCGGTTTCCCCGAGGGCGGCACGGTTGCCGCAGACACTACAAAATGCTTATCTGGGGCTTTCACTTGGATAAGAGGATGGAGGAATTGAGATGATTTATGTTTTCTTTGCAAATGGCTTTGAAGAGGTGGAGGCGGTTGCCACAGTGGACATGCTCCGCCGCGCCGAACTAGAGGTTTGCACGGTTGGAATTGGTTCAACCAAAATAGCAGGTGCGCACGGAATCGTCGTAGACTGCGATCTTGCAGATACGCAGGTCCGTGCGGATGCCTCCTTACAAGCGGTCGTCCTCCCCGGCGGAATGCCCGGAACGCTCAATTTGGAGAAATCGCAGACGGTTCAGGCTTTTATCGACTATGCCGTGACGCATGACAGGATCATTGCTGCCATCTGTGCCGCTCCGTCTATTCTCGGACATAAAGGGCTGCTGGAGGGAAGAGAAGCCACCTGCTTCCCCGGCATGGAGCAGGAGCTGTCCGGCGCAAAGCTCAGCGGCAGCTATGTGTGCAGGGACGGCCAGATCATCACCGGGCGCGGTGCGGGTGTTGCGATTGATTTCGGCCTGGCAATTGCCGCGGAGTTTGTCGGGCAGGAAAAGGCAGATGCAATCCGCGCATCCCTGCAGTGCCGATGAGACAGGATATCAGGCCGCTCAAGGCGGAATTGCGCAGCCGTTATAAAAAACTGCGTTTGGATCTTTCTCCAGCCGTAAAGGAAGAAATGAATCAGAAAATCCTCAATCGTGTGATGAATTTGTGGCAATACCGTGAGTCTTCGCTGATTCTCACCTATGTATCGACGCCGATCGAGGTGGATACCCATCGCCTGATCGAAAAATCTCTTGGAGCCGGAAAAAGAATAGCCGTTCCGCGTTGTGTGCCCGGTACGCGGGAAATGGAGTTTTATCTGATTCGTTCCTTAGATGAACTCTCTCCGGGTACGTTTGGCGTTTTAGAGCCTGATCCGGCCAAGAGCATTCTTCTGGAGGATGTTTCAACGGGCCTATGTATCGTACCCGCTCTGGCTTTTGATTATCAGGGATATCGTCTGGGCTATGGAAAGGGGTATTACGACCGTTTCCTGGCCCGCTTTGGCGGAAGCACAGTGGGATTATGCTATGACAATTGTATGGCTAAGAGCCTGCCCGCAGGCCGCTATGACCGTCCGGTTCATCTGATCATCACGCAGCGGAAAACACTCACAGGTATTGACAATACCCGGCGGAGGCCCTTTTAAAGCAGTTTATTGACCCGTACTTCTATCGGAACCCGGGTTTTCAGATAGAGTTTCAATCGCTGATGCGAAAGGATTGGTTATCAATATGGAGCAAAACAGACAGACATCCTATCCTGAGGGAAGCGCGCCTCCTGATCGGACGTCGCCTTTGAATACGTCCGAAAATAAGACAAATTCTTCCCCGTTGACCGGTGAAGATGCGGACCGCTTTTATAAAAGCCAGATAGATCGCACACATTTGGTCAAGAATTTCAAGGTTTCAATCGATGAGCAAAAATCAGTCAGAGACCGGGCTGTCCGCTTTGCCAATTTACATAAGCCAAAGGTTAACGGGCAACAAGTGATCAAAACCGGGGAAGGAGGGACAGCTGTGAAAAAGAAGAAAAAAATTGCCAGCCCCAAGGCGCTCGTCTTATGTGTGGTTCTCATCATTTCCATTGCGAGTTCCCTCTATTTGCTTTCCTGTATCAACGATGTGCTCGCTTTGACAGGCAGCGATACAAAGACGAGCGTTACCATCCCGGAAAACGCTTCCCAGATGGATATCCTGCAGATTTTACAGGATAACGGCCTGATCCACCATCCGCATTTCTGCAATTTTTTCGTCAACACGATTTACAATCTGCGTAACCGCGGTACCGGAAAAAAGGCGAAGGATATCAAGTACCTCAACGGTATTTATCAGTTAAACAAGAAGATGGGCGTGGAGGGGATGCTCAACGCGATCAAGGACGCGCCCAAAACAGTGGAAACGAAGAAACTGACTTTCCCGGAGGGCTGGACGGTCGATCAAATCGTGGAGCGCCTCGAGAAATACGGCATTTGTGACCGAAAAGCATTTTATGAAAATATGCAGACAGTCAATTTCAATGAATATAGCTTTATCAAGTCTCTGCCGGATGCGAATCAGCGTTTTCGCAAGCTGGAGGGGTATCTGTATCCAGATACGTACGAATTCTATGTGGAAGAGAACGAAACCCATGCAATCCGGCGCTTCCTCGACAATTTCCAGGAGAAATTCAACAGCAAATATGAAGCGCGTGCAAAAGAGTTGGGGATGACGGTCGATGAGATCGTGACGATTGCTTCCATCATCCAGAAGGAAGCGGCGAGCAAAGAGCAGATGGGGCTTGTATCTTCCGTCATACACAACCGGCTCAAGAAGTCGATGAAGCTGGAATGCGACAGCACAGGCGCGTATGTGGATCGTTATATCAAGCCGAATGTTTCTGACGGCGAATATTTGGCGTATCGGAACCGGTATTATACCTATCTTTGCAATGGGCTTCCGGCCGGGCCTATCTGCAATCCCGGCGCGGATGCGATTGAGGCAGCCTTATATCCGGAAAAAACAAACTATCTGTATTTTTATCATGATAAGAACGGCAAGATCTATATGGCGAAAACATTGGAGGAGCATAACGCCAATCAGATCAAGGCTTTACAGAATTCATGATGGCTCGAAACGAATGTATTCCCGAGTTGCTTGCTCCCGCAGGAGATCGCGAACGGCTGGAAGCCGCCGTCCGATTCGGAGCGGATGCTGTGTATCTCGGTGGGACTTCTTTTGGAATGCGTGCCGCGCCCGCCAATTTTACGTTTGACGAGTTGCGCAGCGCAGTGGCTTATGCGCACGAAAGAGGCGTGCGGGTATATCTGACCTGCAACACCCTGCCGCGCAATGCAGAAATCGATGAGCTGCCGGCATTTCTGACGGCGTGGGCGGATTGTAATGTGGATGCGTTTATCATCACGGATCTGGGCGTGATGGAGTTGGCCAGGCGGTATGCGCCTCAGGTTGAAATCCATATTTCCACGCAGGCCGGAATTGTCAATTTTGCCGCTGCAAATGCGTTCCACGCCCTTGGGGCCAAACGCATTGTCACGGCGCGGGAAATGTCCCTTTCGGAGATTGGCGAGTTGCGTGCCCGCACACCGGGTGATTTGGAAATCGAGTGTTTTGTGCATGGAGCGATGTGTGTCTCCTTTTCCGGTCGATGCCTGCTCTCCAATTATTTGACTGGCCGGGATTCCAACCGTGGCGACTGCGCGCAGCCCTGCCGTTGGAAGTATCATCTGATGGAAGAAAAGCGGCCGGGCCAGTTTTTTCCCATCGGTGAGGATGAAGATGGTACGTATCTTTTCAATTCACGGGACCTGTGCATGATCGAACATATTCCGGCGCTGATACAGGCCGGTGTGACCAGCTTTAAAATAGAGGGCAGGGCAAAATCCGCTTATTATACGGCAGTCGTGACCAATGCATACCGGTGCGCGATCGATGGGTATCTGAATGCGGCGGATCAGATAAATTACCGTCCGGAGCCGTGGATCCTGGAGGAACTTTCCAAGGTCAGCCACAGGGAGTACTGCACAGGCTTCTATTTTGAAAAGCCACAGGAGAGTGCCCAGATTTTTTATGAAGGCGGCTACCGTCGCAATTGGGAGATCGTAGCGGTGGCAGAGGATACGCAAGACGGTATGCTCCATGCTGTCCAACGCAACCGCTTTTTTGTAGGGGACACCCTGAGCGTACTGGAAGCGGGAAAAAAGCCTTATGAGATCACCGTGCAGGAGTTGTACGATGCGTTCGGCAATGCAATCGTCAGCGCCCCCCATCCGATGATGCGGCTTCAGATTCGCTGTCAGTGCCGAGTAGGGCCGGGCGCGCTTTTACGCCGGGAGATAACAATGAAAGAGGAGGCTGGTTCGCATGAATAAGGATTTTATTGCGGATTTATGCACACGGATTCAATTGCCTCAGGAGGACAGGGAGCTCGCTTTTCTGGAAATGGAAAAGCAGCCACGGCGCATCGAGCGATATGCCCGGCGGATGTATAAGCGCAACAACGTAGTCCATTTGCAGGCATTGCTGAAAGCGGATCGGAAACAATATGCGCCCTTGGTGCTCGCCGTACTTCTCTGTGCAACGGAATATACCTATGCGGGCTACCGAGAGCATGGTATCCCAGAGCAGTATTATTATGACATGATGGTCGATATCACCCGCTGGACGGAAAGCGGAAGGGCGGAATTCGGCGTTCCCGGTTTCTCGGAGATTGGCTGGGCAAGAAATTATATTACAATGAATCTATTCCAGCTCGGCCGCCTGCAATTTCAATTTTCAAAAGTCGATCTGCGCGGGAAGCTGAGTAAGCAGGAGCTGAAAAAGCTTCCAATCCCCAATGGCTCCAAAAGCCTGTATATTCATATCCCAAAGGGAGCGCCGCTGGATCGGGAAGCCTGTCTGGATTCCATCCGGCAGGCGAAGGAATTCTTCCCGCGGTATTATCCGGATTTTGATTTCAAGGGGTTCATCACGCGTTCCTGGCTGCTCGATCCACGGCTGAAGGAGCTTTTGCCTGAATCCTCACGCATCCTACAGTTTCAAGAGATGTTCGACATCATACATACGGACAACGATCATTCCCACGCTGCAATCCGTTTCATCTGGTATCAGTCCGATGGCAATGTTGCAGAGTATCCGGAGACGACAAGCCTGCAGCGCACGGTGAAACAGTATCTGATGAATGGTGGAGAACTGGGCGAAACCTTTGGGATGATTCCCTTGGAAAAGGGACGGTAAGAGTGATCGTGTGATCATGTCCGCTGCGCACTGGTACAGCTTAGGCTGCATCTGTGCAGCGGATTTTTATTGCAAAAAGATTTGATTAAGCGTAAGCGATACTATGAATCACTAAAGGATGCTGCATAACCTACAGAATCCTTAAGGAAAATGTGTCAACCATTCTTGACAATATCACAATGAAAGGAATACCTCCTGCGAAGATTGTGATTATGCCTAAAACTAAAGGGGCATCCATGCAGAACATTGTAAGAATTTGAATGAAAAAAGGCTTGCATTTTTGGACAGAGTCATTTATAATAAATAAGCACTCAAGACGAGAGCTAAATAAATATCGCGGAGTGGAGCAGTCTGGTAGCTCGTCGGGCTCATAACCCGAAGGTCGTTGGTTCAAATCCTTCCTCCGCAACCAATGCGAGTGGTCCTATAGCGTTTGAAAAGCTGTAGGATCACTCGCTTTTTAGATTGTGATTCTAAAATGATTTGAAGCGACATAATTTTTTTAAAAATGATCTGAAATCGTGTAGGTGAGATTATGAACGGATTAATTGCACATGCGGTTGTCATGGATGAAAACAGAAGGCTCCTGATACTCAAGCGGACGATGATTAAGAGGGGAAAAGCAAATTTTTTGGGTGGACAGTGGGATATCCCGGGAGGGACCGTTGAACCGCGGGAAATGCCTAGAGATGCAGCCGTCAGGGAAACAATGGAGGAAGTCGGCCTTGAGGTTGAGATTCATGAAATCGTCTATGAGACTTCCAATTACGACCAAACAAAGGACAAGGTGTTTACAACATTATTTTATACCTGCGGCGTTATTGGGAAAAAGAACATTGTGCTTGACCTGGAAGAACACGATGACTATCAGTGGGTAACATTAGAGGAGGTATGCGCAATGGACGATACCGCCCTTGTTCCATATATGAAACGTCTTGCGCAGATCATGAAGAAGCATATCGCTACTCAGGATTTCAAGATATAGATCTGGCAGGGAGTAAAGCTATGCCAGATCACAAAAGAGATGATAAAAGTAGTATTTTTACGGGATCGCTTTACAAATTGGATGGGAGTAAAAAACACGTATAAACCAGGAATTTGAAACACACGGTTTTATGAGCGATTATTGCTCGCCGTAGGTTATCAATAAAATCCTCCAAAAGCCTTGAAAACAAAGGATTTATCGCAGTCTGCTCCCCTTATCCCTTTATACGGTTTCACACAAGTTTATCCTTTGTCCGATTGCTCATAAGGGCAAAATTAAGGGCAGGAAAATCTCATAACAAAACATAACAAAGTGTGGCAATCGGGAAACTGTGACATATGTGCGAATATATTATAACGGAGGATTTCAAGATGGACAAGTACATTTATGATGAAAATAACGGGCTTTGGTACGAACTGCAAGGCGATTACTATATCCCGTGCCTTACCTTACCAGCCGAAAAAGAAAACAAGCCTATCGGCATATGGGGGCAACGACACAAGCGGTATCTTCAAGAGTATAAAAAGGTATCCTACATTAATCTTATGACAAATGGAAAGCTGAACAGCTATCTTGCCGATATTGACAATCAGGCGCAGGAACGCTTTGAACGGCTTGTAGAGGACTTGAAGCAGGCGCAGGGCATTACGGAACAGCTAAAAGCTGAAAACACCTCAGAATGGGTCGGGAGGTTGAATAACATACGGGCTTGTGCGGTGGAGATTGTGAACGAGGAAATTATTTACGCATAGGTAGGCAACACGGCGGCAGAGGGTTAAAGCTCTGTCGCTTTTTTCGGAAAGCTCTTGACAACTACATCGAGGTTCGATATAATATATATAGAATCTCGATGTATCGAAATGAAACAGTGAGGATGCCTATGGACAGTAAAATCAAAAGGATTTATGTGCCTATGACGGAAAGCGGCTTTTATATTTTATTTTGTCTGCAAAAACCGCAGCACGGCTATGGAATCAGTCAGCAGGTCAAGCAAATGACAGGCGGAGAGTTAATTATCAGTGCAGGAACGATGTACGGAACACTCTCTAAAATGGAAAAGGATGGGCTGATTGCTTTTGAAAGAGAAGAAGAAAAAAGAAAGCTTTATCGGATTACTGAACTTGGAAGAGAAATCTTAAATCTTGAAACGAATCGCATAGAGCGTTTGTATAAAAACAGCAAAGGAGTGGAAATCAATGAATGACAGAAAAACGGTAATACGCTTTTTTACCATAGCGGATTATGAGGAGGAAGAAGTTTGGCTGCACAATCAGCATAAAAACGGCTGGAAATTATCAAGAATGATTCCGCCATGCTTCTACGTTTTCGAGAAATGTGTGCCGGAGGATGTATCGTACCGATTGGATTATAAAAACAATGAGGAAACGGGCAACTATTTTCAGATTTTCAGGGATTATGGTTGGGAATATATCGGTAGATGTTTCGGGTGGCTGTATTTTCGCAAACCGTTGTCAGAGACGGATTCCGAACAGGAGGGCCAAATTTTCTCTGATAACGAATCAAGGGTAGATATGATTAACCATGTGGTAAAAGCTCGCTTGTTTCCCGTTGTAATAATCTTTCTATGTTGTGTGTTCCCGAATTTATTCAGAAGCATAAATACCAGCGACCCTCTTGCAACCGTGTTCACTGTATTCTTTTCGGTGATGACGCTACTATATCTTTATCTGATTATTTATTGTGGCTTGAAGCTACGGAAACTGCGAAAAAAGCATAAAAATGACTAAATGGATACTCTGCCCCGTTTGCGGCAATAAAACCCGTGACAGAATCAGAGAGGATACGGTTTTGAAAAACTATCCTTTGTACTGTCCGAAGTGCAGGCAGGAAACACTTATCAACGTAAAAGATTTACAGATAACCGTCATCCAAAAGCAGAATTACTAATCAATCTATGTAAGCCGCCGATTATGGGTAACACCATAGCGGCGGTTTTTCTGTGCCTATCGGCTGTCTCTGTCAAAGGATCTCTTTCTGCGTGGCTGCTGTCTGCCCTGCTCCTGCAACTGCCTGAGTCTGTTTCTGACGCTCTCTCTTTCGGGCGGTTTTGGCGGTCTGCGCTTTTCCTTGACCTGTCGCTCCCACTCGGCAAGGCTGCGGTTGTATTGCTCTACAACGGCTTCTGCTTCTCGGTAGGTTGCCATAAACGCCTGCACATCGGGATAACCGTCCTCTTTCAGAATGTCGGGCAGTTTATCCAGCCTTTCTGAGATTTCCTTTTCCTTCTGCTGTATCTGCTCGGTAAGGGCTTTTCGTTCCTTGCCTTTGAAAATCCCTGTTGTTTCGGCAAGCTGTGTTTTCAGCTTCGGCAGCACGCTGTCTTGCAGATTGCGGATTGCTCTCGCCTCGTCTTGTACCCGTATCATCAAATCCCGCATTGTGTGGAACTCTGCCATATCAATACTGAGCGTCGGCTTGGGCGGCATACCGTGTTCACGGATAAGGTTTTGCAGAAATTCCTTTGCCTTGCTCACGATACTGCGGAACAGATTGGGCATCCAGCCGCTTTTGCGGATAGACTGGCTTACTTTGTCGTGTATCTCGGCTTGTTTGATTTCCAATATCTTTGCTTCGGCGATCCCCGATACAAGAGCCATATCCGCTGTTCTGTTCCATTCCTGCCTTGCCGCATTGTCGGCTTTGATTTCTTCCTCTCTTGGATTGTGCTTGCCGATTTTCTTGGTCGGCAGATACACGCTGTTCTTATCAAATACCTTTAGCTGCTGTTCGGGATTGGAAATGTGGCGGTTGATAAGGTCTGTATAAACCTCTTTTACCTCCCGAAGAAAAGGCGCTCCCTTAAAACGCTCGTCTTTGGTGGTAAAAAAGTGGCTCTCGTAAATCTCACCTTTTTTAATCACGGTACAGCCTTTCCGCACCTGCCCGTCCTCCCCTGTGATTTCTTTCTTGGTGCGTACCCGCTTTCCTGCTTCATCAAAAAATACGCTGCGGCTGGCAATCTTAATCTCTGGCTCGGCAAGCAGCTTCCTCTCGCTGAAAATTAGGTGGATATGGTAGTTGGTCTTTCGCTTGTTGTGGTGGAGAGCCGATACACATTCCACGCCGTACCGCTTGTGAAATTCCTCAGTGAAATCTTCGAGAACCTGCTGCGGCTCATACTGCGTATAGACTTCGGGCAGGGCAATAATCAGTTCCCTTGCTTCGATACATTTTCCCTCCGTGCCGCTCCGCTTAAATTCCTGCTGGCTCTCTTTTGCGAGATTGCTCCAAAATTCATTATCGGCGGTGCGATAGATGGCATAGAGATTTTCCTGCCTTGCAGGACTTGTGATATAGGAAATCCGTCCTTTGACATTCGGCAGCTTCGACATCTGTATGAAGCTGTGTCTTGCCATAAACTCCTTTCTCCCGTAATGGGGCGTTCTTATTTTGCAACCGTCCTGACGGTTGCCACTGTTTCGGCGGCGTTAGCAGACGGGACAGCCAGCTCCCCGCAGGGGCGAAATACCCAGAGTACAAATCGAAGATTTGTGCGAGGGGTGTATTTCGCTCTCAAACGCCGAGGGCTTAAAGGGCGGTTACTCCACCTTGCGTACATCGTTCTGACTGAGCAGATTCCTGCCCTGATTGGCGGTCATAAAATGTTCCAGCGTATCCCTGCGGATAATTGCCTTGCGCCCGACTTTGAGAACGGGCAGCTTGCCCCAGTCCACCAGCTTCCGCATGGTGTTCCTGCCGATACCCGTACATTCGGCGGCTTCCTCAATGGTTAAGCCCATTTTAATGTTGTTCATTCAATCCTCTCCTTTCAAAAGAACTCATTTTGCAACTTCGCATTCTTTATTATACTTATTTTGCTATCTTTTTTCAACCTATTTTGCAACCTATTAAAAATATTTTTTAGCTTTTATCAAGAAAATAGTTGCAAAGTAAGTTTTGATGTGCTATACTTATATGCGACAGGAGGTGAAAACCTTGAAAGAAGAAATCATTTTCACCGCAAAACAAGTCGGTGAACGGGTAAAAGAACGCCGAACAGAGTTAAATCTCACAATGCCCGAACTCGGCAGGCGTATCGGTGTGAACAAATCCACCATTCAGAGATACGAAGCGGACGGCGTTGACCCAAAGCGAACTATGATTATCAACGGGCTGGCAGAAGCGTTGCTTACCACTCCCGAATGGCTGACAGGACTTTCCGAAGAAAAGGAATATGACAGCAGAACGCTCTGCTCCAAAGAGATGGAGGAGCATATCAAAAAGTATTTAGATACAGTTTCCTCTGCCGTAAAGAACGAGCCGCACCAACAGCTTTTGACGACCTTCCTCGGCAAGATGATTGACCTGTATTCTGTGCTTTGCCATCACTTTGCCAATGCAATGGCGGAGGTTGACCGTGTGGCGGAGGACGAGGGGCTGAAGCAGTCGCTTAAACGCTACGCCATTGAATCGGGCGCAATTACCGAGCGTGTTTACCGCAAAGAGATGGAACTGCCTGTCGAAGATATGAAGCGTTTTTTAGACGGAATTTTACATATCTACGATGAGGGACGCACAAAGGTTTCTATGGGCGACCTTTTCGGGATAGTAGCGGAAGCCGAAGCACGGCTTTCCGAAAAAGAAAATTCCGTGGCACCTTGACAAGTAAAAATGCCGGTTGAAACCAATCGGCACAAGTGACACTATTACTTTACGCACACCATATGTCACAGTCCCGATTGCCACGGATAGGAAGGAGAATTTTTATCTATGGCAAAAGGTTCTGTAAGAAAGAAGGGCAAAAAGTGGTACGCACGCTTTTACATCGAGGATGAAAGCGGCAGGAAAGTCCAGAAAGAGTTTGCAGGAACAGAGAGCAAGGCGGAAACAGAAGCCATGCTCCGCAAGGCTATCGCCGACTACGAGGAAAAGAAGTTTGTTGCAAAAGCAGAGAATATCATGGTAGGCGATATGCTGGATATGTGGGTGGAGGAAGAATTAAAGCCCGGCAGCCTAAGCAACGGTACGGTCATGGCGTATCAGGGAACGGTCAACCGTATCAAACAGCACCCTATCGGCAACCGAAGGCTGAAAACCGTTACCGCCGACCATTTGCAGGCATATATGGATTATCTCGGCTTCGGCGGGACAAATCCCGACGGCACAACCGCAAAGGCACTCAGCAAAGGGTATCTGCGGTTATTCTCAGCTGTCCTGCAAGGGGCGTTCCGCTTTGCGGTATTCCCGAAGCGGCTGATTTCCTTTAATCCCATGCAGTATGTGGTATGGCGGGGCAAGAAAGAGGATTATGACCTGTTCTCGGACGAGGACGGTGATACAGCTTCCACGCCTACACTCAGCCATGAGCAGTATTTGAAGCTGGAAGAATTTCTGAAAAAGAAAGACAATCCCGCATTGCTGCCTATTCAGATTGCTTACTACACGGGGCTTCGCATTGGCGAGGTCTGCGGCTTGACTTGGCAGGATATTAACCTTGACAAGCAGTATCTTACGGTGCGCCGCAGTATGCGCTACAACGGGGCAAGGCACAAAACCGAGATAGGAGCAACAAA
This sequence comes from Ruminococcaceae bacterium UBA1691, assembly GCA_002320555.1. Lineage (GTDB taxonomy): Bacteria > Bacillota > Clostridia > Oscillospirales > Acutalibacteraceae > Fimivicinus. The sequence goes on along the minus strand of DCJV01000076.1, from coordinate 1,915 downwards.
GCGAAAGAAAGTCCGTACCGTGGACTTCTGCGACACGCTGGCGGCAATCCTGCGGACGGCGAAAACCGAACAGCACAAAAGCCGTTTCCGATACGGAGAACTTTACAACCTCAACTATTATACGGAGGTCAAAGAAAAAGACCGCACCTATTACGAGGTTTACAGTTTGCCGAGGACAGAAGAAACGCCCGAAAGCTACAAAGAAATATCCTTTGTATGTCTCAGACCTGACGGGGCGTATGAATCGCCGAGTACGGTAGGAATTATGTGCAGGACGGCAAGCAAAAAGGTTGAGGGCTTGGAGGATTTTCATTTCCATATGCTCCGACACACATTCACAAGCAATCTGCTTTCCAACGGGGCAGCGCCCAAAGATGTGCAGGAGCTTCTCGGACACGCCGATGTAAGTACCACGATGAACATTTACGCTCACGCTACAAGGGAGGCGAAGCGCACTTCCGCAAGGCTGCTGGATAAGGTAGTCGGCGGGGAATAAAAAATTTGCCCTTGTTTCGGCTCGTAAGGGCAAAAACAAGGGCAGATACATAAGGCTTGAGCATTAGACGAGCGAAATGCCTTGAAAATATGGGGTTTTCAGAGGGTTTGATAGATAAATGGGAATTTTTTTAACGCATTATTTTGGAAATTAGGCCGCCTGTATGGGGATTCCCCGTGCAGGCGGCCTTGTGCCAGAAGATTCAAAATGCTTTTGCAAGGCCCTTGTGCAACGCTTCAACCGCGTCCTTTCGTCCGATTTCATAGGTTTCCTGCATGCGGGCGGGATCCTTGCACATCCAGCTCGTGGGCAGGGGCCTGCTCGGCGCGATGACGAAGGCGCGCAGGCAGTGCTCAAGCTGCTCGAGCTGAGCGAGGCAGGCATTATATACGGTATGGCGGCGGTCCAGCGTCTGCACCAGCCGGGGATAACGCCTCAACATCCGGTGGTAGGCGGGGCGCATCCGCATCGGGCTTTGCCGGTAGCCGCGAGGCTGGGTCAGGACGGCGATGATCTGATCGCAGCCATCATCAAGCGCTTTTTGCACGGGGATCGGATCCGCCACGCCACCGTCCACGCAGGGGATACCATCGATCTCCACCGGCTGGGAAATGATCGGAATGGAAGCCGATGCACAGAGCAGATTGCAGTCATGCGTCAAGTATTCCTTGCCAAAATACAAGGCCCTTCCATCCTCGCAAGAGGTGACCCCGGTGTAGAATTCAATCGGGGAGCGCTGAATCGCATCGTAGTCAAGAACGTCTAACGAATTCGGAATCTCATCGAAGATCAGGTCCATACCGAATAAAGAGCGCTTGCGAATTAGATTCGAAAGGCTCATATAACGCTTGTCGCCCAAATATTCCATATTGACGCGATAGCCGCGCCCTTTTTGTCCGGACAGATATGATACGGCGTTGGCCGCGCCTGCAGAAACGCCCACCGCATAGTCCGGGAAAAGACCCTGCTCCATCATCACGTCGAGCACGCCGACGGTATAGATCCCGCGCAGGCCGCCACCCTCTAGAACCAAACCTGTTTTCATTTCCCTTCAACCCTCACAGAAGAATGTCTTTTAATGCGCGTTTCGGAACGAAGTGGACATCGTTTTCATCCCGATAGTAATCCGTGGAGCCGCCCGGGCCCACCTCGGTGAGCAGCACCGTCTCGTCGGGCTTGCCGATGGCAAGCACCATCATGGGCTCGATCTGCTCCGGCAGGCTGAGTGCCTTTTTTAGCGTATTTTTCTCAAAGCTGCCGATCATGCAGCCGCCGAGCCCCTTTTCTGTAGCGGCGAGCAGGATCGTCTGCGCGGAAATGCCGATATCGCGCTGGAACATCGTGGGAGAATCGCTGACGGACATATCCTGGCAGATGACAATGAAGGCTGTGGGCCGATGCCCCTCACGCGGTAAATGC
>DCJV01000134.1:1586-13333 GCA_002320555.1 Ruminococcaceae bacterium UBA1691 | reverse complement strand
AAAATTGCCGGCCGCTTTCAGGCGGATGCTTTCTCCAGCTCCCTCTTTCCTCTGAAAAGAGTGGGGTTGTGATTGAGCACCATGATACTGCAAAATAAAAAGGTGAGGAACATTATGTGGAAGGTCCGGTATCCGGAAGCCCAAACGGTCGGAGAAAAGCCCATCATCATGCGGGAGCAGAGCCCCGCAGCGAGCGTTACAAACGCCGTCAGCGTAGCCCGCGTGTTCCCCATCAGCAGACCAATGCTGCAAAGCACGCAGGTGCAGATTCCAATAAACAGAAAGTCCCGCAGCGGTGAAAAAGAATACGACGCTTTGGATACTAAGTAGTTGTGCATCCCTCCTGTAAAAAAGGGGAGAAACGGCACAAGCCTTGCGGGAAGTAGGCCCGCTGTCACAAAAAACAGAGTAAATGCCGGCGCAACTGCCGCCGCACAACGAAAGCCGGGCTTTCTTGTCTTCCGAAATACCGCAATCGCCAGGAACAGCGTGAAGGCCAAAAACGCGGCCGAGGCATACGCCGCGTCCATCGTCAAGCAGTAGAGCGTGGAAGAAAAGCCCAGCTCCAGCTTATCCCAAAGGGTCAAATTTAAGAAATCAGGGAAATACCGGGTGATCTCCCGCTCCATGCGGGAACCGTCGCCGACGCAGTTTAAAGCATATGTACAGCAAAGGCCGGCAATGCAGAGCAGCGCCTGTATCCCCGCATAGAGGGACGGCCTCTTTTTGATGCACAAATAGAGGAAGCCGGACACAAAAAGCACCAACAGGATTGCGCACATCTGCTCCATATTGAGCGCATAGAGCAGAAGTGGAATCCCAAAAACAACCTCATACCAGCGTACCCTTCCGCCCCGGCACAGCCGCTGTAAGGGCAGCAGGCAAATAAGCCCGCAGGTGACCGGCCACAGGTAATTGACCGTTGTGGCGATAAAACCTGCATCCACGATGACCATTGCAGGGTAAAGAATCCCGATGCAGATCACCGTATTCTTCAGCACTGCGTTTTTGCATGTGAGAAGCCGTGAGATGACGATTGCCATTACCGTCAGGACGAGCGGATTGCAAAGACGCCAGAGCAAATGGTATCTGGCAAAAAGATAGGTCATCGTATCTGTCAGGAGACGAGAGCTGCCCCGCAGAAAAACCATCAGCGTCATTTCTGAAGCTTCTTTGGCAAAGACTGCGTCATCGCTCCACTGTAAGGGCAAAAACAGATGAACCAGCAGCGCACCGGCAAATAGAATCAAAAAGGGGCGATATTCCGCCTTGATCGATTTCAAAAGGTGCATTTATCTCTCCCTCTCTTTTTGTCCCTCCGAATTCATTGATCCAATCCGTTTCTTCAGAGGCAGACTTTGTCAGGAAAAAGTCTTTCACTTTCGGCCCCTTATTTTTTCCCCTTCTTCACCTGCCGGTAACCGCGCACCACACGGATGCGTGCCTTTTTCTTCTTGTAATGATACAGGACGTTGACCAGGATATAAAACACCACAACCAGCAGCGCCGCCGCCAGGATGATCTTCCCGGTCGTGGACTGGAAGCCCTTTTTCAGAAGGCTGCCCGCATACAGGATCAGACTGCGCCTCACGTCCTTTTCTGCCACGAGATCTACCGTGCCAATCACTTGCCCGGCGTATAGGATATTGGCCTTCCCGACGGTCTCTCCCTTCTTGACCGGCGCATCGATCGATTTCGGCATATTTTCATCCGGTTCTATCATAACGCCGGAAGCATTCAGCCCCTGTGGCACCAATGCGCGCATTTCCCCTTTGGGAAGCAAACGCACATAATCCGACTGGAAGGAGAGTGCTACCTTCACTTCGGATATGATTTGATCCGGGTCCGCAACCGTCTCCAGCTTTAAATTGTCAAACGCCCAGTCAAACATCTTCCGGCAGTCGACAAAAGCAGAGCCTTCCTTGCCCTTGATGATATTTCCGGCCGCATCCTTATAAGGAGCACGCATGACAATGCCCAGATAACGGTAGCCGTCGCGGGAGGCAACAGAGATGACGCAGCGGCCTGCATTGGTGGTCGTACCGGTTTTGATTCCCTTTGCTCCGGCGTAATAATACGGGCTCGAGGAATCAATCAGCTCGTTCGTCGTGCGCAGCGTCTGTGCCTCGCGCAGATTGCTCTTGGGCAGCGTGAATTTTGCCGTATTTGTGATTTTTTCAAAGACGGGCAGCCGCAGCGCATATTCCACGATCTTGCACATATCTGCCGCCGTGGTATACTGGCCTTCCTCGTCCAGGCCATGCGCATTGACAAAATGTGTATTCTCGCAGCCGAGCTTTTTAACAAAGGAATTCATCAGCTCGATAAAGCGGGGGATACTTCCGCCGCCGATATAGTCCGCGATGATATTGGCCGATTCATTTGCGCTGTGTACCATCATGCAATAAAGGAGATTCAGCATGCTGATCTGCTCTCCCTCCTTGATGCCGACGAGAGAGCTGCCTGTTCCATCCAACGCATGAATCGCATCGTAGGGCGCCGTGACGATCGTGTTTTCCAGATCGTCGCAATTCTCGATGGCCACAATGGCGGTCGTGATTTTGGTCAGCGAGGCGGGCGCTGTGCGTTTGTCCGCATTTTTATCAAAAATCACCGTACCGTTATCCAGGCTCACGAGCATCGCGATTTCCGCGTCCAGCTTAATTTCGCCGTTATAGGATGCGGCTGCCGTAAAAACAGCGCTCGTAAGAATTGTCAAAATACAACAGAAAAAAATTATTGCCTTTTTCATGGACAGTCTCCCTGTAAATGTTGTATGATAGGATATAATGACGAACAGAATGTGCGGCAAGGTCAATTGTCCCCATTCCCCCTTTGGGAATACATCTGGCTGTCTGCCCCGCCACACACGTTCGCGATATTTATAGTATAACAGTATTGCGGATAAAAGGAAACCATTTTTCCTGCGTTTTTCCGCATAGTAGGACACGGAGGGATTTCTCAATGGTTTATGTAACCGGCGACATGCATGGCGACGCGGACCGCTTCAGCGATCCGCGCTTGAAAAAGCTCAAAAAAGGGGATACGCTGCTCGTCTGTGGGGATTTCGGTTTCCTCTGGAAGGGCGGCAAGGCGGAGCAGAAGCTTCTCAAGCAAATCGGCAGCAAAAAATACAACGTCTGCTTTCTCGATGGGACGCATGAAAATTTCGAACTGCTCAAAAGCTACGATGTCACCGAATGGAACGGGGGCAAGGTCCAGCAGATTTACAAAAACCTATACCATCTGATGCGCGGCCAGATTTATGAGATCGAGGGCTTAAAGATTTTCACCATGGGTGGGGGCGAAAGCCCGGACATCGATATCCGTTTCGACAATGACACCTGGTCACGCGATGAAATCCCCACGCAGGCGGAGCTGCTGGAGGGTGCAAACAATCTCGAAAAGGTCGACTGCAAAGTCGATATCATCCTGACGCACGAGCCGCCGGCCACCATCAAGGGCTTCCTGAAGCTCCAGGAAAAGGGGCCGGTGCGCGTCACCGCTTTAAACGCCTATTTTGAGGAGCTCGGCAAATCCGCCACCTTTCAAAAATGGTATTTCGGTAGCATGCATGTCGACAAGTATATCTCCAGCACGCACACCGCGGTCTTTACGCATGTGCTCGACGTCCGCACAGGTGAGCAGATTCGAAAATAGCGGCTTCACCTACCACATATTTTGATAAAAAACCTCCGACCGGCCTTTTTTGAGGGCGCCGGTCGGAGGTTTTTTGATTCGGGCAGCTCCAATTGGAGAAATGAGCCGGTTACGGCATAGAATCAGTTGGCAATTGTTCAAATCGCCTAAACACAGCCAGCTTGCAGCTCATTCTCTTTTCTTGCACAGCACATCGCGCAGCTCTTCTAGGGCTATTTCAAAATCGTCAAGCGGCACACCAGCGCTTGCAAGCAGCAGGCAGGCACCTCCCCCATCTGCCGATCCCTCCTCAGCCCGCACGGCGATTCCTGCGTCCTGCGCTCTTTTCTGCAGAACTTGGGCCGATTCCTCGCTTCTGATTTCCAGTCGCACCATCAGGCCGGAGGCGCACACCTCCGCCATTGCCCGATCTCCAAATGCCTTGCGCGCCGCCTCGCACAGCGCCCGGCTTTTATTCATATAGAGCTTGCGCGCCTTCCGGATTTGGGATGACAGATGTCCATCCCGGATAAATTGGCACAGGGCGATCTGCTCCGCCTTTGAAGCTGTCTGGTTATACAGCCCGCCCCTATTTTCATACGCATCCATCAGGGAAGCCGGCAGGACCATAAAGCTCAGGCGCAGGGAGGGCAGAAGGAGCTTTGAAAACGTGCTCATATAGATCACACTCCGTCCGCCGTCGAGGCCCTGTAGCGAGGGAACCGGATGGGTAAAATAGCGGAATTCACTGTCGTAGTCGTCCTCCAGCACCAAGCAGCCGATGCGCCGTGCGACCTGCAGGAGCTTTAGCCTCTGTGCAACCGGCATTACGTCTCCCATTGCATCCATATGCGATGGAGAGGTATATAGCAGCCGGATCCCATCTTGCTCTAGAATGGAAAAATCATCATTCGCCTGTGTATAGTAGCGGATAGGAAAGCCGTGGTCCTCAAAAACAGCACGGCCCTGCACAAAGGAATTGTTCCAAAACCCGACCGCTGCCCGGTCCCCCAGCAGCGCACAGAGGATATGCAGCAGGCTCTGCACACCTGCGCCAACCACGATCTGATCCGGCGTGCAGACGACATTCCGGCTCTTCGCCACATAGCTGCACAGCGCGGTTCTCAAATCGGGCTCGCCCTGTGGCTCGCCATAGGAGAGGAGCCGCTCGTCCGCTCGTAACGCGCTTTTGATATACCGCCGCCAAAGGGCAAAATCAAAGCTCTCCGCATCCACAGAGGCAGAAGCAAAATCGAACCGGATCGCAGGCGCAACCTGATGGGAACGTGGCCGCTCCTGTACCCCACCAGCCGTCAGATCATAATCGAGGCGGGATGCGTAAAAGCCGCTCTGTGGCTTTGCGAGGACATACCCTTCCGCCGCTAGCTGCAGGTAGGCCGCCTCGACCGTGGTGCGGCTGATCTCCAGCTCCTTGGCACACCGCCGGATCGACGGCAGCTTGGCCCCCGCGGGCAGCTTTCCGGTTGCGATCAAATCCTTATAGTAGCTGTAAACACGCAGATAAAGCGGCCCGTTTTGGGTATTCTCCTGTAATAAAAGCTCGGTTTTTTCCATAACTGTCCTGCCTAAAATTATAATTTTTCAAATGATTTTCATATCCAGTCTCAGTATATCGAATATTTCGCCGTTTTGCAAGTAGACGCACATATTTTTTTGTTTTCTACAGAGACTAAGAAAAACAAAAAGGAGTGATTTTGATGCCAGCTCAATCACAAGACCGCAATATCGAATGCTTGAATAAAATTTATCAGGGTGCGCAGATGGGGTGCGAATCCATCTCCTGCCTAACGGAAAAGGTGACGGATGCAAAGCTTCTCAACGACCTGCATGAGCAGCACGACCAATATGCAAAGATTTCCTGCCAAGCCTCACAGGCGCTTTCCCAGCACAAGGCTGTGCCAAAGGATAAAGGCCCGCTCGCGCAGGCGAGCCTCTGGTCGGGCGTACAGCTTAACACCCTGATGGACAAATCCGCGAACCACATTGCAGAAATTATGATTAACGGAAACACGATGGGGCTCATCGAGACAACACGCACGATGAAGCAGTATTCCGATGTTCAGCCGGAAATCCAGTCGCTCGGGCAGGCGCTCATCCAGACGGAAGAAGACGGGATCCAGAAGATGAAGAATTATCTCCAGTAACCACGTCTTCAGGAGGCGTTGCCTGCACAGAAAGAAGCAGCCCCAAAACGGCATTTCCATTTCAGGGCTGCTTCGATCGTTTTCAGCTTTTATGATTCAATCTGGCATTCCGCATTGTTTTGTGCGGATTGATAGAGCGCATCTAAAAGCCGCGCGGTGGAAAGCAAATTTTGAATATATGCCCTTGAGTGGGTGTGATGCAGGATATCATTGACAAAGGCCCTGTGTTCCTCTTCATACATATTGCCTTTCTGGAAAGATGGTTTCAGGCAAACGAGTTTGCCGTTTCGCTCAGTGAACCACTCAAAACCCGCGCAGTATTGCAGCCGGATGCCGCCTTTGGTTCCCATAAAATCGATATAGGTCTCTTTATGGTCGATGTTCTGGGCCCATGCCCCGTTGAAAGAAATGCTCGGGCCCGCAGTACGCACAAACCCGGTCACATATTCCTCCACGTCATAAACGCCGCCGAACTCCTTCGAGGCGTTGTAGGCGCCTTTTTTTGCTTGATAATGCTCAATGTCGCTTCCCAGCTTGGAATAGGTGTTTGCACTAGCTGTCAGGATATCCGGCTGGCCGGTGCAATACAGTATCAGATCCAGATAATGCACGCCCCAATCGAAAAGCACACCGCCCCCCGCATGCGCGCGATTTGTGAATTCCCCACCGATTGCGGGTATATTTCTAAACTCCCGGAAGGAACAGTAAACGCTGTATACCTCGCCGAGTTCCCCGCTGCTGATCATATCCCTGATTGCGTTAACGGCGCCGTCAAAGCGCATACACACGCCGATATTATTGATTTTCCCCGTCTGCTGCGAAACCGTAAGCATCTGCTCCGCCAGCCGGGCATTCATCGCCACAGGCTTTTCGGATAAAACATGCTTGCCCGCCTGCATTGCCTCAATCGCAATCTGTGCATGGAGGTGGGTATGGGTGCAGACGATGACGGCCTCCACTTCCTCGTCGGCAAGCGCTTCACGGTAATCGGTGATCGCCTTTGTATAACCGTGCGCTCCATATTTTTGCATTACTTTTCTCGCCCGCTCCTCAACGATATCCACACAGTATTTCAGCCTGTATTCCCCAATTTTTTGAATCGCGGGAAAGTGGGCGAATTTCGCAATATTACCACAGCCCACCACGGCAAGGACAACCCTTTTCTCCGGATCCGTCTGAAGCTTTTGGCACAGAAAACGATATGCCTGTTCAATGGTTTGATACGGAGCGGCCCGGGTTTCCCGCTCTATGGTCAGATAACCATCATAGCCCGCTTCCCTCAAGGCATTCAAATAAGCGTCCCAATCTACGCCGCCCTCGCCCAGAGGCGTCTCTCTGAATACCGGGGAGGCGGGCGTGCGATGCGTCTGATGCGGATCAAGGCTGCCGTAGACCTCCTGCGGGTCGCAGGTCCGCAGGTTGACGCCGTCTTTTGCATGCGTATGAACGATGTATTTTCCCAGCAGCCTGACAGCCTCCACAGGATCCTGCCCAGTTACCATCACGAAGTTGGCCGGGTCAAGATTTACGCCAACCCCTCCGTTGAGGCTCTCCAGAAAAGAAAGCAGCGTATCCGCACGCTCCGGCCCGGTTTCGATTGCCAAAGTTACACCGTTTTCCTTTGCGTATGCTCCGATTTCGGTCAACGCGGCATGAAGCGTCCGATACACGGGGTGATTCCTGTCATCCGGGATCATACCAATATGCGTCGTAATGACGGGGACATGCATTCTCTTTGCCAGGTCGATCATCCGTTTGGTTTTTGGCACTTTGACCCTGTTTTCGTCGGCGCGCATAAACCCGTGACCGCCGAGATCTCCGCAAAAGGCTGAGATCTCAATCTGATACCGGTTCAGAAGCGCCCTCATTTTTTCTACCCGCCAGTCTGTCAGCCGGTCGATCTCAAGGCCGCCATTGAGGTTAATCTGCATGCCTGTGATGCCCATCCTACGAGCAAGCTTTAAACTTGCCCGAAAGGGTTTGTGGAAACTGGAACTCATAACTGCTATTTTCATAACAATAGCCTTCCTCTCTACTTTAAATTTTAAAATGATGGAACCTGTGTCTCTTTGCTTCTATCGGCATCCAGTTTGATGGCCTGCCCGCCGTTTAACCGAGATTGTTCTGCCGCCAGCGCAATCAGATGGCTCTGGATAGAATGTTCAATGCCTGTCAGCGCCTTCGCCTCCGGCGCCCCCTCGAGCTGAAGCAGAAAATCCTCCACCATCGCCCTGTCCCCACCTCCATGGCCGCTTAAATCCCCGTAGATTTTCTGAACATCGATGATATACGGCGATTTTCCAAACGGCTTCACGGTGATCAGATGCTTCTCCATGTCGCCTGCAAGCTCTCCATAAGTACCGAAGATTGAAAGCATTCTGCTTTCGTCCTTTGAAAAAGCCGTCATCGTCAGATCGGCGCAAACACCGTTTTGAAAGCGCATATTGACAACCTGATGATCCACCACATCGTTGTCGCAGGCAAAGACGCAGCGCGCGTAAGGATTTGTTTGATCCGACAGCCAGTTCCGAATATCCTCATCCTGACAGGGATTCAAAAAGCAGCCGGCCCGTTCCGCCCACCGCTGGTTGTTTTGATAAAACGAAATACAGTCATATGGACATGTCGCCCGAATGCTGCATTGATAGCAATAGTCCGATGCGTTTGCCGGCTGGTTACCCCGATGAAAAAAACGCAGGCCGCCAAAGGAGGAAACACACTGGCATTCCGCTCCCGCGAAATAAGCGAGCAAATCCAAGTCGTGGCAGCATTTCGACAGAATCATCGGGCTCGCGCAGGCCTTCCTGTTCCAGCTGCCCCTCACATAGCTGTGCGCCTGATGAAAGTACCCGACCCGTTCGGTCTGCTGGAGCATCACAACCTCTCCCAGCACGCCGCTCTCCAAAACAGTTTTAATCTGCTGCGTAAAAAAAGAATACCTCAGCTCATGACAAATCGATAACAGCCGCCCGGATTCTTTTGCCTTTCCTGCAAGCCAAAAACACTCGTCCAATTTTGTTGATATCGGCTTTTCAAGCAAAATGTGATACCCAAGTTCCAAAGCGGCTTTTGCATGAACAAAATGCTGGCAATCCTGTGTACAAATCAGCAAAGCATCCGCCAGCCTGCCCGCCTCAAAAAAAGCGCTGTCGCTGGTAAAGCAGCGATTGCATTCCACGCCATATTTTTCTGCGGCGCTTCTCAGCTTTTTGGGGTTGGGATCGCATACCGCGGTAATTCGCACTTTTTCATGCCACTCAGAGAGAATACCCCCATATGCCCTGCCTCGCACGCCCACTCCAATGATCGCAATTGTTTGCATTACAATCCGACTCCTCATCGCCTGATTTTTCTTAAAATATAAAGCTGCGCTGTGTCTTATAAAATAGCAAATCATAAATTTATGATGCCAAATCTTCAAAACAGATTGACACGCACGGATTCTACCAGCTATAATCAGCATATGGATATGAAAGATTATTTAAATGAAAGCGACCTGCTCGGCAACGGCACTTGTGGATTCTATCGCCTTTCAAAAGGCGGTGCATTCCATTACCACAGGCAGATTGAGATTATTTATGTTGAAAAAGGCTGCGTCACCATTTATCTCGGTACAGGTGTTCTATCCCTTGTGAGGAACCAGTTTGCTGTGATCAGGCCCTATGAACTTCACGATTTCGATTCCAAAGGCTACAATAAGTGCATTTGTCCCATTTTGCCGGATATTTATTCCAACAAGCTGTCACAACTGAATATTGACAATTGTGTTATGCATGACGAAACCGGCGACGCTCTTGCTATTTTTAAGCTGTATAAAACCTTCAACGCCCTGTCGCCGAAAAGCCGGTTGCTCTATTTTAGCAATATTTATCAGTTTCTGGAAAATTGCTTTTCTCACCGCAAAGACTCCAGCCAAAGAATCAGCGATGTGATTTTTTCTTACATCCATGAAAACTTTGACCGGCCTATTTCAATCGAATCCGTCGCTGCCGCCTGCATGACCAATCATACCTATGTCTCCACTGCTGTTAATCAAAAAGCCCATATGAATTTTAACCGGTATGTCAACCAACTCCGACTATCCAAATTCATCGACTGCTTCGATCCGCTATCCGACCGGATTTCCACCGCGGCACGAGAAGCAGGGTTTGACAGCGTTCGGACGTTTTACCGTGCTTTCCAAAAAGAATATTCCATGACGCCGGGTGAATACTTCGGGCTGATGACAGGCGGCCAAAAATAAATAGTACGATACCATACAAAAAGCGGGAGCCAACTTTTCTAAAAAGAAAAATTGCTCCCGCTCTTTACAATCCATCGCGCTGAGGCCGACTTTTTATATTAAGCAACGCCCTTCTTCGGGCAGAATTCCGCCATGCAACAGCCCTCGCACATCGCCTTGCGCGCCGTGCAGCAAGCGCGCCCGTGCAACACGCAGCGGTGGCAAAAATCATTGCTCTCCTCCGGCGGCAAAAGCTTTCGCATGGCGACCTCTACTTTATACGGGTCCTTTGTATCGACGAACCCCATCCGGTTCGACATCCGGATAAAATGCGTATCCGCCACAACCGCCGGTTTCCCGTAAACGTCACCCACGATCAGATTCGCCGTCTTCCGTCCAACCCCGGGCAGGGTCGTAAGCGCTTCCACCGTATCCGGCACCACGCCGCCGAATGTATCACGGATTTTTTGAGACATGCCGATGATATCCCGCGCCTTGCCATGGTAAAAGCCGCAGGAATGGATGATCTCCTCCACATCCTCCACCCTTGCCTCGCAGAAAGCTTCCAGCGTCGGATACTTTTCAAATAAGACCGGCGTCACGAGATTGACCCGCGCATCCGTGCACTGGGCGGAGAGACGCGTGGCAATGAGCAGTTGTAGCGGCTCCTCGGCGCGTAGGGAACAGATCGCATCCGGGTATTCTTTTTTCAGCGCCTCCACTGCCAGACGCACGCGTTCTTTTTTCGTCATGGAACTGCCTTCTTTCTCGACCCAGGCGCATCGATGCCCAGTCAATATATTTCGGCTTTATTATACTGTATTCCGCCAAATCCGCCAACCCTTTCTCCTGTAAATTTCCTCTTCCGCTTTCTGCCTGAATGGCAACCTTTCCGAGCATCTTTGGATTGAATTCTGTTTTTAACTATGGTATGATAATTATAATATTGTTTTTTGGACTGAAAGAGCGAAAGAAAGGACGTTACACGTTATGTACAGTGAAATTCTCGATACCATCGGCTTTGTCTCGCGCTTCGACCCGGAGGTTGGTGAGGCCATGCAGCAGGAGCTTGGCCGCCAGCAGCGCAATATTGAGCTGATTGCCTCCGAAAACTTCGTCTCTCCGGCCGTGATGGCTGCCATGGGCAGTGTATTGACCAACAAATATGCGGAGGGCTATCCGGGCAAGCGCTATTATGGCGGCTGCCAGTATGTCGATATCGTTGAAAAGATTGCCATTGAGCGCGCCAAGGAGCTGTTCGGCGCAGAATGTGCCAATGTCCAGCCGCATTCCGGCGCACAGGCGAACATGGCCGTTTATTTTGCGCTGATCCATCCCGGCGATACGGTCATGGGCATGAATCTCGCGCATGGCGGGCATCTGACGCACGGCTCTCCGGTGAATATGTCCGGCAAATATTTCAACTTCGTCCCCTACGGTGTCAATGCGGACGGCTATATCGACTATGATGCCTTCGCCGAGGAGGCGCTGAAGGTAAAGCCAAAGCTGATCGTAGCGGGCGCGTCCGCCTATCCGCGCATCATCGATTTCAAGCGCATCAGCGAAATTGCGAAGAGCGTCGGCGCTTATCTGATGGTCGACATGGCGCATATCGCCGGTCTCGTCGCAGCGGGTCTGCATCCCTCGCCCGTCCCCTACGCAGACGTTGTCACCACCACGACGCACAAGACCCTGCGCGGCCCGCGCGGCGGCATGATCCT
>DCJV01000134.1:0-1553 GCA_002320555.1 Ruminococcaceae bacterium UBA1691 | reverse complement strand
CAGGGCGGCCCGCTGATGCACACCATCGCGGCAAAGGCCGTCTGCTTTGGCGAGGCGCTCAAGCCGGAATTTAAGGTCTACCAGCAAACAATCCTTGACAATGCAAAGGCGCTTGCGAGCGGCCTTATCTCCCGCGGCGTCGATCTCGTCTCTGGTGGCACGGACAATCACCTCATGCTGGTCGACCTGCGTTCTCTCGGCGTGACCGGCAAGGAGCTTGAGCACCGTCTGGACGAAGTCTATATTACGGCCAATAAAAACGCGATCCCGAATGACCCCGAGAAGCCCTTCGTCACCAGCGGTCTGCGTCTGGGTACGGCTGCCGCCACCACAAGGGGCCTGCAGGCAGAGGATATGGACACAATTGCAGACTGCATTAAGCTTGCGGCGACCGATTTCGAAGCGAAGGCGGACGAAATCCGCGCCCGTGTCACAGCAATCTGCGAAAAATACCCGCTGTACCGCTGAGTAAATTCCGAATGCCGCCGGGTAAATGTAATCCGGCGGCTTTTTTCATGTATTCATTTCTTGTGCCGGGGCTGTTTCCGGCGAGGAGGTGCTCTCATGCCTGTCGCGCTTGAACCACTCTGTATTACGCTCCCCCACTTTGATCTGGCCCGCACGTTGGATTGCGGTCAGGCCTTCCGCTGGGAACGTCTTGCCGACGGCGCGTTCCACGGCGTTGCCTTCGGCTGCCCACTGACCGTCCGGCAGGAGGGGGACAGTGTTTTCTTTTCCTGTGAGGAAGAGCATTTTGCATCCGTCTGGTATACTTACTTTGACCTAGGGCGTGATTACGACGCGCTGCTTAAGGCATTTTGTGAGGATGCGGTGATGCGAAAGGCGATCACTGCCTGTCCGGGAATTCGCATCCTGCGGCAGGAGCCCTGGGAAGCGCTGTGCTCCTTTCTCATCTCCCAGAATAATCATATCCCCCGTATCAAAGGGATCATCCGAAGATTGTGCGAAACCTTTGGCGACGCTCTGGGGGGAGGAGACTTCTCCTTTCCCTCCCCTGAACGGCTCGCCGCCCTAAGCGCCGCCGATCTTGCTCCCCTGCGCGCTGGGTTTCGCGCGGGCTATCTCCTGGATGCTGCACAAAAGGTCGCGTCCGGTGCAGTCGATCTGTCTTCACTCTGCTCCATGCCTATAGAAGAGGCGCGTACCGTTTTGCAGCGCATCCGCGGTGTGGGGCCAAAGGTAGCGGAATGCACCCTACTTTACGGCTGCGGCCGCATGGATGCATTTCCCATGGACGTATGGATGAAGCGCGTGCTGGCGGAATGCTATCCCAATGGGCTCCCCCCTTGTATCCTGGGGGTTCAAGGGATCGCGCAGCAATATTTATTCGACTGGAGACGAACCAGAGGAAAATCTTGAAGGGATCCCACTCTAAAAGCGCTGATGCAGCTTTTTTCTGCATCAGCGCTTCAGCTTGTCGATCAAGTCTAAGAGAAGAAAAAGTGAACAAAAAGTATGGTTTTTGATCGTTTTGGGAACCGGCTCCACTGGGCGCTGGCGGAAGGCCAAGGCAGCATATCGCTTTGCTCACT
>DCJV01000073.1 GCA_002320555.1 Ruminococcaceae bacterium UBA1691 | reverse complement strand
CCCGGTAACCCGGAAGGTGTTTTTGATTGCTAAAAGGATTTGCTTACGCTTCCTTCTTGCGGGCGCAGACAAATGCCGCAGCAGCCGCAACGGAAACAACACCAAGCACCGCGATGCCGATAGCGGAATCACCGGTCTCCGGGATTTCTTCCGGCTCGGTCGGAGCTTCTGTGATTTCTTCCGTGGTGGTCTCCTCTGTGGTGGTCTCTTTCTCCGCCGGAGCGATGGAATAAATCTTCGCGATCAGCTGAGCAAGCTCATTGTCTTTCAGGCCATTGAGAATACCAGCGATATCGAAATCGCCACCGCCAATCTTGCCAAGCGCACCAATGAGTGTGTCCTTCAGGCTGGCAATATCGAAATCACTCAGGCCGGACAGAGCGTCCGTGATAGAACTGATGTCGAAGTTGCCCCCAGTCAGGGAGCCGATATCAAACTTGCCAAGGCTGGACAGTTTCTCCGTAATGGCATCGAGATTAATGCCTGCATCTTCCAGAGCGCCAGCGATCTGATCGACCGGATCCTTCGTGTCGGCTGCAAACGCCGGAACGCACATAGCAAGGCAGAGAACCAGAGCAAGCGCTACGCTGAGAACTTTTTTCATGGTTGACATTCCCTTCTCTTTAATTATTTACAACGGCTATTGCCACTGTATTACTTCGTTATTATGCCACTAAAATAGCATAAAGTCAACTATAATTTGTGTAACCGATGAATTTCATTACCAAGTAAAATAGACATCATTGCCAACCACCTGGAAAACTGGCGTTACAGTCGGTTGATTCTTGTTATAACTGCTGCCCACATTCTTAAAGGTACGGCCCTGCCCATCCTTCTGCTTCTGCAGGGAATTCGCAAAGGCAGTGCACATCTCTTTATCCTTCAGCGTAATCCGGCCAACAACATTCAGCTCCGAGCGGTCAGAAACATCGTCCAACATACCGGGATCAAACGCCGCGGCCCACCAGTAGAGACGATACGGCATGTGGAAAACAAACTGGCCCTTGCGGTACAACGTCGCTTCCATGCAGAGGGAATTCTCGTCTGTCGCACAGTCATAAAATTCGACCGCACGCGTGGTCGGTTTATGATAAACACCGATCTCACAGCCGATTGAGGGGCCGTACTGCCCCTTCCACATCTGGATCATCCAGTCGAGATTGTTATAGCGGAATTTCACGCGCACCGTATCGAAATCCATCGCGGCATAGGGGGCCATCTTATCATATGCTTCACAGTAGCCGAGGCTGCGGCGGAAGTCTGTTGCGCCGATCGGGATGGGGTTGCCGTTTTCATCATACTCCACAAACGGGTTTTCACCGTTGGTAACCGGGCCGGTCGCCTTAGTGAGGGAGGGCTTTGTGGGGGTAGGCTTCTTCGCAGGAGTGGCCGTACGCGGCTTTGTCGTGGTTATTTTGGAAACCGACGCTTCTTCCTGCGTGGAAGGCTCCGTACTCTCCTCTGCGGTAGAAGGCTCCTGCGTCGAAACCTCGCCTACAGATTCAGTAGGCGCAGGCACATCCGCTCCCACGCTGTTGCTGGCCGGCTCTGTGGTATCCGGCTTTTTGCTGCCGCGTACCGCGAACACAATGCCCACCGCAACGGCGATCACCACACAGACAGCGGCCACGGCCACAATAATCTTGGTTTTCTTTTTATCCATTGGTTTTCTCCTTTTCACGTGATGCCGGGGAATGCCCCGGCCTTTTCCTCCGGACGGAATACCTAATAGAATCAGTATAATTATACCAAATACGCGCAAGTTCCGTCAAGCAAATCGGCCTCTCAAAAAGCCCGGTAACACTTTCCAACGGCAGAAAAGCAATGATTTAGTCGACAATTCGCATGATTTCGTCCAGTTTCTTGCGTTTTTTCTCCCGCAGGCTTTCATTCGCTGCATATCCAACGCTCAGCACCAGGCGGATCCGCTTCGATTTCGGGATATTAAGCAGCTCCTTGAGCTTTTTTTCCTCCAGCCAGCCCATGATGCAGGCCGAGAGCCCCTGCTCCACGGCGGCAAGACAAATGTGCGCGGTAGCGATCCCGATATCGATCTGCGCAAACTGCTGGTCCTTAAACGCTCCGCCGAGCTTCGCTGTCATATTCGCCTTTTCCTCGATCACGACGATAAAGGATGGGCAGGCGTCCGTAAACCGGTTCATCCCCATCCCCTGCACGCATTTCGCGACCTTCGGGGATACCTCCGGGCTGTTGACAACGACAAAGCTCCAAGGCTGACTGTTACACGCGGACGGTGCGATGCGCGCCGCCTCGATACATTTGATCAGCTTTTCCGTTTCTACCCTTTTTTGCGGATCATAATTACGGCAGCTCTCTCGCCGCGCAATTAGGTCAAAAAAATTGTCCATAACTCAAAACCTCTCTTATTCAGAAATGATGTCCGCCTGCATGTCTCCGTTCCAACAGAAATGCGCAAGATCCACACGCCCGTCCGGTAAAAAGCGCACTCCCTCCCGTTTTAAAAGCGCGATCTGTTCATTTTCCCCGCCAAAGGCAAAGGCACTGGATACCTCGCCGAACCGGTTGACCACGCGAAAGCATGGAATATGCACGGGATCCGGATTGACATGCAGCGCATAACCGACCACGCGCGACCAGCGGGGATTGCCTGCGAGTGCAGCTACCTGCCCATAGGTTGCGACTCTGCCATAGGGAATCTGCCGGACGACGGCATAAATCCGCTCGTAGCTGTTTGTCATGAATCACGCCTCCCCCCTTCACATTATCTTTATCGTACCGTCTCTCAGATGAAAAAGCAAGCCCTTATCCGGCAGAGGGCAGGATTTTTCAGCGGCTTCCCCCTCCACATATGGAGGCAAATCCACGAAGCCGGTCAGAAAAGTACCGTTTTTCAAGAGAAGTGGTTTCCATCTCCTTGATCTCTCTACCCAACCCAACCCTTTTCCCAAGCGGGAGAAAATAAAAACGCCGGGAAAAGCTTGCCCGGCGTCCGGCCTACCGAAAAAGGGATATCGTTAGTCAGAACCATTTCGAAAAATTTCCCCGTTACACTTGCTTTTTTGATTGCCTGGACATGGGAAGAAGAATTGAAACGCGCTCGGGCCGCGTAGGCCCTCCCTTTTCCGTTCGGCCGGA
>DCJV01000075.1:394-7855 GCA_002320555.1 Ruminococcaceae bacterium UBA1691 | reverse complement strand
GCAGCACAATGAAAGTAATCAGACTGACTTCCCCGATAAAGCAGGACCACCGAGGGGGCACCTGGAAGAGGACGAGGGGTATGTTTGTCTTTCCGAACAGCCTCGCAAACACGGCTTGAACATCCGGAGGGCTGCGTATGTATGGCGGCAGTGTTTGAGCGCAGGCCGGCGTAGAGGCCGGATGCAGTGGTGCACATCTCGTCAATTTTGATATGTCTCAAAAAAGATTCTCTGTTTTCAGCGTGGAAAAGGTTCCGCTCCGGTTTCCGGGCATACTAGCTCTTGAACGGACCAATCCGTCAGAAAGCGTGGGAGCCATCATGTTTCCAGATCAGATTTTTTACGAGCCCGCCGTCCTGGATTACCCGCTGGGTAGACAGCTGCGGGAGAAATACGCAGGCCTTCCGTGGACCGCGATTGAAAACCATAATAGAATCGACGCCCTGCGTGCAAATCCCAACAGTGCTTTTCCGAAAATGAAACGGCATCTCGTCCTCGGTGTACGCAAGACACACCGCTATGTGCCCAATCAGAAGATTTCGGACTTCCTCGTCCCCTATACCTCATCCGGCTGCACGGCGATGTGCCTTTACTGCTATCTCGTCTGCCACTATAATAAATGCGCCTATCTGCGGCTTTTCGTCAACCGGGAGCAAATGCTCGATAAGCTCATGAAGACTGCCGCAAATGCGGACCGGGACCTGACCTTTGAAATCGGCAGCAACAGCGATCTTGTCCTGGAAAATACGATCACGGGAAACCTGCCGTGGACGATCGAACGGTTTGCGGACAGCCCGAAAGGTTTTTTGACCTTTCCCACGAAATTTGATATGGTGGAGCCGTTGTTGCCCCTGCGGCACAATGGACGTACAATCGTGCGCATGAGCGTCAATCCGGAGGAGATCATCCGGAAGGTTGAGCTGGGTACGTCACCTCTGGCAAACCGCATTCGGGCGCTCAATCGGCTGTGCGAGGCAGGCTATCGTCCGGGCTTGCTTATCGCGCCCGTGATTCTGACTGAAAACTGGAAAGCGTCCTATACCCGGCTGATCGAACGGCTGTCGGACGAATTGTCACCTGCCGTCAAACGACAGGCGGCCATCGAAATAATCTTCATGACCTATAGCTTCGTCCATCGCGCCATCAATGACGAAGCGTTTCCCAATGCGTTAAAGCTCTACGATCAAACTCTCATGACAGGCCGCGGGGCGGGCAAGTATTGCTACCGTCCGGAGCAGAGGGATCAGGCGGAATATTTTTTGCGCCAGGAGCTGGAGAAAAGGCTTGGAGAGATGCCTATTTTATATATTGTATAGTGTTCATGAAGGCCTGTGTGCCGCCTGCCTTTTCCTTCGTAAGGGCTCGTTTCCCAATCCGCCCGCCCACAGACAGAGCAGAAGAAGCAGAAAAAGAAAGGTCAGAATGCCATATTGACGCTGCAGGGAAACGGATACCCCCCGCAGCTGCAGCTCAATGCCGAAGGTTTGCAGCAGTTTTGGCACAAACTCTGCAGAACGCTGCTCCGCAAGCGGAACACGCAGGTGATCTATATAAATCTGACGCAGAATGCTGACCGTCTGTGTTGGAGGAAAATAGAACAGTACCCGGCGCAGCCAGTTCGGATAGAACGAATAGGGCAAATAAGCCCCGGCGAGGAAGCCGATGAGCGTGCCGTAAAGATTGGCAAGCGTGGAGAAGGTCGCCGAGCTTTTCAAACGCCGGGAAAGGCAGAGAAGAATGGCGGCATTGACCATGGATGAAAAAAGAACAGTTGAGATGGCTTGGAGAAGAGCAGCGCAGGACAGCGCTTTTCCATACTGCAGCAGAAAAAAGAGCTCTCCGCCCAGCACGGTGCATATGGTAAAAAAGAAGGAGATGATAACGGCTGTTGTCCAGTAGCCGAGCGTCAAAGAAAAACGGGAGATCGGAGCGACCAGATAGTCTCGCCGGATGCCGGTTTCTGCATCGGAGACACCAAGCTGGATGATGCCGAAGCAGGTGGTCGTATTGATGACAACCAGCAGGCCGGAGAACATAAAGCGGTCTGTAAATTCCTCGACATACGCGCTGTTCGCGCCTGCGCGCGTGACCGTTTCGAGGAGAAAATCCCGCAGAAACAGGATATAAATACCGATTACAATCAGGATCGAAGCAAAGGACAACAGGATATTAAGCCGGTTGTTGCAAAAGAGGCGGAGGTTTCGCCGGACTAAAAAGGCTAGTTTTTTCATCTGTTTTCTCCTAGAAGGTGGAGGTAAAGAGCGTTGAGATCCAGCTGTTTTTTGCTGTCCACCTGTGTTTTTCCGAGATGGTCAAGCGTATCGCACAATAAAATCTGACCGTGGTCGAGAACGCAGATCGCATCGGAATAGGCGGCTTCCTCCATATAATGTGTGGTAAAAAAATGGTCATCTGCAGCTTTTCGCGCAGGACCAGCAGCGTTTCCCAAACCTTTTGGCGCGTCACAGGATCAAGGCCGGTTGTCGGCTCATCCAAAATCAGAAGGCCGGGAGCCGGAAGGAGTGCTCTGGCGATTTGGGCGAGCCTTTTTTGTCCGCCTGAGCAGTCTCCGTATTTCCGTGTCAGGATCGGATCCAGCATCAGCAGGGATGAAAGTTCCGAAATGCGCTGTTTCAGCACGTTCTCCTGTGAAAGATAGAGCCCGCCGCGGTACAGAAGGTTCTGGTATACGCTCAGGCCCTCATCCAGAACGTCATCTTGAAAAACGATACCGATTTTCTGTTTGACTGCCTGCCGCTGGCGGTCAAGGTCCAGGCCGCCGACGCGGACGATTCCGCTGCTTTTGAGAAGCAGTGTGGAAAGAATATTGATCGTGGTGCTTTTTCCCGCTCCGTTTGGCCCGAGAAAGGCAAAAATCTGCCCCTTGTTTACCTGAAAGCTGATATGCTTTACCGCCTCATGCCGGCGGTAAGTTTTGCTTAAATCCTTTACGCGGATATATTCCGGCATCATCTTCCCCCCTTTTGCACCATATGCGCTCAAACAGTGCATTATGAAGCATATCGTTCTTTTGAAATTCCGGTTGTTATAGCGCATAAATTATGGTAATATAGAGGAAAATTTTTTATAGAAAGAGTGAGGAGAATTGAAGTATGCAGAGCAAGCGGCACACGGAAAAGCCTTTGATCTGAAAGCTACCGTGCAGTATTGCTGCGATCAGATCAAACAGATCATCGAAAAGGTTGGCCCGCGTGCGCCCGGCAGTCCGCAAGAGCTTGAGGCGCAGAAGATGATGGCAAAGGAACTCGAGCAGTGGGCGGATGACGTGCAGATCGAGGAATTTACCGTACACCGCCAGGCGTTTATGGGCTTTATCCCCTTTACGGTGGCGATGGGCATCATCGCTTCATTCCTCTATTGGTTCGACCATGCGCTCATCGGCCTGATTTTGGTGCTCCTCGGCGCGATCCCGCTGGTGCTGGAGTTCGTGATGTATAAGCAGTTTATCGATCCGCTGTTTCCCGGCCATCCGTCGCATAATGTGATTGCCACCCGCAGGCCGAAGGGTGAGGTCAAACGCCGCATTTTCCTGGTAGGCCATTCCGATTCCCAGTATGAATGGACGCTGAATTATAAACTCGGCGGCAACGGCATGAAGGCCGTCCTGATCCCCGCGGTGGTCGGCTTCATCATCTGTGGCGCAGCCAATCTTGTAAAGCTTCTCGTTGTCAATGTGGCGGGTGTGGAGCTGACCGGTGGGCTCAACATCTTCTTTAAAGTGTTCGGCGTGATCCTTTTCTGCCTGTTCCCGTGTTTTATCGGATTTTTGTTTTTTCAGAATCCGTTTAAAAGCGTTCCCGGTGCAAACGATAACCTCACCGGCTGCTATGTGGCCATGAGCACGCTCAAAACGCTGGCGGAGGCGGATATCCGCTTTGAACATACGGAGGTCGTCGTATTGCTCTCCGGTTCGGAGGAAGCGGGCCTGCGCGGCGCAAAGGCCTATGCCAAGCGGCATAAGGAGGAGCTGCTCGCTACGGAGACGGTCGTACTGGGGCTCGATACCTTCCGTGATCTGAAGGATCTGGCCGTTTACGACCGCGACTTGAGCGGTACGTTGAAGCATGATAAGCAGGCCAAGGAGCTCGTCAAAAACGCTGCGTCCAACTGCGGCCTTGATCTTCCCTATGCCTCCATCTACATCGGCGCATGCGACGCCGCAGCGTTTACGCAGATCGGCGTCAAGGCCACCGGCTTTGCCGCAATGGATCCCACGCCGCCGCGCTATTATCATACGCGCCTCGACAGCTGGGAGTTGCTGGAGCCGGAGGCGATCCGCACGGGCATCGAGGTCGTGACGGAAACTTGCTGCATGTATGACGCTGTGGGCTTTTGTGAGGATGCATCAACTGTAAGTTGTGAGGAATCTTCCGCATTCACAGGAATCTGACTGGACACAACCGGCGGTTGCGTATCAAATCAACCGTTGGGAAAGGCGATTCAACCAATCGTATCTTCCCGCGCCCGCCGGGAATCGGGATCATGGGGCGGGATCTGGAAATGCTGCCGCGCCGGAAACGCATGACGGAGAAGGTCGCGGCAGTTTTCTGCCCTGCAATCTTGTAGAGGTGAAAAACGAGCGGAATTTTTAATTACCGTTATGTTATAGCAGAAGGCCCGCCTTTCTACAAAAGCAAAGGCGGGCCTCGATCTTTTTAAAAGCAAGGGCTTTTTACGATGTTTATCCGACTTCTTGCTGCGATGTCCGATCGATTAGGCTGATGATTTCCTCGACGGATACGCCGGAGCGCTGCATCGCGTCGTAGAGCGCGCCAACCTCTGTCTCCCGCTTGGCATTTAAGAGCTCCTGTCTGCGCTCAAGCAGCTCTGCTTTTGTTTTGTCGCAGCGGGCGATCTGAGCGTCTACCTTCATCAGTTCCTCCTCATAATCAATAGCCTTGCGTGGACGTGGCATAAAAACAGCTCCTTTATTTTTTGTTTTCTGTTACCAATTATAGGCATGAGCAATTGCAAATATGCGCGTTTTCAGAAAAGATTGTCCGATGAATCCGATTGGCTTGTTTTGAAAATGGACATACTACAAGGGAGACCAATTTCAAAAGGCGGAGATTAAAATGGCGAAACGCGTTGTCGCAATTTTTTTTATGCTGATGCTTTCTCTAGGGCTTTTGTTTGTACGGATATTGAGCATTTCACAAAGCGATTATGCCCAGGCCGCCGCGAGAAATAACACACGTACGATCACAGTCGGCACAGCCCGTGGCACCTTTTACGACTGCAATGGCCTGCCGCTGGTCAATTCCACTAAGCGCTATGTTGCACTTTTGAAACCGACGCCCGAGGCATTGAGCGCGATTGAGCCTTATGTTTCTGATGAAGAACTGTCCAGCATCCGAGAGAAGATGAGCGAGGGCTATCCTGTATCCGTCGACGTTGATACGGATGCGATTGACTGTCCGGATATTACCGTTGTCACCGCGAAGGAGCGCTATGCGGATAGTCCGCTTGCCGTACACCTCATCGGCCATCTCGACTCAACAGGAGAGAAGGGGGAAACGGGGCTGGAGAAGAGCTTTGACAGCTGGCTCCAGATGAAGGACAGCGATCTGCGCGTGAGCTTTTCGGTCGATGCGCACGGCAGGCTGCTCAGCGGGGAGCAGCCAAAGATTGAACGGGCCGGTTATGATTCCGCCAAAGGCGTGCGGCTGACGATCGACCGAAGAATCCAGGAGCTTACAGAGGAGAGCCTTTCCCATTCTGCGATTGAACGCGGGGCCGTCGTCGTGCTGGAGACAGCAACGGGAAAAATCCGCGCCATGGCGAGCTGCCCTACGTTTCACCCGAATGATCTTGCCAAAAGCCTCAACGACGCGGATTCCCCTCTGATCAACCGCGCGCTCACACCCTATGCGGTCGGCTCCATCTTCAAGCCCGTGATTGCGGCCGCCGCGCTGGAGGCGGGGATTTCTGCGGACCTTACCTACACCTGTACGGGCGCAATCACGCAGGGGAAGACGGTGTTCCACTGCCATGAGCTTGGGGGGCATGGAACGATCGATATGGAGGAGGCGATCGAGGTCTCCTGCAACCCCTATTTTATCAATCTGGCCTCAAAGCTGGAACCTGCGCAGCTCATCGAAATGGCGGACCGGCTCGGCTTCGGCACATCCACTACGCTTGCGGACAATTTGACGGCGCCCGCAGGGACGCTTCCCAAGGTGGAGGAGCTCAATTCCCCGGCAGCAGTAGCGAACTTCGCCTTCGGGCAGGGGATACTTCTGGCCACGCCGCTGCAGCTTGCCTCCCTCTATGCCTGTATCGCCAATGATGGTGGATATCAGAAGCCTGTGCTGGTTGAAGGATTGGTGGACGATAACGGAAACCTGTTGGATAAAACGGAGATTCAGCCGCCTTTGCAGGCGATGTCCGAATCGACAGCACATTCGATCCAGCGCTTTTTGACCCAGACGGTCGAAGAGGGAAGCGGTAAGCATGCAAAGCCGGACGGGGGCACGGCGGCGGGCAAGACAGCGACTGCCCAGACCGGATGGTATGATGGCGAGCGGGAGATCCTGCACACCTGGTTTGCGGGCTATTTCCCCGCGGATCAACCGGAATATGCGATCGTCGTGCTCAAGGAGGACGGCTCCTCTGGCGCAACGGACGGCGCGCCGGTGTTTAAAGAGATTGCGGAGGGAATCAGCCGAATCAAGAGCGAGACAAATACAAACAGGTAATCAGAAGCATTCTTTCGAAAACACGGATACGCTCTGATCGGAAAAAGGGGCGCTGCAAAAGGTATCCTTTGCAGTGCGCCCTTTTTATCACTACACAGCGGTTTATCTTACCGTCTGTATGCTGTCTGTACGATTTAAAATATAATCCACAGAAACGTCATAATAATCCGCCAATTTAATGAGAATTTCCGTGGGAATATCCAGTTCTCCGCGTTCATAATTGCTGTAAACGCGCTGGCTGCAGGACAGAATGTTACCCATCTGTACCTGCGTTAGATCATGGTCCTCGCGTAATTCACGGATTCGTTGATATAACATGTTTTTTCACCCAGATAAAGGATAACATAGCGGATTTTCCGCTATTGACTTCTAGCGGAAAATCCGCTAGAATTAGCATGAATCTTTTAGAAAAAAGGCGGTTGAGGCAAATGAATGTTAGAAATTGTGGGAAACCGATGCACAAGTCTTCCAATCCGCAAGGCCGAACCGCCCCGGCAGGGCAGCAGATGGCGTGGGAAAAGGATACGCTTTTCCCCGCCCTCTGGGTTCTGGGATTCAACATCATCTGTGAGCTTCTGCTTTTTGCAGCACGGGAGCTTGTTCAAACCATATTGCATCTGATCGCGAATGTGCTACCTTCCGGTATTGCTTCTTATATTATGTCGTATCTATCCAACGCGCTCTCCGCTTTCTTTCTGATCCTTATTTTTGCATCCGGTATTTGTTTTTATTCTATTTGGAA
>DCJV01000075.1:0-351 GCA_002320555.1 Ruminococcaceae bacterium UBA1691 | reverse complement strand
TGGCCATGCGGCAGCGGTATTCCTTTCCGACGGCCTGACAGCGATTATTTTGCTTTCTGCCGGAATGTTTTTGGATCTCTCATGCAACGATGTCGCTGTCACTGGTACGATCCTGTCCTTCCTTTTCAGGATTGCCTGTGAAACAGCGCTGGTGAGGTGGGCTGTAAAACACTATGGAGAAGGAGGCTGACCGGCGATCTGTATTGCCTGAGAATTCATTGACAAACTGTTTGAATCAGGGTATAATAACCTCACGAATCTCTAAGGAATCAAAGATTCCAAGAGCTTCGGAGAACATTGGCGGGCGAACCTCGCTGCGCTTCGGTTCTCTGCTAAATAACCTCACGAATC
>DCJV01000015.1 GCA_002320555.1 Ruminococcaceae bacterium UBA1691 | reverse complement strand
CCAAGGCAGCGCAGCACTTACCTCTGGCGTGGCTCGTGAGGGAATTGCCTCGCGCAGCGGGGAAACGAAAAGGCTTCCTGTTAAGTCGCGTCAGCGAAACCTGCATTACAACGAAAGTAATCAGACTGAATTCCTCTGGCGCTAACCATACTTTTTTGTATTTTTTTCTCTCACACTTTATCGACAAGCTGAACCATGCGCTAGGCGCGTGGTTCGGAAAAAATTCAGTAGATGAACAGAAAAGGTGCAGGGAAAGGCGGCATTCGTGAACACATTTTGAACTTTTGTGCGGTATCTGCCGAAGTACTTGACTTTTTTCAGCCTATGCCGTACAATATAGTCTGCAAATTACATATTTCCTTATTGAGAGCGGCTGAGGGAAAGGCCCTTTGAAGCCCGGCAACCTGCACATTGAAGCAGTGTGCAAGGTGCTAAATCCTGCGGTGTTAACCGAAAGATAAGGTGTTAAGAGCGCCCGTGGTTTCACTGCGAGCGCTTTTTTGTGCTTCTGTACCTCTCATATGGAAAAGAATCATAAAAGGAGAAACGAACAAATGGCAAGACATCTCTTTACCTCTGAGTCCGTTACCGAGGGCCATCCCGATAAGATCTGCGATCAGATTTCAGATGCTGTCCTCGATGCCATCCTGGAAAAGGACCCACAGGGCCGTGTTGCATGCGAGACCACCTGCACGACAGGCCAGGTGCTCGTCATGGGCGAGATCAGTACGAGCTGCTATGTAGAGATCCCGCAGATCGTGCGCCAGGTCATCTGCGACATTGGCTACGACAGCGCCGATAAGGGCTTTGACGGCAACACTTGCGCCGTGCTGACCGCGATTGACGGGCAGTCTCCGGATATCGCACTGGGCGTGGACCATTCTCTGGAGCTGAAATCCGGCGAGAAGGACGCCTATAATCTCAATGGAGCCGGCGACCAGGGCATGATGTTCGGCTACGCCTGCAGTGAAACGCCGGAATTGATGCCCATGCCAATTTCCCTTGCGCATAAGCTCACCCGCCAGCTGACCAAGGTCCGCAAGGACGGTACGCTGCCCTATCTGTTGCCCGATGGCAAATCGCAGGTCACGGTGGAATATGACGAAAACGACCGCCCCGTGCGCATCGATACGGTCGTCATTTCCTCCCAGCACCGTGCGGATGTCTCCCTGGATGAAATCCGCCGCGGAATTGTGGAGCATGTGGTGCGTCCCGTGATTCCGGAGGATCTGATAGACGACGATACGATCATTTATGTCAACCCGACCGGGCGCTTTGTCACGGGCGGCCCTGTGGGTGACAGCGGCTTGACAGGGCGCAAAATCATCGTCGATACATACGGCGGCTATGCGCGCCACGGCGGTGGCGCATTCTCCGGCAAGGATCCGACCAAGGTGGACCGTTCCGCAGCCTATGCGGCGCGTTATGTGGCGAAAAACATCGTGGCGGCGGGCCTTGCAAAGAAATGCGAAATTCAGCTGGCCTATGCGATCGGTGTTGCCCGCCCGGTTTCCGTCATGGTGGATACCTTTGGCACGGGTGTGATCTCCGACGATTCTCTGAGTGAAATTGTCAAGGAGAATTTTGACCTGCGTCCCGCTGCGATTATCGACATGCTTGATCTGCGCCGTCCGATTTACCGCCAGCTCGCGGCCTACGGCCATCTCGGCCGCACGGATCTCGACCTGACATGGGAGAAGACAGACCGCACAGAAGTGCTCAAAAAGGCGGCCGGAATCGACAATATCGCGTAAGGCACGCCTTCGTAAAAACTTTTTCCGGCTTTTTTAACAGGGAAGCTTTGCTTCGACGCTTTTTGCACGAAAATTGAAGTAATATGGCGCTGAGGGAGTTTTTTCTCCCTTGGCGCTTTATTTTTGATGAAATGAGGACATCGCTGATGAACGGTATCATCACAAAAGCATTTGCGAAAACGGCGGTTCAGTGGCATGGAATATGGGTTCGCCTGTATACGTCCCAGATAGAAACGCTTCTGGATGCAGGGGAGTCCTATGCTTCGTCAAAGCTGTCCGGGCTCAGCGGCCGGTGCGCCGCCCATGGAATGAAGGCGGTGCTGATTGCGAAGCGGGACGGGTTTTATAAGCGGGGAAGGATTGTAAATCTTCCGGCTCGGAAAGGCACGGATTACATACAGGCTGATGCGCTTGAGCGATGACGGCTCACACCGGGCATGGGCACAGGCCGCTTAAGCCCGTATACACCGGGCTTAGCCGGTCGCAGATATATTCCACGAAATCCGGCTGTGGCAGGGGATAAGCGTCCGGCAGTGTCTTAAGATCGCGCGGCAGGGCGAAGGCGGCCGACGTACAGCCCTCGTTGCTCTGAAACAGGAGCGTGCCTTTATGCAGCTCCATGCACCGGCGCACCGCGCACAGGCCTGCGCCGTCCGTATCCGTCCCCCGCTGCAGCACGTTCAGAGGCGATTCTCCGGCGCTGCGCACGGTGACCAGCGCATGGCTGAGAGTGCAGGAGAGGCGCACCAGAATCGTGTCCGCTCGAGAGTAGCGGGCAGCGTTGGCGATGAGATTTAAAAGGGCGCATCGCACGGGGCCGGGCGCGCATCCGAGAAGCGTGTCCGGCGCATGCGTGTCAAAGAGGATCCGTTTGCCGCAGCCACTGAGCAAAAGGTCGCATGCGCAGCAGATATCATCGAGAAAGGAAACGATGGCGCAGGGCTCAAAGGAGAGTTCGTGCGCGCGGCATAATAATAAATTTTCGAGCTTTCTCAGAATTTTATGGCAGCCCTGCGTCAGATGCGCAAGGAATTGTTTTTGCGTCTGATCGGCGCTCCCGGCGCATAGATGGGAGAGTGTGAGCAGCAGGTGGATTCCCTCGCGCAGCTGCGGCTCGTTTTCCGGACAGACTGGGATTGCCTCCAGCCGGTCATATGATTTTTGCAGAAAAGAAAGCACGTATCATAGCTCCTTGCCTGGTATCAGTCATTTGAGAAGTTCGTCCATATCATACCCTTTTTTCCTCGCCAATCCGAGTTTTTGTGTAGCATTAACAAAACTTACCCGCAGTGGTTCATTTTACAGCGAAGTCCTTGCATATTTCCGCGGAAAGCGTTAATATATATACGCATGTCCATGTAATAATCATATGGAGGTAGTTAGCATGTCAGTAAAAGTAGCAATCAATGGTTTTGGCCGCATTGGCCGCCTCGCGTTCCGCCAGATGTTCGGCGCCGAGGGCTATGAGGTTGTCGCGATCAACGATTTGACCAGCCCGAAGATGCTCGCTCATCTTCTCAAGTATGATACCGCTCAGGGTCGTTACGACGGCCATACTGTTGAGGCGGGTGAGGATTCCATCACTGTCGACGGAAAAGTGATCACGATTTATAAAAACGCGAATCCGGCCGAGCTGCCGTGGGGCGAGCTGGGCGTAGATGTCGTGCTCGAGTGCACGGGATTCTTCACCTCCAAGGATAAGGCTTCTGCTCACCTCGAGGCCGGCGCGAAGAAGGTCGTCATCTCCGCTCCCGCGGGCAACGACCTGAAGACGATTGTTTACAGCGTAAACGAAAAGACCCTGACTGCGGAAGACAAGATCATCTCCGCAGCTTCCTGCACGACCAACTGCTTGGCGCCCATGGCGAAGGCCCTTAACGATTACGCTCCCATCCAGAGCGGCATCATGTCCACCATCCATGCTTACACGGGCGATCAGATGATCCTCGACGGCCCGCACCGCAAGGGCGACCTGCGCAGAGCTCGTGCCGGCGCTGCCAACATCGTGCCGAACTCCACCGGCGCTGCCAAGGCGATCGGCCTGGTTATCCCGGAGCTCAACGGTAAGCTCATCGGCTCCGCGCAGCGCGTTCCGGTTCCGACCGGCTCCACGACGATCCTCACCGCTGTTGTTAAGGGCGAGAACGTTACAAAAGAAGGCATCAACGCCGCGATGAAGGCTGCCGCCTCCGAGAGCTTCGGCTACAATGAGGACGAGATCGTTTCCTCTGATATCATCGGCATCCGTTACGGTTCCCTCTTCGACTCCACGCAGACGATGGTGTCCGAGCTGGGCAACGGCCTGTATCAGGTTCAGGTTGTCTCCTGGTATGACAATGAGAACTCCTATACGAGCCAGATGGTCCGCACGATTAAATACTTTGCGGAGCTTGGCTGAGTTTCTCAATAATTTCAAAAATGCGTCCGTTCTGGCATTCGCCGGGGCGGGCGTTTTTTTATTTTCTGCACTTCCCCTGTTTGGATTTTTTATGGAAATACGCTTACACTAACACAAGAGTGTTTTCCATCTATCAATACTTACAAATTGGGAGAGTTAGCCTGTAAGCAACATTAGAATCGATTGCCAAAGGATGGTCATAAATTATGCGCGAACAGGAAAAGGCCAGTCAAAATGTAAAGGAGATTATCCTGCCTGTCGACGGGATGACCTGCGCGGCCTGCTCGCGTGCGGTCGAACGGGCAATCAGCCGGCTCGACGGGGTGGAGCAGGCGAGCGTGAGCATCGCGACTAACCGCGCCGCAGTCGCGTTCGATCCGGAAAAAGTGCGTGTAGCCGATATCAAGCTCGCCGTGGCAAAGGCGGGCTATACGCCCTTGCAGGTAGAGACAAAGCGCGATGTAGATGCGGAAAAGAAGCGCACAGCTCATCGAATAGACAGCATCCGCCGCCGCTTTCTTCTGGCGATCGTTTTCGCAGTTCCGCTGCTGTATATCGCCATGGGGCATATGGTGGGCCTGCCGCTGCCCGCCATGCTCGACCCCAAGCACCACGCGGGCGCATTTGCACTCTGCCAGTTGATCCTGACGCTGCCGATCCTCTGGGCGGGGAGAAGCTTTTTTACTACGGGTGTGAAAGCCATATTCCACAAAAGCCCGAACATGGATACGCTCGTCACCATCGGCTCTGCCGCGGCGTTTCTCTACAGCGTCTATTCTGTCTTCCGCATCTTCCGAGGGGAGATGGCAGCGGTACACGAGCTCTATTTTGAGTCCGCCGGTATCATCATCACCTTTATTCTGCTTGGCCGGATGCTCGAATCCCGCAGCAAGTCGAAAACTTCAGAGGCGATTTACCGCCTGATGGAGCTTGCGCCTAAAACGGCGCTGCTGGAGCGCGACGGCGTTGAAGTCACCATTGCGGCGGAGGAGGCGGAAGTGGGCGATACGATCATCGTAAAGCCAGGTATGCATATCCCCGTCGACGGCACGGTGATCGATGGCTACACCTCCGTGGACGAGAGCATGCTCACTGGTGAGAGCATTCCAGTTGAAAAGCACGCAGGCGATTTTGTATACAGCGGTACGGTCAATAAAAATGGATCTGTCCGCATCCGCACGGATCAAAAAAGCGGCGACACAGCCCTTTCCCAGATCGTGCGCATGATTGAGCAGGCGCAGAATTCGAAAGCGCCGATTGCACGGCTGGCGGATGTCATCTCCGGCTGGTTTGTGCCCACCGTCGTCACGATCGCCGTGGTTGCGGCAATCGCTTGGCTGATCGCGGGCGAGGGCGTGGCCTTTGCGCTGTCGATCTTCGTCGCTGTGCTGGTCATCGCCTGCCCCTGCGCGCTGGGCCTTGCCACGCCGACCGCCATCATGGCAGGGACAGGCCAGGGCGCGGAAAACGGCATTCTCATCAAAAGTGGCGTGGCGCTTGAGACGGCGCACAAGCTGACGACCGTCGTCTTTGACAAGACCGGCACGATCACCAACGGAAAGCCGAAGGTGACGGATCTCGTCGCGGTGTCCGGCTTTGAAAAGGCGGAGCTGCTGCGCCTTGCCGCTTCGGCGGAAAAGGGGAGCGAGCATCCGCTGGGCGAAGCGATCGTCGCGCATGCGGTGGAGCAGGGGATGGAGCCTGCGGGCGCAGCCCACTTTGAGGCACTGCCGGGGCGCGGGATAGCAGCCTCCATCGATGGGAAAGCCCTCCTTCTTGGCAATGAAAAGCTGCTGGAGGAAAACGGGATCGACGCCGCCCCCTGCTTGGCGGAGGTAAAACTCTTCGCGCAGGAGGGCAAAACGCCGATGCTGCTGGCATGCGATGGGGTGCTGGCCGGTGTGATCGCCGTGGCGGACACGGTCAAAGAGTCGAGTGCGGCCACCGTAGAGCAGCTGCGCGGCATGGGCGTGCAGGTTATCATGCTCACGGGCGACAATGAAGCGACCGCGCAGGCGATCGCAAAGCAGGTTGGCATCGATGAGGTGATTGCGAATGTCTTGCCCTCCGATAAGGCAGGCGTGATCGAAAAGCTCCAGAAGGATGGGAAGACGGTCGCCATGGTGGGCGACGGCATCAATGACGCGCCGGCCCTGACGATGGCGGATATCGGCATCGCAGTCGGCTCCGGCACGGATGTGGCGATCGAATCCGCCGACATCGTCCTCATGCGCGATGACCTTTCACTGGTGGCGCAGGCAATCGCGCTTTCCCGCCGCACCTTACGCATCATCAAGGAAAACCTCTTCTGGGCATTCGCTTATAATACGCTGGGCATCCCCGTGGCGGCAGGTGTGCTGTACCTCTTCGGTGGTCCGCTCTTAAATCCGATGCTCGCAGCGGGCGCAATGTCGCTGAGTTCCGTCTGCGTGGTGCTCAATTCGCTGCGGCTGCGGCGGTACAGGCTGGATCAATCATGATTCCATGTTAGCGAGAATGGGCCGCAGAAGCGCAGCTCTATGATGCATAGGGTGATTTTTTCACCTTTTTGCGATATGCTTTCTGCAAGGAGGCGATTCAAAAATGGATCATCAGAAAACAGGATTCTTTATCGCGGCGCTGCGCAGGGAAAAGGGTTGGACGCAGAAGGAGCTGGCCGAACGGCTCGGCGTGACGGACAAGGCGGTATCCCGCTGGGAGACGGGCAAGGGGATGCCGGACGTCTCTTTACTCAAGCCGCTGAGTGAAACGCTGGGCGTTTCCGTAAACGAGCTGCTCGCCGGCGAGGCAATCGAGCCGGAGCAGGTAATGGAGCGCTCGGATGCGCTCGTACTGCGGACAATGAAGGAGTCCGGCGAAAGGATCTGGCGGTTTCGCAGGAATGTTCTGTATGCGCTGGGTGTTGTTTTGCTGGCGGGCTCGCTGCTGTTTCTGGGCTTTGACGTCTCGTATGTGGCCGTTTTCACCGCTCTTGCGGGTGTACTGCTCCTTGCAGCGGCGGTCTTCCTGACCTTCCGGGGCAGGCCAAAGAAGGCCCTTTTAATGGCGGCGCTTGTGTTGCTGTTTTCGTTTTGCTTGCTGGAGGCGCGGGATTATGTGTTTGTAAAATATTACCGGCTTCCGCCCCAGTTCAACCTCCAGATTGTGTGGGGAGAAAACGGGATTCGGTATGATAAGCTTTTTTATGATGTGTACCGGTATCATGTAGATACAGCAGATGAGACCTATGTAATTGCCGCCAATCAAAAAAACGAAATGATAAATTCGAAACTCAATTGATAACGTACGGAAGGATTCGTTTGAAAAATCAATGTTTCAAACGCCTCGCAGAGAAAGGATGTGCATAACCATGACAAAAAGGATCCAAATCGAAGGCATGAGCTGCGAACACTGCGCTACGCGCGTGAAAAAGATGCTGGAATCGCTCGACGGCGTTTCCTCGGCAGAGGTGAGTCTTGCAGACAAATCGGCTGTGGTGACGCTTGAAACGGATGTACCGGACCGGCAGCTCAGAGATATGGTCTACGATGCGGGCTACGATGTGACAGCGATCACGGCGCAGTAAAAGCCGATGACCACCGCTTTGAAGAAGGGTCGGGTGTGTAACACACTCGACCTTTTTTGGATAACTGATTGCATATTATGCAATGATGGCTTAAAATAGATCTATTTTATTCATCAAAATTTATAAAAATTCATTTTGGCACCTCTTTAGATTGTACATGCGATTTCCTCATTTTCCCTTGACGCCGGCTGTAAAAAGGATTAAACTGAATACCATATTTTAGCGCTTTGAACCGCTAAGATTGTGAATGGAAAGAAAGGGTGAGCAAATCTATGAAAAAGAAATCATTCCTTGCGGCATTGATGGCGCTTGTCATGTTGTGCACGGTTTTCTCCTGCGGCATCACGGCCGCTGCGGCGGACGATACGGCGGCCTATGGCGTGGACGCCTACAACTATGTCAAATATCTCGATGAAAACCTGCGTGCGCGCCGTGCGGGGACGGAGCAGGAGACGAAAGCGGCCGCCTACATTACGGGCGAGTTGGAAAGCTTTGGCTATGAGGTCATAAAGCAGCCCTTCAGCTATACCAGCAACGGCGCGACGGTTAACAGCCAAAATCTTATTGTGACCAAGCCCGGCCGCTCCGAGAAGCAGATCATCGTCGGCGCACATTACGACAGTGTGAATACCGCCGGTGTGGACGATAATGGGTCCGGTACCTCTGTCACGCTGGAGACGGCAAAGCGGATGTTCCATGTCAGCACTCCTTACACGATAAAATTCATCTTCTTCGGCGCGGAGGAAGCCGGCCTGCGTGGCTCCAAGGCATATGCGGGCAGCATGAGCGAAGAGGAGATCGCCAATACCGTATTGATGATCAATCTAGATTCCATCCTTGCCGGTACGTACCGCTATGTCTACGGCGGCGTGGTCAACGGGGAGACCGGCGCGGTCGATCAGGCATGGGGCGTTTATCAGGCGAAAGCGCTAGCCGACGAACTGGAGCTCGGCATCCGTCTTAATGATACTCAGCTCAATTCCCTGCAGACGCCGACCACCGGCAATTGGAGCGATCATGCGTCCTTTAAAGATATCGGTCTGCCCTATGTCTATTTCGAAGCTGCCAATTGGGAGCTGCCGGATGATCCGGCCCATCCGGAGCGGGGCAGCACCGGCGCCTATGAGACGGAGTCTGGAGAGGTTATGCATGTATCGGGCCGCGACGACCTGACCTTTATCGAGAACGAATGGGGTACCCGTGCGAAGGATACGCTTGCTGCCTATGCGGAGCTTTTGCCCGCGATGCTGATGCGTGTCAGCCCCGATGGACTTCTGGCGGATAAGACAGAGCTCTCCGCCAAAGTGGAGGCTGCCGAAGCAGTAGATACCTCGAAGTATACAGACGCTTCCGTCACTGCCTTCAAAATAGCGCTTGCCGATGCGAAAAAGGTCCTTGCGGACGATACGATTCTTGCCGCGGACCAGCAGAAAGTTGATCTGGCTGCAAAGGCGCTGGCCGCTGCACAAAATGCGCTGCGGGAGGATAAGGGCCCGGTCATCGAAATGATCGAGCATATCTTCAAAGAGGTCTTTGTGCGCGTGGCAAAGATCATCCTGCATATTCTTTTGAAAATCATTTTCTAATCTGAACTGAAATGTGAAAAAACGGAGCTGTTTCATTCAGCTCCGTTCAGACTGTAGACAAAGCGGCTCCGGGATGAACTTTCCAGAGCCGCTTTTCTCTTATCAAACAAATTGTGTCCCAAATAAAACTTTGAAACAGTTTCTTCTTCTCCATTTAAACACCCTTACTGGCAGGAAGCAAACAAAAGAAGGAATCGTGAAAACGAATAAAACATTTTAGCGCAAGACGCGAGGATGAAACGGCTTGCGCTTCTCTTACTTCTCTCGTTTAAAAACGATATTCCATCAGAAATTCCTCTGTATTTTCACCGATGATTTTAAAACCTATCTTCTGATACATACGAAACGCATAATTATCTTTTTGGACAGCAAGGGAAGCCTTTTTATATCCTTTTCTTTGGAGCACTCTCAACATTTGCTTCATCAATTCTGTCCCTATGCCATTGCCGCGAAAATCCTGATAAAGCGAAGTCGCAAATTCTGGTGTATCATCATCAACCCTTCCAAATCCGGCGATATTTCTTACCCAGACAGCACCTACGACTTTCTTTTCAACTTCAGCACATAGACAATAATCGTCTTTCATTGTACCAAAGTCTTTAATATATACTTGTAATGCAGGGTCGTTGATGATTGTTCTCGGTGCTAAATGATTTTCATCTCTTTGAAAAATTGCTTCATACAAAAAGTCATTCAGAAGTGTATATTCATGTTTCTGCATTTCTCTGATAAGATAATTCATAAGTACCTCCGATTTTCATATCTTTTAAAAATCGGTGCTTGTTCCACACATCCTAACCTCACCTTTCAAATATTTATTCTTGTTCACTAAAATATGAGTTTAGCAGTGAAGATGATGCAATCGCCTCGATAAATTGGGCTCCCTATGCACCATCCTTAGGAGATCCCACTCCACCAAATCCCGTGAACGGAACAGGAATGCAGAAACACCATAGGGAAAGCACTTAAAAAACTGAAAAATTGCTTTCGTAGATCAATTGCCTTTCGCCATTAATGCATAACATGCAGCGTGTATAAAAGAAGGCTCGTATGAGTAGATTTCTCAAGCAAGATTAAGTTATTACTTCAGGAGAGAAGTTCAAAGGTCCAAATATCCGCATAGAGAACGCCCAAAACAGCAATACAAAATACGATGGTAAACAGGAAACACCGTTGCTTAAATATTTTTTGATTTTTATCCTTCACCCGGAGGCAGATCGTAAAAATGACAAGAAGGAGCAGGAGAAAAGGGACGGCGAGTATCCCAAAATAGAGGGCGGGAATCATCATAAAATTAAAAAAGCACAAGGCAATATTACCAAGATTTTGAAAGAAAGGAATCTCAAAAAGATCCAGAACAAGCAAAAACAGATAAAATATCAGCATATATGCAGACCAGATCAGAGAAAGAAGGGAGATGCCTCGGATTGCTTTTTTCATGTTCATCCACATCCTTTCTGTCTACAGCTTAGCAGATTTCCGGTGGGACGGGAGAGGAAATGTTATTTTTGATTTTTCTGATGTAAAAACTGGCTGCATTATGCGCTCTGTATCCGTTTTTTCTTGATTTGAGAAAGACGGGACAGCAATAACCCCAGTAAGACGCCTGCGGCCGCAGGAAGCACCCATCCCAGCCCGACGGCGGCCAAAGGGACCTTATCGATGACCCGCGTTACAGCCGGGAGCATAAGTCCAGCGTCCGACACGGCGTAGAGGATGCTGGCAACGCTCGTTAACAGAATTGCAGCCGGATAGACAAACCGCTTTCCCTCCAGCCATTTCTGAAAGAAAGAGAGGAGAATCAGCACGATCGCCACAGGATAAAGCGCAGAAAGCACCGGAAGCGAAATCTTCAGAATCCGTGTCAGCCCCGCGTTGGAAATCAACATGCTTGCTGCTGCAAAGAAGAACACATAAAGCTTGTACGGTATTTTGGGGAACAGGCCCGCGAAGTATTCGCTGCAGCAGCTGAGCAGCCCAACGCAGGTGTTGAAGCAGGCGATGACAAAAATCGCAGCCAATATGAGCATACCCCACCGCCCATAGAGAGCTGAAACCAGATTGGTCAGCGTCTGGGCGCCATTTGCGGCGCCGGGATATGCACCGCCGGAGATGGCACCGATCTGCGTGAGCATGGCATAAATGGCGAGCAACATCGCGCCGGCGATCCAGCCAGCCCGGATCGTACCTTTGACCACACTGCTTTCCTCTTTGATGCCGCGGGCGCGGATGTTGAGTGCAATGACGATCCCGAAATTGAGTGCCGCAATGGTATCCATTGTCTGATAGCCGTCCAAAAAGCCCTGAGTAACCGCATGGGAGGCATAAGCGGCTGCCGGGGAGGCGTATCCACCCACGGGACGGACGATGCATCCGATGAAAATGACGACGATCAAGACCAACAGGGCGGGGCAAAGAATTTTTCCGAGACGGTCTGTGAGCTTTTCTGGATGCAGGGCAAGGAAAAACGCGGCCGTAAAAAAGATTGCAGAATAGATTAGCTGAAGCAGCCAGACCGGTATTCCGCCCGACTGAAGGAAGGGGATAACCGCCATCTCAAAGGAACTGCTGGCTGTGCGGGGGATTGCAAGGCACGGTCCGATGGAAAGATAGATGAGCATTGTAAATACAGCAGAAAACGCCGGATGCACCCGGTTTGCAAGCCGTTTGAGGCCTCCAGAGCGCGCCACGGAGATGACGCCGAGAATCGGCAATCCGATTGCAGACAGTGCGAAGCCGATAAAGGCAAGCCAGGTGTTTGTCCCGGCCTGGGCGCCCAGAAAGGGCGGGAAGATCAGGTTCCCAGCACCGAAAAACATGGAAAAGAGCGTAAAGCCAATCAGGAGTAACTGCTTTCCTTTTAATTCTTTCAATCGGATAACCTCCAGTTTGATCATTGACAGCGAAAAAATTGAAAGGCCGTCAATTATGCCGCCGATCGCTAATCTGATGACGGAAAAATTTTAGATGGTCATCGTTTGAAATCTCAAAAAAACCTGTGGTATGCATAAGCAGCCCACCACAGGTTTCAATTTCAGTTACAAAGAAAACGGCGAGGCGCGATTGCCCCGCCGTAAATGGTGCCGCTGACCGGACTTGAACCGGTACGGTGTTGCCACCGAGGGATTTTAAGTCCCTTGCGTCTGCCGATTTCGCCACAGCGGCACAACGATGACGAAAAATATTATAATGCTTTCAGGCCGTTTTTGTCAACCGGAGAAAACAACTGTTTGGAATCTTTTTCTGCAGGTATACAATACATATTGGAAACCACACAATGAATTACGCCGATCGGAAGAATGTGTATTGACAATCTAGACGCTTTTTGATAAAATTAAAAATCGTCATATGGGTGACAGTGGCTATCTTTGCGTATCTGAAAGAAGCTTCCTTGATGTACGGTCTGTACAGACGCTGGCAACCTCATCTCTCAGTTTTTCTGTAAAATACAGGATCGCATTTCAAGTTTATATACGGAGAGTTGTCCAAGCGGTTGCAGGGGCAACAGTTGTAATCATGTGATTATCTTAATAGTTACATATTATTTGGAGACGTATCGAAGTGGTCATAACGGGACTGACTCGAAATCATGTTACTTGCTCCAAAAACTGAATAATTATTACATGGAAGCGTATCGAAGTGGTCATAACGAGCCGCACTCGAAATGCGGTAGTCCGCAAGGGCTCGTGGGTTCGAATCCCACCGCTTCCGCCACAAATCCCTTGAGCCTCAATGGTTTCAAGGGATTTCTTTTTTTGTATGTTGCTCAACTTGAGGACGCAATTTTGTGAAATGGTGCCCATGGTGCCGGACTTGTGGTGCCCAACAGGTGCATATCATATACAGAAATTTCGTGTTGTGGTGCCCAAATGGTGCCCGGCACTTCAAAATAAAGCTGTAAAAGGCTACGTGAAAATATAGCTTGTGCTGTATCGGCAAAAAAGGATTCGCAGCGTTGCGACGCTGCGGCACCCTCAAAAAATGGGAGGCTGTTTTACAGCCTCCCATTTTTTGAGGGTCTTATTCTGCGCTCTCCCCAAGCACAGCCTGATGATAAGTGTTCAGCACCACTGATTTGCGTTCCATCCGCACATCCACATATTGAGCGGTGACAGCCTCCAAGTTGTTGGATAGCTGGAGCTGGATACCGATTCCTTTTAAGCTGTGCCCTAAAATCTGCCCTACCGTGTAGAAGTCCCCAGTTAATTGATGCATGTTGGTAGCCGCTGTGTGCCTTAAATCATGGAAACGCATATGAGGCATACCGGAGTGCCGAAGTAGCTGGCCGAAGTTTGCAGAAATGCGCTCCCGCCGCTTGGGGGCACCGTTTGGCTTGGCAAATACCAAATCGTTGTCATAGTAAATTTCTCCTGACAACTCGGCAAACCGTTTCTGCTCATTTTGAAGGGCTAAATGCCGCTCAAAATAGGGCTTCGTGAGCGGCGTGATCGGAAGAGTACGTTCGCTGGACTTGACTGGAGCCATTTCCAAGATTGTGGTGGTGTCGGCAGGAACATCAAACGGAAGCTGCTCCACCACACCGAAGTAGTCTTCATCCAGATGGACGTTTCGCCACCGAAGGCCGACAATCTCACTCAGGCGCAGTCCATACAGCCCACCTAATATCACAATCAGTTCCCATTCTGTCCCGGTCACGTAGGCCAATAGCTGGCGCATCTGCTCCACGGTGTACGGATCTGGAGTCTTGCCCTGCTTGCCGAACTTGGTAAGTATGTCCCTAGCGGGATTGCTGCTGATGTAGTGATACCGCCGAGCGTGCTCCAGAGATACCCCCATAATTCGATGGGCGTATTTGACCGAAGAGGGAGACAGCCCTTTTTCAGAGAGCTGGCGGTACATATCATCCAGCATGGCCGGGGATAGCTGGTTGAGAAAGGTGTCTCCAACATAAGGAAAGATATGGTTTTTCATATGGCTTTGATAGCTGGCATGGGTGCTTGGACGAAGATTGGCAGCGCCATGCCGCTCCAGCCATTCCGTCATATACTCCCGCACCGTCAGCTTGCGCTGCTCGGCAGAGGGCGGGACATAGGACGGATTGGTAAGTTTCGCTTTCATATCTGCCTCGTGCTGTACGGCCTCTTTTCTGGTGGGGAACCCCTTGCGGGAATAGGTCTTGCTTTTCCCCTCGGATTTGTACTTGATGTTTACGTCATACACAGTTCCGGCCCTCCCGGTCAATTCACCGGAGCTGTTGCGCTTGTTTTTAACACTTCTCTCTGTGATTGCCATAGCTAATTCCTCCTGTTCTAATTCTTTAGTAAGGCCGCCAGAATCCAGATCGCTGGATTCTGGCGGCCTTTGCTGTTGATTACAGCTCGTTGTTCGGCTATAATCAGGTTGCGGCGATTTTGGCACGCTGGTAATAATCCCGCAATGCCTCAATCGTTGTCAGCTTGCGGTTGCCGACAGGCAGATATTCAAGCTGCCCATCCTCCATGAGCTGGCGAATCCGGTTTACCCCAAGGCCGCTGATTTTGCTGGCCTGTTCCGGGGTCAGGAAGAGGGATAGCCGTTCAGCTTGTGGCTTTGCTCGCATTTACGGTTTCCTCCTGTCAATGATATGCGGTTCCAGTTTGCTGGAACGCTGGAATCCTTGTGTACCAAGCGATTGGGGTACAGGTTCCGCAGTTCTGAGGGCGCTAAATTCTTTTAGGCGAATACCCTCGTGTCCTTGGCGGTTCTCTGTTCCAATCCGTAGCCGTTTAGCAGCTACATAAGGGATGCCGGAGAGCAATTCGTAAAATTGCTTTCGTGGAATACAGTCCACACCATTGCGCTTACAAAAAGCAGCAAAAGCGGCATAGAGTTCTGTGTTAAATACCCGAGCCCCCGGCTCACATACACAGCACTCTTCCAGAAAGCCTCCCAAGACGTTGCCACGAAGGGCAAAGGACTCCACGAAGAGTTTGGAGTCAGCGGGCAGAGTGAAGCGGAAATTTCGCTCGACTAATCCTTGGTAGGCGTGAAGCGCAAGTGTCACGATAGAATTGCGTTCATCCCACAGTTTGTCGGGCAGCCATTTGTCCTGCTTTTCCGGTGGCACACTTTGGTTAAAGAGCAGTACCTTGATCCGGTTGGCATAGGCGGCTGTGGCATCGGCCTCGGTGGTTTGGGGCAGCGTATTGCCAGAGAACAGCAGTTTGCATCTGGAGGTAAAGTAGAAGGGATTTCGCCCCTTAAACTCGCCTGTAATTCGATCATTTCCAGTGATGCTCTTGAAAATGGAGATGTCACGCAAGGCACGGCCAGCGATCTCTCCAGCCACATTCAGTTTCTTCCCGGCTAATTCTGCCCGGAAGAAACGATCCCCAAGCTGGTGAAGTGGGATGTTGGACACCAGCGCAGGGTCAAACAGCCGTGTGATGAACTCGGAAATTACGCTCTTTCCTGTGTTGGGCTGTCCCTTTAGGAATAAAGCGCACTTTCCAGCGTTGCTGTCTGAGCAGATGTAACCAATAAACTCCAAGAGCAGTTGGCGTTTATCTGCGTCTCCGTCCAGCGAGGACTGGCAGAACAGTTCAAACGCAGGACAATGAATATCATCTTGATTTTCAAGGTACTCGGCTTCCACTTGGTAAGTAAAGCGGAACCTGGGGGAGTGCTCCAAGAGTGTGCCTGTGTCCACACAGAACACACCGTTTTTGAGGTTGATTAGACACGGATCTTGGTTGAAGCTGTCCCGCTCACACTGGATTTCCTCTACCCATGTTAGACGTTCCGCAATCTCACGAACGTCATGAGCCAGCAAACTCCGTTTGGTGCGCTCGTCAAAGAAGTTTACAAGAAAAGAGCTCAGGCGGGGAATGGGCCGATACAGGCCACAATTCTCTTCATAGACAAACACCTGACCGTCCTCCCTTGTAACGAGGAACAATCTGATTCGTATAAGCAGAGCGACGAGCTCAGCGAAGAAGTTAGCCCGCTTGCGGGGGCTTTTTGCCACCGGAGAAGGTTCCTCCGGTGGCGGCTGGGGCGTGGGCTGCTCAGAGATGCCATAGAAGCGGCGCTTGTCCTCTTTCGCCTCTTCTTCCTTTAGCATTTCCCACAGGCTCAGTTCCTCGTCGCTGTCACCCGGAGGAACGTCGTAAAGATGGATGTGATTCATGTTCATGATAATTCTCCTTTCTATTTGAGAGGCCGGCCTTGCAGACAGTATAGAGAAATTCTCTCGAATTGAATATGACTTCTAAGAGAAAAGATTAAGCCACTTTTTTTGACATTCTGGAGGGATACCTGTGTGTGAAACTCATAAGCGACCTTTAGCGAGA
Organism: Ruminococcaceae bacterium UBA1691; assembly: GCA_002320555.1. Taxonomy (GTDB): domain Bacteria; phylum Bacillota; class Clostridia; order Oscillospirales; family Acutalibacteraceae; genus Fimivicinus. Next base: position 6,336 of record DCJV01000015.1, on the reverse strand, counting down.
GAAAGAGACGCTATCAATGCAATTCAGAAGTCATTAAAAATCTTACTGAATGGAGGCATAAATTATAATGGGAGACCCAAAGAAAATTGGTCTGTTATGCGCCAAAACTATATAGATTCGCTCAAATCCTATGAGATTTTTTGGAGAAATTGTTTGGAATCTTTTCGGGTTTATGTCGATGGACTAAATGTAGAACCAAAACAAGACGAAGATATATTTACTAATTTGCAGTCCCAAAAGAAAAGAAAAAGAATCCGTTGGCACGATGATATTGATGATTTTAAAGAGCTATATAAACATATCGAGAATACGTATTTGAGCGGATCGCCCTATCAAAAAAAGAGAGAAAGATTATTCGACCAGCTTTTTTTTGAAATCGGTGAGGCTTTAAGAGAAAAAAGGACTATTGTGGGAAATTTAAAGTTTGGAAATCTTAGGTTGGAATTTTTACCACAGATGATTAGTTTGGATGATCCCGATATCCGAGCACTATTACCTTATTTACTAACAGCATATACCTTTAATTCTTGTGATAGTAAGTTCTTTTTGCCGGACAAAAAACTATTACAGATTCTTTTAGGAAAAGAGAAAACTTCTGCTATTGAAGCACCTAAACAAAGAAAACGAATTGAGAATTTCAGCAATATTTTTAGCCTCAAAAACCTTAAAAACCCCAAAGGAGGTGAGCCGTATTTGATTTGCAGTAACCGGGATGATTATCCGTACACTGAAGAAGAATTTAATCGGATAAAAACCGAAATAAAACGTCAGAATATTGCAGCTTTGAAATATCGGGTAATATTGAATGGCGTTTTCAGAAAATGGTGTGAAATTGTTATAGAAGCAGTTAAAAAGTCGGGCATTAAAGATATTGAAAATACTGTAAATTTATCTCAATGCACTATTTTGTATAATTTTTATACGGGACAGAGAATCCATTTATCAAGTTAATTTTTCCCTCTTTTGCATGTGCATATTATTATCATAGAGCGCCGGGAATTTTCGATGGGTAAAACCATCGAAAATTCCCGGCGCTTTTATGCGTTTTGGACGAAAGGAGGAGAAACCATGCTGAATATGCTTCTTGCTGTGATCCGCACAATTATTTCTGAGCTGGTGGATTTGCTGTTGCGGCGGGTTTGCGCCATGGGGTAACTGAGGATCAGAGGAGGGATGCCCGTGAGAAAATTGTGGGCATCATCCTCACTACCTTGGCGGCGTTGTTATGCACCGCCATTGACTACTTTCTAAATCAGGAGGATTGAGCTATGAGGACAGAAGAGTTTACTTGTGATTGCTGTGGAGAGCGCTTCCCAGCGGAGCAGCGCACCGAGTTCAACGGCCAGTCACTATGCCGCTTTTGTCTGGATTCGGAAACCGTTGTTTGCAACACGTGCGGAGAACGCCTGTGGAATGACAGTAATGCCGGGGATGAAGATATCCCTCTCTGCCAGCCCTGCTATGACCGGAACTATACAAACTGTGTCCGGTGTGGTGCTCTGCTGCACATGGATGATGCCCACTATTCAGAGGATGACCCGGGCGAGGAAGAACCGCTTTGCCATGACTGCAATTCCCGTTCTGTGGTGCAGAGGGGGATTCAGGATTACTACTACAAGCCTGCCCCTATCTTTTACGGAAAGGGAAGCAGGTACATGGGAGTAGAACTGGAGATCGACGACGGCGGAGAATCCTCCAGCAATGCCAAAGAATTGTTGAGCATTGCCAACCGCAGCTACGAGCATATCTATTGCAAACATGACGGTTCTCTGGAGGAAGGATTTGAAATCGTCACCCATCCTATGACATTGGACTACCACCGGGAAGGGATGTCTTGGGCGGACATTCTGCATAAGGCCGTTGCAATGGGCTATAAAAGCCATCAGGCGGGCACATGCGGTCTCCACGTCCATGTGAACCGGAACGCATTTGGTAGCACAGAGGACGAGCAGGAGGCGTGTATTGCCCGTATCCTGTACTTCTTTGAAAAGCACTGGGAAGAGCTACTGAAATTCAGCCGCCGCACCCAGCGACAGCTTGACCGATGGGCGGCCCGGTACGGCTACAAGGAGCAGCCCAGAGAAATACTGGAACACGCCAAGAAAGGCTACCATGGAGGCCGCTATACCTGTGTCAACCTCCAGAATGACAGCACGATCGAATTTCGGATGTTCCGAGGGACATTAAAACTGAATACACTGATCGCCACCTTGCAGCTCGTTGACCGGATCTGCGAGGTGGCGATTTGTTTGTCCGATGAAGAAGTCAAAAATATGTCTTGGTCTACCTTCGTCTCCGGCTGTCAGACTCCGGAGCTGGTACAGTATTTGAAGGAGCGGCGCATCTATGTGAACGATGTTGTGGCGGCAGAGGAGGAAATCTGATGTGCTGTTTATTTGGAATCATTGACTACGGCCATAGCTTGACCGCAGAGCAGAAAAACCGCATGACTTCTGTTCTGGCAACGGTATGTGAGGCCAGAGGAACCGACGCAACCGGAATCGCATATAACAGTCATGGAAAGCTCACCATCTATAAGCGGCCTCTTCCCGGCCATAGGATACGCTTCCGTATCCCGGAAGATGCTCAAGTCATTATGGGGCATACACGCATGACAACCCAAGGGAGCGCTGGAAAAAACTACAACAACCATCCGTTTCTCGGGAGCACGAAAGAGGGAGTATTTGCGTTGGCGCATAACGGTGTTCTACATAATGATGGATACCTGCGCCGCTCCCTTGGTCTGCCCAAGACAAAGATCGAAACGGACAGCTACATTGCCGTTCAGCTCATTGAGCAGAAAAAAGCCCTCAATCCTGACAGCCTCCGGTATATGGCTGAACAGGTTGAGGGTTCTTTTGCATTTACGGTGCTGGATCAGCGAAATAATCTGCATATTGTCAAAGGGGACAACCCCATGTGTCTGTATCATTTTCCGGCGTTTGGCCTGTATCTCTATACCTCCACAGAGGAGATCATGCGGATGGCCTTACCTAAGCTACGGTTATCACCCAAAAAGGCAGTAAAAACCAGAGCGAACAGCGGAGAGATTCTGCGAATTGACAGAGCAGGGAACCTCACTCGGAGCCAATTTGATGATTCCCATTTGTTCTCCGGCTGGTTTGGCCCGATGTGGTCATATCCATACAGAGGCACGAAAAGGACTGCCATACCTACGCTTTCTGTGCCGGATTCCTATTTGGAGGAAGTCAAGTCAGTAGCCTCCGCCTTTGGATATACCCCTGAGGCTATCGACAGACTGGCGGCTATGGGATTCTCGGCGGAAGAGCTGGAAGAATTTCTATACTGTGGTGAGCTGTGACAGGCTTACGAGCCAAAAAAGATTCGCCCATTCAAGGCGAATCTTTTTTGGCATCCATAGCAATTAAAAAGGTTTTTAGGAGCTGTTCGGCATAGTGCCGCTCTGCCCCGGAACAGCTTTTCAGCAGTAATTCCAAGGGTTCAGCACCGCTTTGTTCCAAAGTTCCAAACAGAATGTAATCTGTCGATAATCGTAAAATCCGGGCTATTTTACACAGGGTTGGAATGGACATTCCCTTGACACCCAATTCAATGTCGGAGCAGAACTTCGTGCTCACGTCCAGTTGTTCGGCAAGCTGCTCCCGAGTATAGCCGAGATATTCCCGCTGTTTCCGTATTCTGCTTCCAACTACTGTCCAGTCCATAGTCGCTCCTCCGGCGTTTTGATTTAGCATACCCCGGAAAGTTATACTCATAAACGAACTTAAAGGGTTGAATTAAAGGAACTTATAGGGTAAAATAGTGGCGGAGAATTACAATTAAAGAGGTGCTTATATATGTCTAACAAAAATCAAGCAGAAAAAATCAAAGAGATAGAGGGTCTCCTTCGTAAATGTAATGATTTCATTAACAATGCAAAAACCGAATGGGAAGAGGATCTAAAAGAAGCGGAGAAGGACTATCAAGATAGTTGCCAAGACCTTTATGAAGCGGAGAAAGAATGTGAGAAAATGCTAAATCAAGCTGTACGAGAAAACTATGATGAAAATCGAATGGCAGCGACGAAAAAACTATGTGCAGAAATTATTTCTTCTGCTGAAAAACAAAAAGCAACAATGTTTGAGTATCTTCAAAAAGCCAGAGAAGATCAAAAGAGGTTTCCTGAATTGCTGGAAGCAGCCAAAAAGGATAGGGAGAAATTTGAGATTCAACTCGACCTGTTGAAACAGCAAACAAGTAGTCCTTTGAAATGGATCGTCAATATTGGCTTTTGGGTTATCGTCATTATTTTCGTATTAAAGGCATGCTCATAAGTTTATTGTAAGTGGTGATTTGATATGAAACTGATACAAGGTATTTTGATGATTCTCCTAACAATTGCATTGTTTAGATTGTACCATAAAATGTTTCGGGTTATTTATACCAATGCACTTTCCGGCATAGCCCGTGAGCTTTTTATCTGTTTCCTGTTAGCAGGGGCAATCGTTGTAGGGATACCACTTGCCATTCAATCCGTTTTCCTTCCTAAAAAGCCTGTTCCGGACTATTATGGAAACTTCTATAACACTGCATTTTTGGAAGGACAACCTTTCCAAACTTCAATTACGATTGGAGAAAGTGAATCATCCTCTGATAATATTACGATTTCTGGATACGCATATGCTGTGTCAGTCAATTATCAGCAAAATTTTGTAGTTGATATTCCGAGGCCGGAGGAGAATTCCTTTACATTCTATGACCAATCACATGAGAGCACTCTGACTATCAACTTCCATCCAAAGAATCACACTTTGGAGATCAACCAGGAGGCAGCCAATTCAGGTACTCCGACCCCTTATACTGGGAAATACGTTGATAATGATACATGGGAGGGGTTGAGTGAAGAGCGGCGTGCCGCCAATCAGGCAATAGAGGCTGCTATGGAACCCAATCATTGGATTGACGATTATTTCGGTTTGTATATATCGCTACCTTTTCTTAATGGAGCGGAAGATGCACCTTATTTGCGTTTTGAAATAAATAATAATAGCCAGAAAGATCTGTCATTTAAATTTGCAAATGCATATTTATGGGGCCCTGCCCACTATGAAATTTTTGATTTTGATGTGCCCTATCCACGAGGAACTAGTGAGTCTAAACATATCGAATATACGTCTGAGGAGGGGGTGATTGAGTTTGATGTTCTAGGACAGACGGAAGACGGACGGCAACTAATAGAAATATCAGAATTCCCATATTCAGAGTATATTGGCCTTTATGCTGAGGCAAGTGACTTGGATTCGGAAATCGGAAAATATGGTGTTAGGCTGAATTGGGAGGGTACATATACATGCAACAATGGGGGAGATGACGGGACAAAAAGTATTTCAGTTACACAAGTTGATGATACACTTCTCTCTATCAAAATGATTCACAACTATGCTGATGGACAAGTGGACACTTATCAAACGAATGCTAAAATTGAAGAATATGATCCATTTTCTGCCCATGGCGAGTCCAGTGAAAAAAGTTTGTATTTTACCTTAGAGATGGATATTGAAACCAGAGAAAAAACCATAACCATTAGCCAATTGGGGATATACCCAGCAATTGATCTAGAATATGATGGTATCTATGTAAAACGCCAAGACAATGCCTTGGATGAGATTTGGGAAAACTTCGATACTCAAAGAAAAGATAAGATTTCACCGGATGTACCCCAGGACGATATCATCGAAAACGAAGCAATTGAAATCTTACCCGATTTGAACTGGGATGGAACATATTTCTGTAATAATGGAGGCGAAGATGGTACAAAAATTTTGACGATTGAGAAAATTGACGATACTTCGCTTTCTGTTTCTATGGAGCATACCTACGGGGATGGGCACACAGATTCTTTCTCAGGTATAGCTAGTATAGGTACATATGGAAATGGGGCATATTTTGCTTCTTACGAGGAGGAAAAAACTCTTTATTTCACATTAGCAAGGGACGAAGATAGCGGAGAAGCCACTGTTGAGGTCAGTCAAATCGGAATATACCCGGCTATTGACCTAGAGTACGATGGCATTTATACCAAGCAATAACATGGTGCCTAAATGGTGCCTGACCGCATCTGAAGCTCTATAAAAAGAAAAACTCCCTTGGTGGGAAGAAATGAGATTCTTCTGCCAAGGGAGCATATTTTAGTAAGAAAAAATTGCAAAATACAGACTTATGAAGCGATATTTTATTCACTATTCCCCTCGAAATCATGTGACAGGATTGCATAAATTGAATATTCTATACGGAAGCGTATCGAAGTGGTCGTAACGAGCTTGACTCGAAATCAAGTTGTCCGCAAGGGCACGTGGGTTCGAATCCCACCGCTTC
>DCJV01000020.1:25262-28907 GCA_002320555.1 Ruminococcaceae bacterium UBA1691 | reverse complement strand
TCCCCTCACGAGCCACGCAGATAGTTGCCGCGGGTGCTGCCTCGGCCTTCCATCAGCGGTTACGCTGATGAAGGCAAGGCGTGAGAAGTGTTTTGTGGTCATATTTGATTGACTGCACAACAGGCCACTGTGAGAAAATTACGGTTTCACTTAAATAAACTGCAGCATGAAAAGCTCTCTGGAGGCCAAGGTAGCGCCTAGTGGCGCCGGTTCCGAAACCGATCAGAAACCATGCTTTTTTGTGCACTTTTTTCTTCTCTTAGACGTTATCGACAAGCCGGAAAGCCAGACAGGGAATCCCTGTCTGGTTTCGCTTTTCAATAAGGCCTTGGCATCGGGGCTAGCCGAATCGTCTGAACCAGATATAGCATGCAGTTGCCGGCTTTTTACGGTCGCTTTTCCCCTCTTTCTTGCCACAGTTCCGCCATTCCCACCTGGCCAGAATTATTTCTCCTCCTGCTTGAGATAGCGCTGTGTCAAATCCAAAAATTCCTGCCATCTGCCGCTTTCCCGGATCGTCTGCGGGCAGTTCTTGCCGTTGAAATCGTTATGCTGCTTCACATCTTCTATTCTCAGGCCATATGCCTTGAGCAAATATGCTGTCAGGCGCGCGCCGTTATCAAACGTTTTTTCAAAATCGCCGTCGCTGTTCACGCACAGCTCAATGCTGATCCCGTTCATATTGCCGCCGGGCTCCTTGCGCTGGTCGCCCGCGTTCCAGGAGACCTCGCTGTCCGGAATATGATGATAAATCTCATGGTCGTCCACCGTATAGTGCCAGGAGGTCGTGCCCTCCCCACCGTTTAACAGGTAATCGCTGTGTGCTTTTGCGTCCGCCCCTTTGGAAGGGTTGCCGGTCTCGTGAATGACGATATATTTAACCTTCCGCTTGATACCCGGCCTGCCCGGCAGCGTCTCCGGGATCAGGACAGTATGTACCGGGATACCGTAAATCTCCGTCACCTGAGGTCGTTCCTTTGTGGTCTGCTCACGCGTGCACCACAGAATCACACCGGTCACTACCAGAATCACCAGAAGGGCAGCTACTGCCGCCAAAGTCCATTTTTTCTTTCCATGCAGGGAAATCACCTTCCCCTTCATCGGCCCGCCTCCTCCTTCTCTCCGCAGAGCGCGGAAAGGCTTACATCGGGATTGTGATAGCGGCCGAATTGGCGCGTCCTTTTTCCATATTGGATCGCTTGAGCGGGACACCAATGAATACAGGCCATGCAGCTTGCACATTCCCTGCCCCATACCGGATGTCCATGTTCAATGCTGATATTTTTCTGCGGGCAGACCTTTGCACAGATTCCGCAGCCAGTACAGGCTTGCTCCGCAAAAAAATTGCGATAAGCCCCCTTGGCATACCAGCAAAAAAGTGGATGCACCACATAGAGCAGGAACGGATCGATCGCCTTCGGCGGCAGGCTGTTCAGGCCTACGAGCCGGTCTTCGATATCCTTGGCAAGCTTCGCGCAGCGCACACGGGCGTTTTCCAGCTTTGTACGCTCCATGGCCTGATTGTCCACATCCGATAGGGGCAGATAATTATTCGGCATCGCACACACATTTCCATAGTCCAGGCGAATCCCCTGCTTTTCCAGCAGCCTTGAAAAGGCGGTCAGGGTTTCGCCCGCTGAATCGCCACAGTTGGCCACAGCGAACACATAAGCCGGTTTTCCTTCTATTCTCAGCTTTTTTACAAATGCCTTTACCGCATCCGGATAGCTCCATGCATACACCGGGAATACAAAGCCGAGGATATCCCCCTCCCGCACGCATGTTTCCGCTGCCTCCTTGCCATAACGGGTGATATCCAGCCGCTCCACCTCTGCGTTCAAAGGTTTTGCAAGCTGGTTGGCAATCGAAAGCGAATTTCCGGTACCGGTAAAACAATAAATTTTAACTGACATGTCCTGTCACCTTCCCGCGGACACAGCCGCTCCTTGATTGGCTTCATATCCCACAATTTTGCCCTGCCATAGGCAGTGCAAAGGGTGAAATGTTGATCTTCCGATGTCCTCCGAACCACCAGAAATCTCTAATTTTCTGTATGTTTCGTAGCATCGGTGAACAGGGGCGACAACGGTTTTGAGGGCGATGCCAGGGACCTCTGCCGGCGTTATCCTCCTCGCCTTCCGGCAAGGAAGGCGTCGTCGTCTGCCTTGCCAAAGGCCCCGGCATTGCCCCAAAACTCCAAAGGACCGCTCCGGCGCCGCAGGGGCAGGTTTGCAAGGCCGCAGGGCGAAGGCTGGCTGCCGCCAGCCGAGGCCGAGAACGCGGCAAACGTGGCTTTGCGGCTGCCGGGCGGCGCTGTTTCCCCTTGTTTACCGATGCTAAGGTTATTCTATCATAAGTTTCGCCTTACCTGCAATCCCCTGTTTTTCATGCACCATCAATTTATATTCATTCATTTTATTTTGATGAGTCAATTATGATATGCAAAAAAGCTTTTCCACATGGATAACAGATGATGTAAAGTAAAAAAGCTTTTCAGTGTTGAAAACTCTGTGGAAAGTGTGGAAACCCGTATTTATATTTCTTATATGCAATTTAAAGCTTCCAAAGCGTAAAGATTCTAACTTTACTTTCACATAGTTTTCCACATTTTCATACAAATCGGGCGCTGTATATGCAAAATGCATATACATGGCCCGATTTTATGCGGAATATCCGGAGCCAAATCCTGATGCTGCAAATTCGCAGATTGGAGCCGTGCCGATAGAATCCATATCGAAACATCCGTGTGGTTGATTCATTCATTTCGAGGAAGAGCCTTGGCTCCTTCTCAAGATCACAATGGTACGATTCCCTGCCCCCGTCTTCCCTCAGACGATAGACACAGATTTTTTGATTTGAAAAAATTAATGGAATAGAAAGGGAATTCCTTGTCAATCTGTGTTTGATCAATCATTCTATTTTTCTCATAACCTCAGCATTTTCTGTTCATTTTTCTATCAACGTAAAGTGATTTTTCCTTACATCACTCCAGCGGCATATGATCTTCAACCTGCAGCACCTCAGGAATTCCGATCTCCTCCTCGCAGGTATATTGTCCGGTCACCACACAGCCCTCCTGCGTGAAGCGTACCTCCACCTTCTGTTCCAGAATTTTTGCATCCTTCAGCTCCTGCCCAACTTTCTGCTCAAATTCCGCGGCAGCTGCCTGCAGCGCCTGTTCCTTTGTCAAGGTAACCTCCTGCTCGGTATATCCCCGTTTAAGATATGTTTCCGTATAGATAGGAAGAGGCACGTGATTCATATGCAGTGTATTTCGAAAGAGAAAGCTTTCCACCTCCCCCTGGGGCTGCTTGTCGAAGCCAAACGGAATCTGCAAGCCGAAGAAGGATAACCGATAGCGCTCACTCTGCTCCCCGGTATAGCGACGAACCTTCTGCCGATACGAAAACGTATGGGAAACGGTGTGATGCGTCTGGGCAACCGCCACACCGCGTGCATGCTTAAAGGAGACGGACAGGTCCTTATTGGTAACAACACTGCTGATGAGCAGGTCCCCCTTCAAAACAGCCTGCCCCTTTTTGACCGCGGCTTCCCCCTCATAGACCTCCAGGCTCAAAATTGTACCGTCCCGGGCGGCCAGAATATTGCGTGGTGTGGTATCGTTTTCCACCTTGGGCGCCGGGA
>DCJV01000020.1:12605-25178 GCA_002320555.1 Ruminococcaceae bacterium UBA1691 | reverse complement strand
GTGCGCTGCACCTCCTCCACATCGATCTTGGACCGGCGCGCGCCGACATGAACGCCCAGTTCCTCAAATACGGAAAGGATCTCCGTATCCGATACCGTCTCGTTTCCCTGCACATCGATCGTCCAGATCATCGAGGAGAGAATGCACACGATCAGCACCGCCACCGCCGCACCGCACAGCAGGCCGATCCGCCGCCGGTGGCGATGCAGGAAAAAGGGAAGCCCGTAGCGCCCCGCCACACGCGGCCGCATGCCGGATTTGCGCGCGCAGGGACGGATACGGTGATAGCCACGGATCGTCGTTTTCGCATACATCTCCCCTTTTCCCCCGCTGATATCCCAAAGGGGAATATTTTCCTTGGAGCAGAGATTAATAAAGCGCTCCGGAAAGCCGCCCTTCGCGCGAAACCGCACATATCCGCATAAAAACCGGATGAGATAAATGAAAAACACCTATGTCTCCCCTTCCTGCCAGCATGAGCCGCGCATTCTACCATTTAAGTGGAGAAATCAATGGAAAGGATATTGCCCGTGATGATCGCCTGCTCCAACGTCAGCGTGCGGATGCTCAGCTGAGTCCCTGTAAATCGCACAATATTCTTTCCAAGATTCAGGCGGATCACCCCCTCGTCGTATTCCACCACGCCCTTGCAGCCTTCGATGATCGCTTCGCGGTTGCCCGAAAGCTCCATATGGGAAACGCCGCGCAGAGCGGCCTGGGGGATTTCCAGCTCCTGCGTGAGCTTTTCCCGTGCAGTCAGTTCGCTTTTCGGAGCGGCGCGGCCCATACGGGCGCGGTTTCCAGCTTTTTTCATGACCCCAACCTCGCGTTTCCTGATATGCCGGGCATGTTCTCCTGCCCGTTCCTCATATATATGCGTCGGGGGGGAAGGACTATGAAAAAGAAGCTCCTGCAAATTCTGCAAATCCTGATAACCGCACTGGGTGCCCTCGCTTTCGCGGGCGGTATCCTGATCTCCCCGCAGACAGCGGCACAGGGCGTACGTGATGGGCTGACCCTGTGCGGGCAGGTGGTGATCCCGTCGCTATTTCCGTTTCTGGCCCTGTCGTCCTTTCTCGTGCAGTCTGGTCTCGCACAACGGGCAGGCCATCTACTGGGGCCGGTCACAAAGTTCGCCTTTCGCTTGCCGGGCGCGGCAGGCAGCGCGGTCTTCATGAGCTTGATCGGCGGCTATCCCGTCGGCGCGCACATGACGGCACAGCTGCTCGACGCTACCCTCATCACCAAAAAGCAGGCACAGCGTATGCTGCTCTTCTGCGTCAATTCCGGCCCAGCCTTTCTCATCAGCGCCGTTGGCGCTGCGATGCTTCAAAGCCGCCGCGCCGGGCTGATCCTCTGCGCTTCCCTGACCACTAGTGCCCTCCTGATCGGCATTTTCACACGCTTTTTTGCACAGGATGAACCGCTGAAGGAGAACATGCAGGCCCCGCAGACGGAACCGGCAGTTACGCAGGCACTGGTGGAGGCTGCAGCGCAGGGCTGCGCGGGCATTGTGTCCATCTGCGTCTGGGTGATCCTCTTTTCCTGTATTGCCGCACTGCTGGGCCTTCTGCCGCTGCCCAGCACGCTCCGCATCCTCCTGCAATGCCTTCTGGAGGTCACTTCGGGCTGTGCCTCGGCGGCGGGAAGCGTTCCGCTTCCCGCCCTCGCATTTGTCCTTGGGTGGGGCGGGATCTGCGTGCACTGCCAGGTGCTGCGCGATGTATCCAAGGCAGGCCTCTCCCTGCCCCTTTTTTTCTGCGCCCGGGCGGCAAACGGCCTGCTCGCCTGCCTGATCAGCGCGGGCCTGTTTCGCCTTTTCCCGTGTGAAATCACTGCCTTCTCCAACCATGTACAGGCGCTTCCTGAGGCCTTTGCCGCTTCTGCGCCTGTGGCGGCCGGGATGCTGTTTATGTGCGCCTTACTGATTTTGGAGGTTGATGCCTGTCGAAAAAAATGCTAAACTGAGGACAGATGGCAGACTTCAGATTTTAAATTTCAGGCACGAAAAAGGCAAGCGAGCCACAGCGCCTCTGATCATTCATAACAAAGGACGGTCTAAGTATGACAAAATATCAGCTTTTTGATCCGGAAATCGAACCGTGCTGCGCCTTCTGCGAGCACGGGCGCACCGCGCCGGATGGCAAAACCGTATTGTGCATCAAAAAGGGTGTCGTCCTGCCGGACGGACATTGCCGGAAATACCGCTATGATCCCCTGCGGCGCGAGCCGAAGCCACGCCCCCGGCTGCCGCAGTATGACAAAAGTGAATTTGAAATTTAAATGAGACAAAGAGTCAGCATTCTTCGCCATTGTATTTGGAAGAGACCGCTTGATGCCGATCAAGTAGTCTCTTTCTTTGTGCATGCAGGCCCTATGCCGCGTTATTATTTGTAGATTCCGGCACTCCCGGCTTCGGGATTTGCCGGCCCGCGTGATTGAGCGTATAATCGCCTTTGTAAAGGAGCTCTTCCACCGTTACCAGTGAATATCCGTCCTTTTGCAGCGCTTCGATAATGGCGGGCAGCGCTTCAGGGGTATGCTTCGCCGCATTATGGAACAAAATAATGGAGCCGTTGCGCACCTTGGGCACCACCTTCTGATACATCTCATCGGCCTTCAAATCCTTCCAGTCCAGAGAATCCACATCCCACTGCACCGCCGTCATCTGCGCAGCATTTACCGCCTCAATCACAGCATTGTCGTAATCCCCATAGGGCGGCCGGACAAGCGTGGGACGCACGCCGGTGATTTTTTCAATTTTGTCATTACAGGCATTTAAATCCTTGATGATTTCATCCCGGCTGAGCTTTGGGTAGTGTTTGTGCGTATCCGAATGGTTCTGGATGCTGTGGCCCGCATCGTGCAGCGCCTTGACGCTTTCCGGGTATTTATCCACCCACTCGCCCACGATGAAAAAGGTCGCCTTCGCCTTGTATTTGCCCAGCACTTCGATCAGTTCCTGCGTATCTTCGTTGCCCCACGCGGCGTCGAAGGTGAGGCAGGCTTTTTTTTCCGCCGTTTCCACGCTGTAGATCGGCAGCAGCTTCCGGCTCGCGGCGGTTACAACGCTTAAGCCCTGCGCGGCCAATACGGCCACCAGCAGCCCCGCAGCTAGGCAGCTGGTTAAAACGGCCAGCCGCCTACGCGTAAAAATCATGACCTTCATGGTATCCCATCCTTGCAGCAGATTCCGGCGCAGTATAGCGCGCCTGTTTATTCCATGCATATGCACAGGCTGCTTGTCTCCATGTTTTTCATTCATTTTGTATGAATAATCACGTTCTGACACAGGAATCCGAATAGGACACATGAGAAAGCCTGATTTTCCCGTTTGCTCCCCAATCTAGGTTTGGAAAAGCTGATTTTGCCTTGATTTTACATGCGAAATAGCATACAATAGGGATATTAATATATTCCCCTGTAGAACTCTGTGTATCAGCTGTGAAGCTTCAGGACAAGCTGTATACCGAAAAGAAACGAGGAAATCCATTATGCAACTTATCACACAGAAAAACATCAAACTTCAGAATATGATGAAGGTCTTTCAGGAAATCTACCGGCAGGGTTCCGTTTCCCGCCAGGTGTTGTCTGCCAAAACGGACATCAGCCTCATGACGGTCGGCAAAATCGTCGATCAGCTGCTGCGGTACGACCTTGCTTATGAGGAGAAGGAGGACACTTCCAAGGTCGGCCGTAAGGGCAACGTGGTATCCCTTGCCCCAGACCACAGAACAATCGTCCTACTCGATCTGGAGCGGCACAATTTCAAGCTCGGCATTCTGCAGATGGATTTAAAGATCAAGGGCGAGCTCTATCAGCACACCTATAACTACCAGAAAAGCTATGAGGACAATCTGCGCAACGCGGTCACCCATTTTCTGCACAACTGGCTGAGCGATTCGCTCGACGGCGTCATCGGCGTGGGCGTATGCGTGCCCGGCCCTTATTACGAAAAGGGAGATCGGGTGCTCGACTCCCGCATCCCGGAGCTTTCCACCGCCAAATTGAAACAGACGCTCTCCCCCCTCTTCCCTGGGCAGATCCTGTATATTGACGAAGACGTCAAATGCTCTGTGCGCTTTGATGGCGGGCTTGCATTGCAGGCGGACAATATCTTTTATGCCATCATCGGAGAGGGTGTGGGCAGCGCGATCTTCTATGATGGCCGCGTGCTCGGCAGCGCCTATTCCTATGCGGGCGAGATCGGCCAGATGTATACAAAAAGCGGCAAGATGATCGAGGAAGCGGTTGGCGTTGGAGGGCTTCGCAGGCTGTTCACCGAGCCGGACGGTTCTGTTCCTTCCTTCCAGGAGGTGGCTCAGCGATACAAGGACGATCCCCGTTTGACCGCCTATCTAGAGCAGGCCATTCCGGAGCTCGCGCTCCTGTTTGCCAACGTTACCTGGCTACTTGACCCGGAGATCATCATTGTGGAAACGCATTATACGAAACTCGATCCTTTGTTCATCGACAAGTTGCGGGAAGCGTTTGAAGCGCTGCTCCTGCCGCAGCGCGGCGACTTTATGCCGAAAATCCTGCCGAGCACGGAGGATATTCGCACCGCCTGCTACAAAGGCGCCGGTCTTGCGATCATCGAGCGGTTCCTCGATGATATGGACTGAACGAAATCCAAATAATTTATGTATGCCCGCGGCTGATGATTCAGCCGCGGGCGTCTTGTCGATTTGATTTCGTAATCGGCATCTTTATGGCACCGCTGGGCGCTGACGGAAGGTCGAGGCAGCATATCCCCTCACGAGCCACGCCCCCANNGCTGCCTTGGCCTATCGTTACCTGACTGCGGCGCAATGGCTTTCAGGCTGCGAAAGGTTGCAGAAACCTTGCGTTGCTCGCCGCTAACGGCGCGTTTAAGCAGCTTTCTGCAGGCCGAGAACGCGGCAAGCGTGGCTGTGTGGCTGCCGGGCGGCGCTGTCTCCCCTTATTTCCCGATGCTACTAAAAGTTCTTCTCATCTTCTGTTTCCGCCTGTTCTGCGAGGCGGGCGAGAAAGGCACGGTCCGTTTCGTCAAGCTCGGCATTTTTCAGCATATCCGGCCTCCGGTAAAAGGTGCGCTCAAGTGCCCGCTCCCGCCGCCAGCGCACGATATTGGCGTGATGGCCGGAGAGGAGCACCTCGGGCACCGTTTTGCCGTGCCATTCAAAAGGCCGGGTATACTGTGGATATTCCAACAGGGAATGAAAATGGCTCTCCTCCTGATAGGCTTCTTCGTTGGCCAATACGCCGGGCAGCATCCGGCACACCGCGTCTGTCAACACCAGGGCGGGTAGTTCGCCACCGGTGAGCACATAGTCGCCGATGGAGATTTCCTCGTCCACCAGCTCTTCAATGACGCGCTCGTCCACACCCTCGTAATGGCCACACAAAAGCGCGAGGTTATCAAGCTCTGAGAGTTCCCTGACACGCTGTTGTGTGAGCACGTTTCCCTGCGGGGAGAGATAGACCAGATGCGGCCTTTTGCCCACTTCTTTACACAGGGCCTGAAAGCAGTCGTAAATCGGCTGCGTCTGCATCACCATGCCCATGCCGCCGCCATAGGGCGTGTCATCCACGCGATTGTGCTTATCGAGCGTGTAGTCCCGGATGTTGCAGCAATTGAGCTCCACAAGCCCGCGTTCGCGCGCACGGCCGATGATGCTCTCCCGCAGCACCGCGTCGCACATTTCGGGAAAGAGGGTCAGAATATCGATACGCATAGGTTTCCAATCGATCCTTTCTCTGGAGTGAAAAACTTGTTTTTCACTCTCTTATCTCCTCCGGCCCGTCAAAGATTCCCTTGAGCGGGCGGATTTTGATCTTCTCATGCTCCACGTCTGTATCGATGACGACGGGCGGGATCGCGGGCAGCAGGTATTCCCGTCCCGAACCGTCCTGCACATGCCAGACATCATTCGCCCCGGTGGCGCTCACATCCGTGAGCGTCCCGTAAAGCCGCCCAGTGTCCGCGTCGATCACCCGGCAACCGATTAGGTCCTGAATAAAATAATCACCCTGTGCGAGATCGGCGTCGTCCCGGTTCATAAAGAGCACACGCCCGCGCAGCACGGACGCCGCTTCGACTGTATTGATCCCCTCAAGCTTAAGCAGCATGACATTGCCATGCGGGCGGCTGGAGATTACTTTTGTGGGGTCTTCGCCGCCCTTACTGAAATAGAGGGTGTGAAACTGCTGAAAAAAGGCGGGGCTGTCGCACCAGGGCTGAACGCGCATCTCGCCGCGAACGCCGTGAGTGCCGACGATTTTCCCAAGCTCTAAATATTGCCTGCGCATGACAAGCCTCCATTTTCCTTACAAATTTCCTGCTTGCATTATACCCGCTGCGGGGCGGGTGGTCAAGCGGAGAGATGGGCTGATTGCTATTGTCCTGCTTGTAAGCCTGTGGTAAAATGAGGAAAAAGGGATGATGGAGGCGTATGGTCATGCGATATTCGTATGGAAAAGCGATTTTGATTACCGGCGCATCCTCCGGGATTGGGCGCGCGGCGGCGGAATTGTTTGCCGACGCGGGCTATATGGTCTGGGCGGGCTCGCGCCATTGTGAAGAGAGTGTGGAACAGCGCCAAAACGGCGGGGAAATCCGGTCCATCCAAATGGATGTCTGCGATGAAGGATCCTCCCGCCAGGCGGTGGAACGGGCCGTGGCCGAAGGCGGCCTAGGGATTGTGCTCAACTGTGCAGGCATGGGCATTGCCGGCCCGGCAGAGGATACGTTTGAAGAGGCGGTCCGCGCGCAATTCGAAGTGAATTATTTCGGTACGCTGCGCGTCAACCGTCTAGTACTGCCCTATCTTCGTGCACAGGGGAAGGGGCTTGTGCTCGTGATGAGCTCCGTTGCCGGGCGTGTGCCGATCCCGTATCAAAGCCACTACAGCTCCTCCAAATATGCGCTCGACGCATACGTGGAGGCCTTGCGCATGGAAACGCGGCCCTTTGGTATTCGCGCAGCTCTCATCGAGCCGGGCGATACGAAAACGGGCTTTACTGCTGCGCGCAGGATGGCGATGCCGGCGGATTCCCCTTACCGGCAGACCTGTGAGGGCGCGATTGCCCGCATGGCGCATGATGAGGAAACCGGCGTGCCCGCCATGAAGCCGGCGCTTGCCGCCTTCCGGTTGGCGGAAAAGGAGAACCCACCCGTACGCGTGACCGTCGGCGCGGTGTATAAGGGTGTGATGGCATTGCGGAAAATCATGCCCGCACGCGCCTTTGAGCGGATTTTGGCGGCCATGTACCAGTAATGATCAAAAAAACAGAGGTCCGGCGCCAAGTACATTGATTTTTTTGAGAAGAATTGGTATACTATATACAGTTAATCCTTATCTTTATTTTTAGGAGGCAGCATGATGGAATTCAAAGGAAGTAAGACTGAAGCGAACCTGATGGCAGCGTTCGCAGGCGAATCCCAGGCCCGCAATAAATATACCTATTATGCATCCCAGGCGAAGAAAGACGGCTATGAGCAGATCGCGAATATCTTCCAGATGACCGCGGACAACGAAAAAGAGCATGCAAAGATCTGGTTCAAGCAGCTTCATGGCGGCAAGATCCCTGGCACGATGGAAAACCTGCTCGACGGCGCGGCAGGCGAGCACTATGAGTGGACCGATATGTACAAGGGCTTTGCGGAAGAGGCGAAGGCCGAGGGCTTCGACGAGATCGCAGCACTGTTTAAGATGGTTGGCGATATCGAGAAGGAGCATGAGGAGCGCTATCGCAAGCTTGTTGAAAATCTGGAAAAGGGCGTCGTCTTTGCGCGCACGAACGAGGTCGTCTGGATCTGCCGCAACTGCGGCCACATCCACGTGGGCAAAAATGCTCCGGCGGTCTGCCCAGTGTGCAAGCATCCGCAGGCTTACTTTGAGCTTCGCGCGGAGAATTATTGATTGGTTGATTTCAAAGATCGGCCGTGGCAAAACCGCCACGGCCGATTTTTTTGCTCCTCTGGTGTGGGTAAGAGCAAATTCACAGTACTGGATGACACATTGCCTTTGATAGGCTTTCCGGTACGGAAGACGGCTACTATCTGAATGATCTGTGGTATTTGGGTTGCTTGGAAATACCCATATGCTGCATGGCAAAATCCATGCATTGGCAGATGAATTTGTTGCGGATCATGTCCAGCAAGGTACTTCGCAGCGGTTACATATCAGTAAGCCCCTCCCGACGGGGCTTTTTTCTCTAATGGGACTTTATATTTTGAACAAATGAAAATAGATTTTGCCCGACAGACAGCGTCTTTGTCTCCTCCGGCAGCTGCGTCACGGTGAAGTAATCCGTTGTCGCATCCTCTGTCGGGTCGTCCCGCAGATATTCCCGAAGCCGCTCGATCCATTCGACGATTTTAAACCGCGGCTCGTATTTGGGATTCCTGCGCACGATTTTTTCCTCCTGCTTGTCCAGCACATCGTCGAGCTCCACACCGCCCTGCGCCGCGGGAAGGCACATCGGCGGAAACATGACGCACCACCAGTTGTGCCCCTCCCCTTCGCCGATGATCACACGTACCGCCCGGTAGCGCCCTGCGGGAAGCGTGACCTCATCTTCATAAGTACGGGTATCGAAATATTCCTCACTGACCGTGATATGAACATCGTACGTATAGCCGCGCGCGATCACCTCACTGCGTGCCGCCCGCTCGAGCCGTGGGATCGCTTTCTCAATTGCCTGCTCGGCCTCCCCCGCCGTCAGGGAGCCGTCAAAGATATGCGCGCCTTCCTTAAGGACCGCGTCACGCACCTGTAATTTCAGCTTCTGGTCCGCATCACTGTCTGAATTCGCCAGCACATGCAGGCGCAGCACGCTCTCCCGGATCTGCGCACAGGAGGAGGCGAAGCCTGTCACGCTGCAAATGGACACCAGCAAAACGGCGCATAAAAGCGCAGCTTCGATTCGTTTGAACTTCATAAAAAATCCCGTCCTCTCTTTGGGTATCAAGAGTATGGACGGAACTTTCTTCCCTTATACATAGAGGCTGCTCTATTTTCTCCCATGCAGATCAGGCGGGTCATTCTTCCGTTACGATACAGCCCTCCTCCACAGGGCGGCAGGCAAAAACGTCTGGTACAATCGTTTTGAGCTTCTCCGCACAGTCCTTCGCGGCCTGTTGGGCATCAAACAATCCAAAAACAGTCGGCCCGCTGCCGCTCATGCAGCAACCGAGTGCCCCATATTCGCGCATCAGAGCCTTGACTGCCACCCGTTCCGGAACGTCGATGACCTGCTCGAATACATTCCCCACCAAGCGGGCCGCTCCCTTTAGGTCCTCCGCGAGCAGCGCGTTCAGCATCCCGCGCTTGTCCGGCGCGCGCAGATGTGGTGCGGTATCACACAGATGATAGGCCTGAGCAGTGGAAATACCCTGCGCGGGCTTTGCAAGCACAATCCAGCAGTCCGGCAGCTCGGGCACGGGCGTGAGCAGCTCGCCGATATGCTGCGCGAGCATCGTGCCGCCCTGCAGGCAAAACGGGACGTCTGCGCCGAGCGTCAAGCCGATTTTATTGAGCGTACGCTGTTTTAGATTCGTCCCATACAGCCGGTCAAGAGCCAGCAGCGTCGCCGCTGCGTCCGCGCTGCCGCCGGCAAGCCCGGCGGCAAAGGGGATTTTTTTATCGATGGCAATCGAAATTCCGTCATTCGACACACCAGTGGCTTCAAAAAACGTCTGCGCAGCTTGAAACGCCAGATTCGTCTCGTCCGCAGGAAGGCGTGCATCTGTGCAGGACAGGCAGATTTCTCCCGTACCTGTGCGCTCCACTGTTATCGTATCGTATAAATTAACAGACTGCATCACCATCCACAGGCTGTGATAGCCGTTTTCAAGCCGTTCAATAATATCGAGCATCAAATTGATCTTTGCCGCCGCTTTGACGGTAACGTGCATGAGACCGCCGCCTTTCCAAATTCGGAGATTTATTTTTTATTTTATTTTACCATAAAGCTTCTTGTCAGGAAAGTTTCCTCGAGAAATTCATGACCGGAAAGATTGTCAAACGGCACATTCGGTGGTAAAATGGAAAAATAATTGTGCGTTCTCTGACCTACAGAAGCGATCTGAAGATCAAAACATAGCCGATTCAGGAGGATCATGATTTGGAACGATTATACATTCTCGTACCGGAGCAGGAGCAGCTGCCCATATGGCAGGATACCTGCCGGGCGCTGGAAGCAGACTGCACGGTATCCGTTGCCGGTGAAAACATGAGGGCCGCCCTAGACGTTGCCCTGCATAGCGGGGCGGACTATGTCCTGCTTTCGCAAAAGGACTATTCCCCTGCTGAATTCACAGCGATCTGGAAGCGGCATTCTAAAAGCGACTGCCTCGTCGGAGAGAGCGGTAAAGGCTTCCCCGCATGGCTCGCTAAGGTGTTGCTCTCCTATTTTACCATGCGCTGGCTCCCGTCCGGCGCCCCGGCTTTTGTGCTAATCAAGGCGGACAAGCTGAGGCCGTTGCTTGCCTGCATCCCGCAAAAGGGCCCCGGTGCCCCCTCCTTTCTCGCTGCGGCGGCCGAATATGCCGGTCTCTCGGTGGAATGGGTCCCCTTTGAAGCTGCCACTTGCGCGGGAAACGTTTTTTCCTGGTTCCTGCTGCATCTTTTTACCGCTTACGGTTCCTACCTGCATGCCGGAGAACACATGCGCGCATTGGAAGCTCCTATAGAGGAAAAGCCGGACCATGGCTATCACACGGCCTTTGAAAAGCTGATCAGCCTGTTTAACCACGAAATCGTCAGCTATGTTTTCTTTGGCTTGCTCACGACCGTCGTGTCGATGGGCTCCTTCTATATTTTCAATCAGCTTCTAGGGACAGAGCTTTTCCTGAAGGACAAGAATTATCTGGCCGCAAATGTGCTCTCATGGATCGCTGCAGTCCTGTTTGCCTTCGTGACCAATAAAATTTTTGTCTTCAGCAGCCGCAGCTGGAAGGCGCCGGTGGTGTGGAAGGAATTCGCAGGCTTCGTTTCCGCCCGGCTTTTCTCCCTGCTCGTAGATATGGGCCTGATGTATCTATTCATCAGCATCATGGGCATGCACGAGATGCTCGCAAAATTCATCGTCCAGATCGTGATCGTTATCATCAACTATGTATTCAGCAAGCTGTTTATCTTTCAGAAAAACAAAAAATGAAGCCCTGAGGGGAAGATTACAAAACACATAAATCATCAGACCAGCCGGAATTCCGCATGGCGTTTCTTACAAATTGGTTAAAATTGTTTTGACAATAGACGCGTGCGGCTTCTCATGATATAATCGCAGGGTAGCATCGGCGAACAGAGGCAGGTTTACCAGGCCGCAGGGCGAAGGCTGGCTGCCGCCAGCCGAGGCCGAGAACGCGGCAAACGGCTTTGCGGCTGCCGGGCGGCGCTGTTTGCCCTTGTTTACTGATGCTACGTTTCAAAATTATCATAAGGCGGCTCTGCCTTATGGATATATCGAGGAATCTCACATGGTCAAAAAAATCGCTACATATTTTATGGTCACGTTGATGACCTTGATCTTCCTTCTGGACATTCTGACGGTAGCGCTGTATAACCATTATGAAAAGCGCTATTCTGTCACGCCGGAACCTGTCGTAAAGACGGTAGGGGCGGACCGGATCCATTTTCTAAATACTGGCAATTCCGATGCCATCCTGCTCGAAAGCGACGGCCATTTCGCCCTCATCGACGCGGGCGATTCCTCCGACAACTACCGCCGTAAGCACGGCGCGGTCGGCTATGAGCAGATCGTCCTGGACTATGTGAAAAAAACGGCGGTCAATGCGGAGGGCAAGGTCGTCCTCGATTTCATCCTGCCGACGCATTACCATTACGATCACATCGGCGGCTTCCGCTGGATCATCAACGATCCGGACATCACGATCAAAAAAGCATATCTCAAGCCCTTTAACCCGGAGATTCTCAATCGTATGGAGGCCCGGAAATGGGGGCTCGATATCGTCTATCGCGAGACGGTAGACGCGCTTGAGAAACGAAATATCCCCATTGTATCCGATCTGCCGGACGAGCCCTTTTCCTTTGGCAGCTTTACATTGCAGTTTTTCAATACTGTGACCGACATGTCGAAGCCGCATGCGGGTGAAAACGTCAGTTCCGTCGGTGTAAAGGTCACGAAGGGCAGCCGCACCGCTTTCCTCGCAGCGGACATTTCTGCGGAAGGCGGCCTTGAGAATAGAATTGCACCGCTTGTCGGTAAGGTCGATCTTCTGAAGATTGGGCACCACGGCTATACCACCGCATCCAATCCCAACTTTATTCGTACGCTTCACCCGGAGATTGCGATCGTCACCAACCAGCTCGGCAAAATCTATCCCAACGTCAAATGGAATCTGGTCATGATCGCACACGCTTCGATTTATGCAACGGTCAACCACAACGGCATCATCGCCACCTTTACGGACAACGGTCAAATCGTCCTGACGGATCATATCCATGACGGAAGCGCAAAAATCACCGTCAGAGATTGATCGTGCGGTTGATCAATTACCGTTGGCTGCGGCAAAACAGAGATTATGCCCGCGCAGGATGTGGTAACCAATAAATATTGGATCGCCGG
>DCJV01000020.1:8123-12560 GCA_002320555.1 Ruminococcaceae bacterium UBA1691 | reverse complement strand
GTGTTATCTGGCGCAGGATCGCAGGGCAAAGCCGGGAGAACCTTCGCATGCAAAAGGTTAAGGGAGCCAAACGGGCGCGCCAAAAATGTGTTTTCGGCACGCCTTTTTGTTTCCGTATAATACATGTTTCAAAGCAGGGCATGCAAATACCTTATGCCTCGTGATTGACCACGATTTCCCCTTTTACGATCACCATCCGGATCTCCATGTTCCGATCGAGCACGAGCAGGTCGGCCCGCTTGCCCTGCGCAATGCTTCCCGTCTCTTTGTCCGCATGGATCACGCGGGCCGGATTGATCGTGCAGGATTTCAGCGCCTGGCGGAACGGAATGCCAAAGCGCAGGACATTGCGGAACTCATCATAAAGGTTTGTCGTGCTTGCTGCGATTGTCCCATCCGCTAGCAGGGCTTTTCCATCGCGCACATAGACCGTTTGCCCGCCCAGCTCAAAATCACCATCTGCCAACCCGGAGGCCATCATCGCATCGCTGACGATCACGGTTCGATCCTCGCCGAGGATACGGAAGGCAATCCGCAGGGTGGCGGGCGCGATATGGAAGCCGTCGCAGATGAGCTCTGCCGTAACCGCATCGTTGTCGAAGACCGCGCCGACCACGCCGGGCGCGCGGGAAGAAAGCTGTGTCATGGCGTTGAACAGATGCGTCGCGTGGGAAAAGCCCGCGTCAAACGCCTGGGCAGCCGTCTCATAATCGGAATTAGTGTGCGCCGCAGACACCGTACAATAAGCCTTGGCCCGTGCGGCGAATTCATTCGCACCGTTAGCCTCTGGAGCGACGTCCACCAGACGCACCGGGCAGATTTCATACAGCTTCAAAAATTCGTCAAAATCCGGATTTCGGATATAATCCCCGCATTGCGCGCCCTTTTTAGCGGCAGAAATATATGGGCCCTCCATATTGATTCCCTGTATGTATGCCCCGCACTCATAGCCGCGATAATCGCGCGCAGCCCGCAGGCTCTCTGCAAGCTGTTCAAAGGGGAGCGTCATCGTCGTGGGGCAAAAGGAGGTAACGCCATGATGCGCAAGATGCCGCGATATCCCGGCAAGCGATTCCTCCCTTGCATCGCAGGTATCGCCGCCCATCGCACCGTGCGTGTGGATATCGATGAAGCCGGGTGCCACCGTACAGCCGGAAAGGTCGATCCCCCTTCCCCCCTGCGTCCCTCCCACCTCGGTCAGGATGCCATTTTCGATTGCAATATCACCCTTCTGGGGCAAAAACGCTTCGTTATAATACACCGTATTCTTTAAAATCATAGAAACGTCTCCTATTCCTTACGTGGTTACCGGGCTTCGCCCGTCGCTCCCAGTATAACACAACCGAATGGGAAAATCCACGCCTATAGAGAAAGGCGGGATCTGTTGCAAAACGTATATATACAAGACGGGCAGAGGCGCGTTGCAATACCTCTTGCAACGCGCCCCTTTTGATCTAGATAGAAAGTTGCCTGCGCAGTTTCATCTGAATGCCTTCGTTTGACTGTTTCAATTGCAAAACGGCGCGTACTGCCCGCAGCGCCGCAAACGCGATCATCAGGCCGATGACGACCTTTTTGAGCACGCTCAGTATCCGCAGCGTATTCGAGGCGAGCGCCAGCATCTGAAGGTCCCGCAGCATTTCGTCCATGAGTATCCCCCCTCTGGCTATCCGTTCGTCAGAAGCACACCGTGTGCAATGCCTGGAATCGTCTCGCCCTGTTTGGAGGACACCGCGCTCATAAGCGCACCGGTGCCTACAAACAAAACGCGCTTGAACTCACCCTGCTTGAGCCGGCTTAAGATATAGGAGCACACCACGCAGCCGCTGCAGCCGCAGCCGGAAGCACCCGCATTGACATCCTGCTCATCCAGATTATAGAGCATCAACCCGCAGTCCGCGTGCACGCTCGCGATATCGATTTGGTAATCCTTACGCAGCAGCTCAATGAGCAGCTTGGAACCCACTGCGCCGAGATCGCCTGTGAGGATCATATCATAGTCCTCGGGAACCGTGCAGGTATCATGCAGGAAGGCAGCGATGGTCGAGCTTGCCGACGGCGCCATCGCCGCGCCCATGTTGTTTGCATCCTTGATGCCGAGATCCTGCATCTTGCCGATAATGACGGATTCCACGTGCGGCCCTTCTCCGGCCGAGGCAAGCACTGCCGCACCGGCTGCCGTCGCAGTCCACTGCGCGGAGGGCGGACGCTGGCCGCCGTATTCCAGCGGCAGCCGGAATTGCCTTTCCGCCGAGCAGAAATGCGACGAGGTGGAGGCAACCGCCAGCCCCGCCGTACCTGTATCAATGAAGATAGAGGCCATCAAAAGCGAAAGCGCCATCGTGGAGCAGGCACCGTAAAGCCCTGCAAATGGCATATCCAGCTCCCGGAGGCCAAAACAGGTACCGATGCACTGGCTCAGCAGGTCGCCTGCAAAAATGACGTCCACATCCGCCGGGCTCTTCTGGGCCTTGCTCAGTGCACGGATCACCGCCTCCCGGTGCAGCTTGCTTTCTGCCTTTTCCCAGGAGACCTCGCCCAGCGTCGTGTCTTCAAAAATATGGTCAAATTCGGCCGCTAAAGGGCCTTCGCCCTCCTTCTTTCCCGCAACCGCCGCAAAGCCCCGCACGACGGGACGGGAAGGCAGCGTAATGGTATATCTTCCTGTTCTGATTGCCATGTTTCCTTATCAGTCCTTTCTAAAACAGCCGGAAGATCCAGAGGATCAGCCCATAGAGCACTGCTGCAGCCGGGCCGTATAAAATCACCGGCCCCGCCACGGAGAAGATCTGCGCGCCGGTGCCGAGGATACGGCCCTCGCTCTGGAATTCCATGGCCGGAGAGACAACCGCATTGGCAAAGCCGGTGATCGGCACAATCGTTCCCGCGCCCGCATGCCGGGCGATTTTATCAAATACGCCAAAGGCCGTCAGTATCGCCGTGATGGCAATGAGCGTAATGGAAACCGTTGTTTTCGCCTGATCCTCGCTCAGATGCGCCATCAGATAAAGGCTGTTAAGCACCTGCCCGATCACACAGATCAACCCGCCGATCAGAAAGGCTTTGAGCATATTGGCCACCTTATGAGAGGGCGGTGATGCCTGATCCGCCATTTTGCTGTATTCATTTCCTGTAACCGCCATAAAAACGTCTCCTTTTATTCAGATGACATCCATGTCATGACGTTATTTTCTCCGCAGTGTAGAAAGTTATACGTCGGAAAACTGTATACAGCCGAAAAAGAAGCTTGATTTGATTTTTTCACGCATTGGGTTATATGAGAAGGGCGTTTTATCATTCACAGTTCGTTTACAATTTTTTCTTAACTTGCACACATGCGCCGTTTATTATAAAATTCGTATGGTAGCATCGGTAAACAAGGGGCAAATAGCACCGCCCGGCAGATGCCCTCGGCATGCCCTCAACACCGTTGTTGCCCCTGTTCACCGATGCTATGTCCCCTATTGCTAGCTGGAGGAGTGTTTATCTTGCCGCTGATCGACATCCGCAATGTTTACAAAATTTACAATCCCGGTGAAAATGAGGTCCATGCACTTGACGGCGTAACCCTGAAAATCGAGCGGGAGGAGTTCGTCGCCATCGTAGGGCAGTCGGGCTCCGGGAAATCGACGCTGATGAATATGATCGGATTGCTCGATTCACCCACCAGCGGGGAATATTATCTCGACGGGGACGACGTTTCTCAGCTTTCTGACGATAAGCTATCGGAAATCCGCAATAAGCAGATCGGCTTTATTTTTCAGGGCTTCAATCTGATTCCCAGCCTGACCGCACAGGCGAATGTGGAGCTCCCGCTGGTCTACCGCGGCATGGCGGCGCAGGAGCGGCATGAGCTCTCCGTCAAAGCGCTTGAGCGCGTCGGGCTCGGGCACCGTCTGGATCACCGCCCTGCGGAAATGTCCGGCGGACAGCAGCAGCGTGTGGCGATTGCGCGCGCCGTGGCCGCACGCCCCCCTGTTATTCTGGCCGACGAACCCACCGGCAACCTCGATTCACATTCCGGCAAGGAGGTCATGCGCATTCTGCACGAACTCAGCGAGGAAGGGCGTACCGTTGTTTTGATCACGCATGACAACGGAATTGCAGCGGAGGCAAAGCGCGTCGTCCGGATTCAGGACGGCAAGGTCGTCGACGACTATCTCAATACCTGATCCAATCTATCCAACTGATCATTATACATAAAGGGCTCCCGGACTTCTGCCCGGGAGCCCTTCGTTTGTAAATAAGGTCTACGAGAAGAAAAAAGTGCACAAAAAGCATGGTTTTAATCGCTTTTAGAACCTGCATCTTTATGCGCCGCTGGGCGCTGACGGAAGGCCGAGGCAGCGCACGCAGGATCTGACTGCGTGGCTCGTGAGGGGATTTTAGCCCCTGCCGCGCACGGCAGGGGCTAAAACGAACCTTCCCATGTGTTTG
>DCJV01000020.1:0-7988 GCA_002320555.1 Ruminococcaceae bacterium UBA1691 | reverse complement strand
TGAGCGCGTTCCAATTTTTTCTTCGCTGGTCAAGGCAATCAGAGAAAGCAAGCATTTTCATGAAAAAATATTCTTTTTTATAGAAAAGGGGCCTGTCCCTTTAAAACAGACCCCTGGTTCCGTTTACAGCTCAAATATTTTCTTGAGCGTTTTCGCCGTGCTGCCCACCGTCAGGGCGATGATTTCATCCCCCTCCATCAGAGTCGTATTGCCGCGCGGGATCGTGATCAAAGAATCCCGCATCAGATAAATCAAAACACAGTCTTTCGGCAGATTCAGCGACTGGACGGTCGCGCCGGATTTCGACCAATTGTGCGGCAGCTTATATTCATTGATGGAGGCGTCGCTGTTATTGATATCCGCCACCAGACGGACCGCCGCCCCTTCCACCTCGTGCTCAATCATTCCAGTGATGATCCGGGTGGGGGACATCGTGATATCCACGCCGAGCTTGTTCATAATGTCCATATTTTTGGGATTGTTGACCCGTGCAACCGTTTGCCGAACGTTGAACTGCTGCTTGGCGAGCTCGCAGGCGATCAGGTTATCCTCATCCTTGCCGGTTACGGCAATCATCGTATCGCACCGCCCGGCACCGCCGCGCGCGAGCGTTTCCACCGTTGTGCCGTCTCCGCAGATGACGGGAATATCGAGAGAATTGGCAATGCGCGTGCAGAATTCCCGTTTCTTTTCAATCAGGCTGACGTTGTAACCATCCTCCATCAGCGCCTGTGAAAGGAAATAACCGAGATTCCCGCCGCCGACTATCAATATTTTCATGATCGTATCGAGATCCTTTCCCGGCCCGTCTTGAGAAAACCGGGCCAATGTTCAGAAAAGAGGAATCAGTCGTTGATATGCGCAAAGATAACGCTGTCGCCCTCTGTTAAAATCAGATCCTCCGCATTGGTCAGAAGGAGCGTCCCCCCTTTGCGGCGCACCGCGAAGGGCATTTCATTTTTGCGGTGGTAGAGCTGCGAGGGCTTTAGCCCCCAGTCTCGGCGGTCTGTTTTGACTTCCTCAAAGGAAATAGAGCCGGTTCCAAAATGCAGCATGGAGAATTTTGCATCCGCCTGTGTGATGAGATCGAGCAGGTGATCGGCCTCGTAACGGGTGGCGCAGATGGTATGCAGGCCAAATTTATGAAAAACCGACTCGCGGGAGGGATCCAAAATGCGGGTATAAATTGTTTCGATATTAAAATCCGTCATCAAAAGCTGTGTCACCATCACATTGACATTGTCCTCTGGCGTAATGGCGCAGGCCACGTCCGCATTTTCACAGCCTGCGGAGATGAGCACGTCCCGGTCGACCGGAACGCCCGCCACTGTGATGCCATCGAAATGATCTCCAAGCAGGTCGAGCCTGCTTTGGTCGCGGTCCACGACCGCAACGTCATAGCCGCGCCCGGACAGGGCAAGGGCCAGCCGGCGCCCCGTTTTTCCAGCGCCGACGATTAGAACGTTCATGCCTATTGCGCTCCTTTTCGGTTCAAAAATTATCGGATTTTGTGATTAACACACACAATGCCTGCAGGGGTGATGTCGATAATCCCGTATTCTCCATTTGCAACAGAGCCGGGATTCATCAGATACAGGCCGTCTTCATAATCTGTCACGGCGCGGTGAGTATGGCCATATAATGCAATGTCGGCCTTACAGGCGCGGGCCTGCTGGCGGAGCTGCCCATCGCCGTATTTCACGTTTTCCGCATAGCCGTGCGTGCAGTAAAGCAGTCTGCCTGCTACGCGTTCGAGCGCGAGGGCGGGCAGTAGGGAGCCCCAGTCGCAGTTGCCCCGCACAGAGATCACGCGCTTGTTTTCGCAAAGGCCCATTGCCTGCTCCATGTCGCTTTCTCCATCGCCCAGATGGATGACAACCTGCGCCGAGGGCTGCTGCAGGATGGCGTTGTACAAAGCGTACGCATCCCCGTGGGAGTCGGATACAACCAGGATTCTCATGCTCATAAGTACCACCATCCCTTCCGCAAAAGATGGAAGTTTTGAGCGGTTCGGCAACGCCGAATTCCGGCCCCCTCATTTGGCCGGAAAGCACGAAACTTTAGCGTAAAAAAATTATTTTTCATACTTTCCCCCTTCGCAAGCATATTAGTATTATATACACTACAGGTGGTGAATGCAATGATCGACGGAAGAAATCTTACCACAGAACAGATAAAGACGGCGCTGGAGCATTTGAGTGAGACCTCCGGCAAGGCGGCTTCAGATATCGAACAGGCAATCAACAACGGAAACTGGGAAGAGTTTGTGCAGAAAAATATGAATCCCATGCAGGCCCAAACGCTCAAAAAGCTTTTGGAAAACCGGGAGGCGGCGGATAAGCTGCTGGCAACGCCGCAGGCGCAGAACCTGCTGGAAAAGCTTCTGAATAATAAACAGCATTTTAACCGATAACACAGCTTTTCGGCCTTCCGGCCGGCTGGACAAATGACACGGGGGGATTTTGGAAAATGGACGATATGAATTTAAGCGGACTGCTCAATAGCCTGAGCCCGGAGGATATCCGCTCCCTGCAAGGGATAGCCCAGTCTCTGTTTGGCGGGCAAGGGCAAAACGACCAGCAGGCAGGGCCACCGGGCCCTCAGAATGTGCCGGCGCCAGCGGAGGGAAAAAGCGGGGGCGGCGACGCGCTTGGCGCACTTTCTGGTCTGGATCCGGCGATGATGAAAAAACTGTCCTCCATCATGGGCGCGATGAACGGGGCGAGAGATGATTCCAGATGCGCCTTTATTGCAGCACTCAAGCCTCTCCTGAGCCCTGAGCGCCGCCATAAGGCGGATGAAGCGCTGCGCATCATGCGGCTGCTGGAAATGCTGCCGATTTTAAGGGACCAGGAGGTGCTTTAATTGGGGAGAGACTATACATACAGTGAGCTGTTAGCCATGCAGGAGGAAGCGACGCAGCGTGTGCGGGAGATGCAGCGCCGCGCCCAGCTAACGGCCCAGCGGGCACAGGAGGAGCTGGATCGAAAGAAACCCGCATCAGGGCCGAAGGAGAAGGCGGAACCATCGCCGCTGCCAAAGGCCGGCGACGCGAATGGAAGAGATACGCGGGAGCATATGCCGCTTAACAGACCTCCAGCACCCGAAGGGACGCCGCAGCAGGAGAAGGCAGGGGGCGACGCGGGCCGGTTCTCCTTTTTGGACGGCGAGCCGCAGCGTATGCAGCCTTTCTCTGGAAAGCCGCATCAGCAAAAGCATATCTCCATGCCGGTCGATTTTATTCAGGAAAAACAGGAGGCGCCGCCAGCTCCCCGGGAGCTGGCAGAAAGCGCCGCACAAGCGCCGGAGGGCAAAGCCGCGCCTGGCAGAAAGTTTGCGTCTCCGCTGAACCTGCTGGAGGGCAACTCCGACCAGTCGCTTCTGCTGGCACTGATGCTCCTCTTGAACGGGGAGGGCGCAGATGAGCTGTTGCTGCTTGCCCTTCTGTATATTATGATGTAAAATATGAATTTTTTTAGAACAGTTCCCCTTTTCTCTGTTTTATGTTAAACTGAAAGGGCCTGCAGGCGAGGTTGTCCGCAGGCGGATATTTGGTATTTTTAACAGAAAAAAGGGGAATAAATATGACATACCATTATCGAACGCGAGGAACCTGCTCTAGGGAAATTGAGGTGGAACTGGAGGACGGGATCATCCGTCATGTCAAGTTCCATGGCGGTTGCGCGGGGAATCTCGCGGGTATTTCCAAGATCGTGGAGGGGATGTCCGCGCAAAAGGTGATCGATACCTTTTCCGGCATCCGCTGCGGCCTGAAGCCGACCTCCTGCCCGGATCAGCTGGCACATGCCGTTGAGGAGGCGCTCCGGCAGACGAAACAGGCGTGAGCGTGCGCCCTTCTGAAATCCGGCTTTTATGAAACATCTTGTAAAAGGTCGGTACGGAAGGCGGTCGTTTGCCGCCCGGCAGGGAAAGAAAGGCACATCATCAGATGAAGAATGCCTTTGCGTGCATGGAGGTGGACGAGCTGGGGGGCGCAGCTACGCAGCCTGGCCTTCCCCTGATAGATGAGAGACAGGGGCCAATATTCCTATGCTGTAAAACGCAGAATTCTTAGGCCAGAGGGAAACGGAAGGTTTGACGTTACCATGCAGATCGAAATGCACACATTCTAAATAGAACGGGGGAAAGGGCATGCCGCGCATCCTGCGCTTTCAGATCGACACGTGCTATGAGGGCCGCAAGGTCATCCACTTTCTGCGCGGGGAGGCGGGCCTATCCGCCCGGCTGGTTCAATCGCTCAAGCGGCAGCCGGGCGGCATCTGCCTGAACGGCATACAGACCCGCACCATCGACCGGCTCCATGCAGGCGACATGTTGACACTTTGCCTGCCGGACGATACGGACAACGTGGAGCCGCTGCCTCTTCCGCTCGACCGGTTATATGAGGACGATGACCTGCTGATCGTCAATAAGCCTGCAGGCCTTGCCATGCATCCAACCCACAATCACCAGGGGGATACGCTTGCCAATGCCGTAGCGGCCTATTTTCAGCAGCAGGGCCGGCATGTGACCATGCGCTGTGTGGGGCGGCTGGACCGGGATACATCTGGTGCCGTCGTATGCGCTCTGAACCGCTATGCGGCCGCACGGCTGTCCGGCGGTGTGGAAAAGGAATATCTGGCGATCGTATCCGGGCTTTATCACGGCAGTGGGACGATCGACCGGCCGATCGTCCGGCCAAACCCGATGCATACCAGCCGTGCAGTCGGGGAAGGCGGGCTTCCCGCGGTGACGCACTGGCAAGCGGAAAGATGGGGAGAAAACATGACGCTGATGCGCGTGTGGCTGGAAACGGGTCGCACGCATCAGATCCGGGTCCATTTTGCCTCCCTCGGTACGCCCTTGGTAGGGGATACCATGTACGGGATGCCGGACGATCGGATTGCCCGGCAGGCGCTGCACTGTGTCAGCGCCCGCTTTGTGCATCCTGTGACTGGACGGCCGATGTACGTAGAAGCGCCGCTTCCCCTGGATATGAAAGCACTGTGCGCGCAGCTGGAGCCGGCTCAGGAATAGCCGAAGGAGCCGCCGTCGATATGGAGTACCTGGCCTGTCATAAAGGCAGAATCCTCGCAGGCGAGATAGACATAGCCCTGTGCCATTTCAAACGGCTGGCCTGCGCGGCCCATCGGTGTTTCCGAGGTAAAGGAGCCAAAGGTCTCCAGCGCGTCCGCCGGGAAAGAGGCGGGCTGCAGCGGTGTCCAGACCGGCCCTGGCGCAACGGCGTTCACACGGATCTTGCGGCTGACGAGGGATTTTGCGAGCGAGCGCGTCAGGGAGACGATCGCTCCTTTCGTAGCGCTGTAATCGATGAGCTTGTCATCGCCCTGATAGGCGGTGATGGAGGTTGTATTGATGATTGCACCGCCCTCGGGGATGAAGGGGAGCGCCTCCTGAATCACATAGAAATAGCCGTAGACATTGGTTTCAAAGGTGTCGGTTAGCTGGTCCTGCGTGATGTCCAGAATGCTTTCCCGGACGAACTGGACGCCGTGATTGTTGACGAGCACGTCGATTTGTCCAAACAGGTCCACGGTTTCCTTGACGATACGCTTTGCATTGCGCCGCTCCCGCAGATCGGCCGGCAGCAGGATGCACTGCGCGCCGATCTCCTCGATATGCTGCTGCGTAACGCGCGCGTCCCGCTCTTCATCGAGATAGGAGACGGCCACATTTGCGCCCTCTTTGGCGAACGCATAGGCAACGGCGCGCCCGATGCCGCTGTCGCCTCCTGTGATGAGCGCGGTTTTTCCCTTGAGCTTGCCGCTTCCCTTAACAGCAGGATTTTCCGCAATGGGGAGCGGATCCATGAGGTATTCCAGGCCAGGCTGGCGATTTTGATGCTGCGGTGGAAAGGTGAGCCCCACCTGCCGGCATTTTTCCCGGGTTCCCCGGTAGGGATAAGTTGGATAAGACATAGAAACGCCCTTTCTTCATTCAGCTAAGATAGTTCATCTTATGCTGCTTGACGAAAGGGAGCAACAAATGGATTGATGCTGATATTGTCGCCCGCTGAGCATCGATCTCACTTCGCTTTATTATGATCTCGCCTAAAAATACCGGGCAGCCAATAGGCGGCCCGGCTTCCATTTTTAATGTTCCGGCAGAGTCTGTGCGGGCGCGGCAGCCTGCTTTTCTTCCTTCCGGGCGGCCCTGGCCGCCATGATATCCCGCATCATCTTGTGATGGCCTGCGCCGGTAATATTGTAGAAGTGGATGGAAACGAGCATAAGCAGATAGCCGACGGCGGGCACAATGGTGGTCATCAGGAACAGGGCCCAATTTGTCGGATCATTTTGCGCGATGCTACCCTCTGCATGGTTGACATAACCGGTCCAGCCGAGGATGGCAAGACCAATGGAGGAGGAGAAGGTGTTTTCAATTTTACCGGTGAAACTCATAATGGATAGCATAATCCCTTCCACACGCCTGCCGGTTTTCCACTCGATGTAGTCGACCGTTTCCGCCTCCATCTCTTTTTGAATCAAGTTTTTAAATTCAAGTGGGATAGTGGTGAGGCCTGTAAACAGAACGACGAAGATTCCTGTCAGAAGGGAAACGGAGGTGCCGGGCTCCTTGAGCATCAGGCCGCGATAGGTTACAACGGCGAAGAGTGCGTGGATCACGATCGCGCTCACACAGCAGAGCTGGTAAAACCTTCTGGAATCCGCCCTCCGGCCGGCCTTTTCAATGAGCATGGGCACCAGGATGCCCGCAAGGAGAAAGCCGGGGAATTTGATCACGTCGATCACAACATTATACTTGCGGTTAAACATCAGGTCTGCAACGAAGTAGAAGGAAACCTGCTCTGCAATTTTGCAGAGCACGAAGAAAATATTTCCCAGAAACAGCATCAACAGGGGTCTGTTTTGAAACAGCAGGGCAAAGCATTCTTTCACAGAAGGGACGTCCTCTCTGTGCTCTGCGCGCTCTCTGGTATTGCGGAAGGTCAGGCGGGTCAAGAAAATAATCCCAATCGCAGAAACGGTGGCGCTTGTCAAATATGCCTGAGGCGTATGGTCGTTAAAGTAAGGGAGCCATGCCGCAGCGGCGACAAACACCTGCGGGAGCGCTCCCACGACAGAGCGGACAATCGAACTGACGCCAAAGAGCTTCGTGCGCTCAATACCGCTCGGCGTAATAGAGAAGGCCAGCGCTCCCATGGGAATATCGAAGGCTGTATAAGTAACATCAAGACCTACAAACAAAATAGTCGTGTAAATGACGTTGAAGACCAGAGGGGCATTGGCACTGCCGATAAAGAACAGGATCATCACAAGCGACACAAACCAAGGGGCCCATTTGATATAGGGACGCATCTGGCCGTCCTTCGTGCGGGTGCGATCCACCAGAATCCCCATGATGGGATCGTTGATCGCATCAAAGATCCCGCAAAAAAAGCGGATGTTGGACGCGATAGAAAGGGCCTGTTCTCCCGGGATTTTTCGAAAGAGCACATTCGTCAAAAAGTAATTGATATACTTGGAGCTGGTCATGCTCGTACTCATGCCCTGCGCGCCTCTGCCCAGCGCATAAGAAATTGTTTCTTTCCAGGTCAGAAAGGTCTCCTCGCCGACATCCTTCTGGATAATCTGACGGTTCAGAAATTCGTTTAATTTTCCCATGTACATTCCTCCTATTTGATTTGAATTTTTATTCGAATTGAAAGCAAATATAGGATTTGAAATGTCCATCGTGGCCCTGTCGTTCCTAGAATCCGTATCAAAGTTATCAATTTGCGCATCTGGAAACTGCTCCGAAAAAAGCTCGACCTTATTTTCCAGGAAACAAAGCTTTGTGCTTTTCCCAGTGCGCCGGTCGATGGAAAAGCGGATATGTAAACGTTTACGCATATGCGTATACTATCTTCCATATTATTCCAGATTCAGAATACGGGATTATTTTATCACGGTAAGTAGCATAAATCAATGATTTTTCTTGTGATGATCTTAAAATTTGGTTAATTT
>DCJV01000128.1:18670-27438 GCA_002320555.1 Ruminococcaceae bacterium UBA1691 | reverse complement strand
ATAGTTCTATCATATAAAGGAGCTAGCAGTTTTTTTGATATGTTTCACGTGAAACTTTTTAAAAAGACGGCACACCAATACAATTTATTGTATCGGACTATTTTTATGATATACCATATCCTGTAATTCTCTGTTTCACAACAATAAATTTTTGGATGTTTCACGTGAAACGAATTATTATCGAAACGATCAGGAAGCCTTCCCTTCTCCCCTGCTTTGTGTTATAATTTCAAAGGATTCGTATCAAAACTCATTTTAAAATGGACATTCTCAAGGAAAGGCATGAGCATCAGAATGGGAAAAACGATCGCTATCGTCAATCAGAAAGGCGGCGTCGGAAAAACGACGACTGCCGTCAATCTCTGCGCCGCAATTGGGGAACACGGCTATAAGGCGCTTCTTGTAGACATCGACCCGCAGGGGAATTCCACCAGCGGCATGGGCCTCAACAAGCGTTCCATCGAAAAATCTACTTACGACATCCTAATCAATGGAGTAAGCGCGCTAGAAACCATCGTTTCCACCCAGTATACCAATGTTGATATCCTCCCGGCCAATATGAGTTTGGCCGGCGCGGAGCTTGAGCTCGTCGAATCAAAACACCGGGAATCCCGACTGCGCACTGCGCTTGCTGAACTCGTTCCACTTTACGATTTTCTTTTTCTGGATTGTCCTCCATCTTTGGGCCTCATTACGCTCAATGCGCTGTGTGCCGCGGATTCCCTAATGGTTCCGATCCAATGTGAGTATTACGCGCTGGAGGGGCTTTCCCAGCTAATGTCTACGATCCGCCAGGTCAAGCGTCTCTATAACCCGCATCTGGAAATTGAAGGCGTTCTGCTTACCATGTATGACGGAAGACTAAACCTGACTCAACAGGTAGTCGATGAGGTAAAACGCTTCTTTCCACAAAAGGTGTATACGAGCGTGATTCCCCGTAATGTCCGTCTTTCAGAGGCCCCCAGTTTTGGACAGCCGGTTATGTACTACGACCGTTCTTCCCGCGGTAGTTCCGCCTATGAAGATTTTGCAAGCGAATTTTTACGTCTGAACGGAAAGGGATGAAATCATTATGGCAGCAAAAAAAGGAGGCCTCGGACGCGGCCTAGATGCTCTTTTTGCAGATAACTCTGTTGAGGAAAGCAGTTCCGCCAGCGCTGTGAAACTGAGTCTCAACGAAATTGAACCAAATAAGGATCAACCACGAAAAACATTTGATGAAAAAGCACTTGCCGAGCTTGCGGACAGCATTGCGCAGCACGGCGTCATCCAGCCCCTATTGGTCCGCCCGATGCCTGACGGCAGTTACCAGCTCGTAGCGGGCGAACGCCGCTGGCGGGCTGCCCGCAGAGCAGGTCTGTCTGAGGTTCCCGTTGTCATCCGTGAGATGAGCGACAGCGAAATGATGGAGCTGGCGTTGATCGAAAATCTGCAAAGGGAAGATTTAAACCCGATTGAAGAGGCTGAGGGCCTGCAGCAGCTGATCGATACCTATGGACTGACGCAGGAAACAGCCGCCGCGCGGGTGGGACGCTCCCGCCCTGCCATTGCAAATGCGCTTCGCCTGCTCTCTCTACCTGCTCCGATCCTCGAATTGACGCGCGAGGGGAAAATTTCCGCCGGTCATGCCCGCGCGCTGCTCTCCTTGGGTGACGAAGAGAAAATGGTCGAGATCGCAGATTTAATCCTAAAAAAGGAAATTTCTGTGCGCGAGGTGGAACGCCTCGCCAAAGCAGCAGCCAAGGAAAAAGCACAGCAGGAAAAGCCCATTCCCCGCCGGGATACCTTTTATGATGAAGTAGAATTGGCGCTGACCAATTCACTTGGCCGCAGAATCAAAGTCAATGTTAATAAGAAGGAAAACCGAGGCACCATTGAGATTGAGTTTTTTGATCAGAAGGATTTGTCAGATATTTCCAGACTTTTGGACCCGGAAAATGAATAAACAGCATATGGTCAAACCGTTTGATAACATAGAGAGAGAAGGGAAGGATCATTGTGCAACAATATACCAAGTTATTTTCTGAGGGAAAAATTGGAAACGTAACCCTGAAAAACCGTATCGTCATGTCCCCAATGGTTTTGGGAACCGGCGGCCTTGACGGTACGCCCGGGGAGCAGATGATGCAGTATTATGAGGAGCGTGCCAGGGGCGGCGTGGGGCTTATCATCACGGAAGCAACGCGTGTGGATGAAAAGCATGG
Source organism: Ruminococcaceae bacterium UBA1691 (assembly GCA_002320555.1). Taxonomy (GTDB): domain Bacteria; phylum Bacillota; class Clostridia; order Oscillospirales; family Acutalibacteraceae; genus Fimivicinus. The sequence goes on along the minus strand of DCJV01000128.1, from coordinate 25,234 downwards.
TCCCCTTGCTCCCCGTCAGCTCGCGATGAGTAAAGACCGCCATATTGAGCCATTTGCAAGAATGGTAAAGCGAGTCCACCGCCATGGCACAAAAATTTTCTGTCAATTGCATCATCCAGGCCGCCAGAATCTCTCCCTGCTGGTCGCGACCTGGCGCATGAGCGAAGCAATTGGCCGCCATTGGCACGGATATTGGAATATCTTCTTTCAGGTTGCACAGCACGCCGAGCTTGTTGAGAAAACTGGAATACTTCCTCCGGTCACAGCCCCCTCCCCTGTGCCCTGCCGTTTGCAGAAACAAAAAACGCGGGCGCTGAAAACAGAAGAAATCAAGGAGCTGGTAATTGAATTCGGCGCAGCTGCCAGGCGCGTCCAGCTGGCAGGCGCGGACGGCGTAGAGCTGCACGGCGCACATGGCTATCTGATCCAGGAATTTTTAAGCCCCTATACCAACCGCAGAACAGATGAATATGGCGGTTCTTTTGAAAACCGAATGCGTTTTATCACGGAAATCATTGCAGAAATCCGCCGCCAGTGCGGAAAGGATTTTCCAATCATCGCCCGCATCTCCGTAGATGAGTTCTATCGTGAGATCGGCGACCCTGCCGACGAAGGGATTACGTTGGATGAAGGAATCCGAATCGCGAAAAAACTAGAGGAATGCGGCATCGACGCAATCGACGTTTCCAGTGCCTCCTACGAGACCATGAATTATTGGTTGGAGCCGACCAGCTTCCAGACCGGATGGCGCAGCTATCTCGCAAAAGCTGTGAAGGAAAATGTATCGATTCCCGTATTGGCAGCCAACCTGATCCGCTCCCCGGAACAGGCGGAGCAGCAGCTGGAAGAGGGTATTCAGGATTTTATCAGCCTGGGCCGCCCGCTTCTTGCCGATCCAGACTGGGCCAATAAGGCAAAGTCCGGTCATCCGGAGGATATTCGGCGCTGTATCTGCTGCCTGTGGTGCTTTGAAAGCATGCTCAACGGTGCCGTACGGAATAAGCCCGGTCAGTGCGCAGTCAATCCACGCACCTGCCGTGAGGTCGGGATTCCCAAGGAACCGAAAAAGGATGGCGACGGACGCATTGTAGCAATTGTCGGAGCAGGTCCAGCGGGCCTTACCGCAGCAGAGATGCTTGGAAAGCGCGGCTTCCAGCCAATCGTCTTTGAAAAGATGCCGTTTACCGGCGGCCAGCTTCAGCTTGCGGATAAGCCGCCGAGAAAAGAAAAGATCGACTGGTGCTTCGAGGATCTAGAACATGCGGCGCGCAAGGCTGGTGCGGAAATCCGCCTGAACACAGAGGCGGATGCCGCTTCCCTCAAGGAACTACAGCCTTACGCGGTGATTGTTGCAACAGGCGGGGATGCAGTTCATCCCAGCATTCCCGGCGCAGACCAGCCGCATGTCTGCACCGTCACAGAGATTCTCAACGGTAGTGTAAAGCTTGAGGGGAAAGCAGTTGCTGTTATTGGCTCTGGCATGACAGGTCTGGAAACGGCCGATCTTCTTGCGGAGCAAGGAAATCAAGTGACCATTGTGGAAATGGCGGATGAAATTGCGCCCGGCACCTATCACCAACATACGGACGATATTCTCCCCCGTTTACAATCCCTCGGTGTGGAAATTCTCACCGGCTGGAAGCTTGCATGTGTCGGGCAGAAAGACATCACGCTGGAGCCCTCCTGCGGCGGCGCGCAAATTCAAAAACCCGCTCAGCAGGTTGTGATGTCCGTTGGCGTCCGCAGCAACAATGGTCTCTATGAGAAAATCAAAAATCAGTTCGAGCGTGTTTTCCTGATTGGCGATGCAAAGAAGATTGGGCGGATTGCTCAGGCGACGCATGATGCTTACGACCTCGCAAGGAAAATGAAATAGCATTTTAAACCAGAAGGCCGCAGTATGAAAGCTGCGGCCTTCTGGTTTTTCATAAGAAAATAGGAAGTTAAAATTTTTCTCAGTGAATCTCATGTTATCTGAAAAGCAGCATTGTTTCAAATCTGAATATCAAAAACACTTCATTTACTCTTCTTCCTATTTTGCCTTACTCCATCAAAAAGGCCGCCATGGAATGCCTCTTTTCGGCATCCCATGACGGCAAATTCGCTCCTCTGGAGACCATCATAAATTGTCTATCGATCTCCGGTTCATTTTTTTAAAATGTATGCGCTCTAAAGCAAAGAAAAAATTGTCAATATCTACTATTTATTAGTATATAATTAAAATTTGAATACACTCTTCCCCTTTGTGCTTTCCTCCTGCGCATTGGTTTCGTTCCCTTGATTAGAGGATTCCTCCGTCGTCACAGGTGCATTTTCCGTTTTCGGCTGCGTGGTCATCTTATCGCTGACATCCGGTTTCGTTATCTGCTCTCCATGGGAAGGCTTTGTTACCTTCTGATTAGAAGAAGGGCTCGCGTTGCTGGAATAAGCAGCATTTCCCTTTCCCGAATTACTGTTTGAACCGCTGGAGGAACTTAAATCCAAATCAAAGGGAGAGATATGGTCATCCATTGGAATATTACTTTTCCCATAGAGCGCCATCTGAAGTTCATATGCCGCAGCCTGATAATCGATAATGATAAAGGCGATTTTATTGATATACTGGCCCCGGCGATAATCATCGCTTGGCACCGTAATCTGATGAATAGGATAATTCATCCATCCCTGTAAAATAGCCTGTGTGCCAATTGAAAGGATTTCTGATTTTGGAATATTCGTATTCACATAGGGCAAAATCTTATTTGCAAGATTATTCAACTGACCAATGGAAGCGCTTTTCGTCTGCTTAATCAGGGCTTCAATGACCTGACGCTGCCGACGCGTACGGCTGATATCACTGTCAGCATCGCTTTTCCGAATTCGGCTGAAGACGAGCGCCTCATCGCCATTGAGCAGCACATTTTCTCCCACTGGGAAATTTTTAAATCTGCTCGTCCTGCGAATATATTCAGACTCATAGGGCTGAACATCCACATAAACACCGCCGATTGCATCAATCGCCTTGGAGAAATTTTCGAAATTAATCGATACATAATAGTCGATTTCAATCTTAAAATTGTTTTCCAGCGTTTCAATCAATAAATCCGGGCCGCCCCATCTATAAGCAGCATTAATCTTTGTATAACGGTCTTCCCCATTATAGTTGATATACGAATAACTATCACGGAAAAACGATGCTAAGGTAATCTGATCCGTTTTCTTATTAATAGAAGCAAGAATCATGGAATCAGAACGCCCATCGTCCTGCCCGATCAGAAGAACATTAATGACGTTGCGGCTTGAATACTTTTCGCCGCCATTGGTTGCCCATTTTTTGAGAAGCTCCTTCAAAGAAGCCGCATCCTTGATCCCGTCAATTTCAGCAAACTCTTTTTCATCATAGATCTGATCTTCCAAACCATTTTTCTGTTGATTGGAATCTTCAGGACCAATCAGGTTAAGCAGATTGTTGACATAGAGAAGCGCTGCAATCACAACAACTACGATCACAGCTGCCAAAATACCAAGAAAAATCTTCAAGTTACGCTTTTTATTACGCGTCCAAAATGGGAGAAACCGATCTCTCCAAAAGGACGGCTTCTGTTTTGGCTCATCCGTTGTTTGCATTCCGTCCGCTTTTCCGCCCTGGGAAGCCTTTTGAGAATCCCCCTGCATCGGTGCGGCATCTTCTTTTTTGTCTTTAAACTCTTTATTGTCTTTCACGTGTGTCACACTCCCCTTATAACATCCTGTCTTCTTTGAGAAATTGAGAGAATAGCTATCATTATATCGAAAGCTGCCGTAATCTGCAAGGATAAATCAATAATACGCAAAAATTTCCTTCCGGCGACCGTTTCTCATAAAAAGGATCTTAAATCGGGAACGATACGGGAGAAAAAGAAATCCGACCGTATCCATTTTATCTTCACTCCGTCTCCTCTGAAACGGCCTTCGTCTGGTCCTCTGCCTGCTCCTCCCCAATGGCATGCTCTAAACTGGGCTCCTTTTCCCCTTCGTCATGCTCTGCGCTCGTCAGCGTGACAACTTTTTCCCCTTCATTCACACGCATAACGCGAACACCTTTGGAAGGCCGCGCGCACAGACGAATTTCATCTGTTGGAATCCGTATAATAATGCCATCCGAGGAAATCAGAATCACATCTTCATCCTCCCGGATCATACGAACAGCGGCAATATCTCCATACTTCTCTGTATGATAATTGATCGTTCCCTTGCCAGCGCGCGACTGCAAACGGTAATCCGTTACCTCGCTACGGCGGCCATATCCAGTCTCACTAACGGTTAAAACCGTTCCGCTTTCCTTCAAGACCGCCATTCCAACCACCTCATCGCCCTCTGTCAGCTCAATTGCCTTTACGCCGCGGGCCGTCCTGCCAAGCGGACGGGCGTCCGTCTCGTTAAAACGAATGGACATGCCCTTCTTTGTGGCCACCAGCAGATCATCGTTACCGCTGGTCAAATGGACCCAGGCCAGCTCGTCATCCTCATCGAGATTGACCGCAATAACGCCATTCTTTCGAACATTGCGATAGGCCTCCAGCTCTGTGCGTTTGATAATACCCTTGCGTGTTACCATGCAGAGATACTGTCCTTCTGAAAACTCGGGAATACGAATCATTGCATTAATTTTGACATCCGTTGTGATTGGAAGCAGATTGACAATATTCATTCCCTTACTCGTGCGGCTTCCTTCTGGAATCTCATATCCCTTCAGCCGGAAGGCACGCCCATCTGAGGTGAAGAACATCACATAATCATGTGTTGAACAGGTGAACATGGTATCTACCACGTCCTCTTCTCTACGTGCCATTCCGATGACGCCGCGCCCGCCGCGCTTCTGAATCCGATAGGTATCCACCGGCTGGCGTTTGATATAGCCAAGCGTTGTCATGGTGAAAACACAGGTTTCCTCCGGGATCAGATCCTCAATATCCACCTCACCGCTGATATTCGCAATTTCCGTGCGGCGATCATCGCCGTATTTATTGCGTAGAACAAGCGCCTCTTCCTTTACAATCTCCAAAACACGGGTTTCAGAAGAAAGAATCTCCATATATTCCGCAATTTTTTCTTTCAGCTGCGCCATTTCCTCTTCAATCTTATGCCGTTCCAGGCCGGTCAGCTGGCCGAGACGCATCTGAACGATTGCCTGCGCTTGCAGCTCATCAAGGCCAAAGCGTTCCATCAACCGCTCACGGCCCTCCGGCTGATCCTTGGAAGAACGCAGGATTGCAATCACTTCATCGATAAAATCAAGCGCAATCAGCAAACCTTCTAAAATATGCGCCCGTTCCTGTGCTTTACGCAGATCATACCGTGTACGCCTGGTAATGACCTCACACTGGAAATCGATATAATTCTGCAGCACCTCCTTCAGGGTTAGAATACGCGGTTCTCCATTGACAAGCGCGAGCATGATCACGCCAAAGGTCGTCTGCATCTGCGTATAGGTATACAGCTGATTGAGGACCACTTGCGGATTGGCATCCCGTTTCAGATCAATCACCATATGCATTCCCTCGCGGGAGGTATAGTCGTTGATATCAGAAATACCTTCGATCCGCTTCTCCTTCACAAGGTCTGCGATGCTTTCAATCAGCCTCGCCTTATTGACCTGATAAGGAAGCTCGGAGACAACGATAGAAAATCTGCCGTTTTTCGTCTCCTGAATTTCCGCGCGGGCGCGCACGATGATTTTACCGCGGCCTGTTCCATAGGCTGCACGGATTCCAGAGCGGCCCATAATGATGCCGGCAGTCGGAAAATCCGGCCCCTTGATGTACTCCATCAATTCTTCAAGCCCGGCATCCGGATTGTCGATCAGGCAGCACATACCGTCGATCACCTCGCGCATATTGTGCGGAGGAATATTGGTAGCCATGCCAACTGCGATTCCTGTAGAACCATTGACCAAAAGATTTGGAAACCGGGATGGAAGTACTGTGGGTTCCTTTTTGTTATCGTCATAGTTCGGCATGAAGTCGACGGTTTCCTTTTCGATATCCGTCAGCATGGACATGGCGATCTTGCTCATACGCGATTCCGTATAACGGTAGGCCGCCGGCGGGTCACCGTCCACGGAGCCAAAATTTCCATGGCCGTCGATGAGCATATAGCGCATTGAGAAGGTTTGCGCTAGACGCACCATTGCGTCATAAACCGACATATCCCCATGCGGATGATAATCCCCCAGCACAGCGCCAACGGTTGCCGCACACTTATGATAGGGCCTGTCTGGCGTGAGATTTCTCTCATACATTGTATAGAGAATTCTGCGGTGCACCGGCTTGAGACCATCTCTTACATCCGGCAGGGCGCGCGAGACAATGACGGACATGGAATAGTCCAGAAAGGATTTGCGCATCTCCTTGTTCAGGTCGACATTGATAATCTTTTGGTCTTCGTAATTCATGTAAGTCCATCCTTTATTATAGAGCTGCCGCAGCCGGGTTTTGTTGCAGCATATTTTGCTTTTTGCTCCGAATTCTTTGAAAAAGCTTATATGTCAAGATTCTGGACGTATCTTGCATTCTTTTCGATAAATTCACGCCGCGGCTCCACCTT
>DCJV01000128.1:11149-18629 GCA_002320555.1 Ruminococcaceae bacterium UBA1691 | reverse complement strand
AGCATCGTGCGGAATTCTGGATCCATCGTCGTTTCCCAGAGCTGGTGCGGGTCCATTTCGCCAAGGCCTTTGTAGCGCTGAATATCGCAGTTTCCACCTAACTCCGCGATATACTCATCACGCTCATCATCTGAGAAAGCATATTTCACATTTTTGCCTTTGCTGATTTTAAACAGCGGAGGCTGGGCAATATAAATAAAGCCGTTATCGATCAGGGGGCGCATGTAACGGAAAAAGAATGTAAGCATCAGCGTCCGAATATGGGCACCGTCGACATCGGCATCCGCCATGATGACGACCTTGTGATACCTCAGCTTGGTAATGTCAAATTCGTCTCCGATTCCCGTACCGAGCGCAGTGACAACCGGCATCAGCTTATCATTGCCAATGACCTTGTCAAGCCGCGCCTTTTCCACGTTGAGCATCTTGCCCCAAAGCGGCAAAATCGCCTGGAAGGTACGATCCCGTCCTTCCTTGGCAGACCCACCTGCGGAATCTCCCTCAACGATATAAATTTCCGTATGTTCCGGATTCCGGTCTGTGCAGTCCGCAAGCTTTCCAGGCAGGGAATTTCCCTCCAGGGCAGATTTGCGCCGCGCCATATCGCGCGCCTTTCGCGCCGCTTCACGGGCGCGTGCGGCATCCAACGCTTTTGCATAAATTGCCTTGACGATTGCCGGATTTTCCTCATAATACGTCATCAGCTTTTCATAGACCATCTGGGATACCAGCTGGCCTATATCCGTATTGCCGAGTTTTCCCTTTGTCTGGCCCTCAAACTGCGCATCTGTCAGCTTGACGCTGATCACCGCAACAAGGCCCTCCCTTACGTCGTCGCCGGAGAGATTTTTATCGTTATCCTTGAGAATGCCATATTTCCGGCCATAATCGTTGAAAACACGGGTCAGCGCTGTTTTAAAGCCGGTCTCATGAGTACCGCCGTCCACTGTATGCACATTATTGGCAAAGCTTAAAATCGTCTCGTTATAGCTATCGTTATACATCATGGCGACTTCTGCAGAACGGTCTCCCACCACGGTGGTTAGGTGGATTGGTGTTTCATGCAGTGGCGTCAGCTTCCGGCTCTCATTGATATATTCAACAAAGGATGAGATACCGCCTACGTAACAGAATTTTTCACTGATGATATTTTCCGGATCACGGCTATCCGTCAGCGTAATCGAAAGGCCGGCATTCAGAAACGCCTGCTCGCGAAGCCTGCGCTGGAGAATTTCATATTCATAGACCGTTGTCTCCTGGAAGATTTCTGGATCCGCCTTGAATTTGATAAAGGTACCGGTTTCCTCTGTATCTCCAATCACGGTAAGATCCGTGGCGATATTGCCGCGCTCGAAGCGCTGGTGATGAATATGGCCATCCTGGGAGACCTCAATCTCCATCCATTCCGACAAAGCGTTTACCACAGAGGAACCCACGCCGTGCAGGCCGCCGGAAACCTTATAGCCGCTGCCGCCGAATTTACCGCCTGCATGCAGCACTGTCAGAACCAGAGTCACTGCAGGAATACCGGATTTCTCATTGATTCCGACAGGAATGCCGCGTCCATTATCCCGTACGCTGATCACATCGTCCGGCAGAATTTCCACTTCGATATGTGTACAGAAACCGGCAAGCGCTTCATCGATGGAGTTATCGACGATCTCATAAACCAGATGATGCAGTCCCCTCGGACCAGTGGAACCGATATACATACCGGGGCGTTTACGGACTGCTTCAAGGCCCTCCAGAACCTGGATCTGATCCGCATCGTATTTCTCCGATACAGTCGTATCCATTCTTTCCTCTCCCTGCTCTTCCAAGGCTCGCTCCCTGTCCTGTTCAGCGAATTCGTTTTTTTCCTGTATATCCAACCTGAAGCCCTCCAATTTCCGCTGATTCCATCTTTTTGGGATGTATTCAGCTGCAGACATTCCCTAATTCAAAATTTTTGTCATATATTTGCTAATTTATCCATAAATTCCGTTCGCTTTAACAGCGTTGCGGAAGAAATCTGGGAAATATAAATCACCCGTCCGCTGGGCCTTGCCGAACTTACACAAACGATGAAGGATTTTGGCAGTTCCATAGAAACGTTGATAACGTCTCCTGCTTTTTCAGCGTCTGTCAGATAATTTCTTGTCGCCTTAGATACAGTCGTCGTATCCAAATCAAAAATTCCAATGATTTCATCAAGCGTAACAACCGTATCCTGTCCCAAATGCAGATACAATGAAATGGCCCCTTTTCTGTATCGATACTATTTATGCCGTCTCCTCCAAACGCCCGCTGCGCAGCGAAAACGTTTTTCCCGCGCATAGGCGAAGCAGGGAGGATGGCTCGCAGCAGGTAATAAACACCTGCCAGCCCTCAATGTGATTGAGAATATAATCCTGCCGGCCGGCATCCAGCTCGCTCATCACATCATCCAACAGCGCCACCGGCTGCTCTCCTGTGATTTCACGGATCAATACCGCCTCGCTGAGCTTCATCGAAAGCGCACAAGAACGCTGTTGCCCTTGGGAACCATAAATCCGGGCAGACATCTGATCCACAAGAATCTCCAGATCATCTCTGTGCGGGCCGATAGAAGTGCTTCCATTTTTGAGATCCTCGCGGCGGGCTCTTACCAACTTTTCACGCAGTTCCTGAGAAAGCTGCGCTGTTGTCTGGCCCTCCATGGAAGATGCATATGCAAGATGCAGCACTTCTCTGCCGCGGGATAATCCATGATAAAAGGATGCGGCGCTTTCCTGCATGCGCTCCACATAGCAGCGCCTTTGATAAATAATCTGAGCTCCCAGCATGGAGAGTTTATCATCCCAGATCTCCAGCGTATCCATCAACTCGGCATGATAAGGAATATCCTTCAATAAAATATTCCTCTGGACGAGCGCCCTGTTATACTGGCTTAAAACAGAAGCGTAACGCGGCTTCAGCTGACTCAGCGCCAAATCCAGAAAACGCCTGCGCTGTGCAGGACCTTCCTTGACCAAAGATAAATGAACCGGTGAAAATACCACTGCGCGAAACTCCCCCATCAGCCTGGTAGCGGAGGAAAGCTGAACCCCATTCAAAACGGCATGCCTTTTTTCATCCAGCAGGAGGGAAGCGTTTTGATCCCTGCCGCGCGCATAAAAATCCATATCAAGCCGCGCAGCTTTATCCTGCAGAGAGATGAGTTCTGCATCCTTTGCCCCGCGGAAGCTTCGACAGCCCGTGAACATCCAGATGCTTTCCAGTAGATTTGTCTTTCCCTGTGCGTTTTCTCCATAGATAATATTAACGCCTTCCTGTGGAAAAATTTCGATCTCATTTAAGTTTCTATAATGAGACGCGGAAAGCCTTGTCACCTTCATAGGGCTGATACCTCATACTGTTTTCCATCATAAGAAACAATATCGCCCGGATGCAGCTTCTTTCCCCTCATCAGGCAAACCTCCCCATTGACGGACACCTCGCCATTTTGAATAACAATCTTGGCATGGCCACCCGTCTGTACCGCATTTGCCAGCTTTAAAAAAGCGTCAAGGCGGATGAATTCTGTAGAAATATTCACTTTTTCAGGTGGGACAGGCGCCCCCTTTTTGACCACCCTGACTTTTACTTTCATAAAAATTTGCTCCTGTTATCCTTTAATTTTCATTTTTCAGGCGAACCGGCAACACAAGGAATAAAAAACTATCTCCATCCGGCGGAAGAATCAGAATCGGCGATACAGCACCGTTTAATTCAATGCGGACCTCGTCTGTATCGACCACCTTCAAGGCCTCCAGCATAAACCGGTTGTTAAATCCGATTTCCACCCGGTTACCTTCGATGGCTGCATCTATTTTATCATTAGCGCTGCCAAGAGAGGTGATGCTCGAAATGCGTATGGTATTTTCATCAAACACACAGCGCACCGGGCTCTTCAAACGGTCTGTAATCAGCAGAGAGGTGCGCTCGATGCTGTCGATAAACAGTTTGGTATTTACGCGTACATGCGTTGCATTATTAGCAGGAATCGCACTTTTATAATCGAGAAAATCCCCGTCCAGCAAACGGGAAATGATATGATAACCGCCCGCTTCAAACACGATATGGCGCTTTCCAACGCCCATGGAGACAACGCCTTCCTCGTCTCCAAGTAGCTTCGTTACCTCAGACAGCGTTTTGGAGGGGACGACAAATGAAATTTCCATACCCGTATAATCGATCTGTTCCGTACGGACTGCAAGCCGGACACCATCCACCGCGATCAATCGGATGGCCCCGCTTTCCACTTCAAATTTAACGCCCTTATGGACTTCCTTGCTATCGTTGACTGCTACAGCAAAAATTGTCTGTCGGATCATATTTTTCAGGAGCTCTTCCTCGATCGTCACAGGATAACCGCCTGTCACAGAAGGAAGCTCCGGATATTCATCTGCCGCAATGCCGATCAGGCTATATTCCGCTTCGCCGCTATGAATCACTGTCATCTGCCGTTCGTCCGCTTCAATGGAGACACTTTCACCGGGGAGCCGACGCAGAATATCACACAGAAGCCTGGCGTTTAAAATGATGCTGCCCTCCTGCTCTACACGCGCCTCAATGGAAGTGGTAATCCCAACCTCCAGATCATATCCGGTCAAGGTGAGTTCGTTTTCCTCCGCCTTCATTAAAATGCCTTCGATTGCCGGAATCGATGCTTTGGTGGAGACTGCTCTCTGTACGTTGGTGCAGGCATCGGCCAGTGCGAGCGCATCGCAGATTACTTTCATATGGGTTCCTCCTAATTTTTTGCGATTCAAAGAAATTCTTGATTCATGGAACAGAAAGATCGAATATTGATTTATTATAAATAGTCTTAGTAATAGAGGCAGTGGAAAAGGTGGAAAAGAGAAAATTTTCCTGTCCTCATTGGAAAAGAGAGGAAGATGACATTGGGGAAAACCTTGGGATGGATGTGCAGAAATATGAAAAGAGAATCCGCTTTTTCACAATGATGTGGAAAAGACAGTGTTGAATGTTGATAAAACAGTGGAAAAGAAATTTTCTTTTTTACGCTTACTGATCCTGTATATTTTTAATCGTATCTGAAATGGTTGCCTTTAAGGATGGATTTTTTTCCATTTCCTTTTCTATTTTTGTTAGGGTATAGAGGACAGTGGAATGATCCCGCCCGCCGAATTCGTCACCAATTGCCTTCATGGGAAGGCCGGTTACCTCGCGAACAATATACATAGCGGCTTGTCGCGCCTTGGAAGTGGTGGAATCCCGTTTGTTAGAGCGAATATCCTCCTCGGTGATGCCATAGGTTCTGGCGACCTCCTGAATGATTTTTTCCACAGTGACGGGAACCGGCTGGCTATCACTGAGGATATCCTTGATTGCCCGCTGCGCCAAAAGGATTGTGGGCGGATGCCCCTCAATGGAATGATAAGCTTTCATTCGCTTGACCGCACCCTCCAACTGGCGGATATTGGTTTTCAATTTTTGAGCGATATATTCAGTAACATCGTCCGGCAGATTGATGTCGAGCAGCTGCGCCTTTCGCTTAACGATAGCAATGCGCGTTTCCAGGTCCGGCGGTTGGATATCCGCCAGCAGCCCCCATTCAAAACGGGTGCGCAGCCTGTCCTCCAGGGTCAAAATTTCCTTCGGCGGCCGGTCAGAGGTCAATACAATCTGCTTTCCTGCCTGGGAAAGGTTTTCAAAGGTATGGAAAAATTCTTCCTGCGTCTGGATTTTACCGGAGATAAACTGCACGTCGTCGACGAGAAGGACATCGACGTTTCGATATTTATTATGGAAGTCGATCATCTTTTTTTCTGCAATAGAGGTGATCAGTTCGTTTGTAAAATCCTCGCCTCTCACATAAAGAATATCCGCCTCAGGATTGGAACGGCGGATTTCATAGCAGATGGCATTGAGAAGATGGGTTTTTCCGAGGCCGGAATTCCCATAAATAAAAAGCGGATTATAAGCGCCGCCTGGATTTGCTGCAACCGCCTGTGCGGCAGCATGGGCGAATTTATTGGAGGAACCGACGATAAAGGTTTCAAACGTATATTCATATTCCTCACTCTGGACCTTTTCCGGCTCCGGGTCTTTTATCTCGTCTGTTACAACGATTTCCACGTGAATGGGAAAACCGAGCACCTGCTCGAAGGCTTCGCACAGCAGATCGTTGAATTTTACAGCGACAATTTCTTTTTTGAAGGTGTCTTCAATGGAAAGCAAAGCTGTACTCTCATCCATACGGACGAGCGTCAGCGGTGCAATCCACACATTAAATGCGACCTCTGTAATCTGCGTTTTACAATACTCCTGTACCGATTTCCAGATCTCCATAAAGGAATTCATTTTTGTCCGCTCCTCTGTGTTTTACGGCAGTTTGCAGTATGGGATGAAAAGGGTGCAGGCGGCTTTGAAAACGCCGGATTTCTTTCATCTGCTATTCCTGCTCAATCTCTTTAATTCTATCATAAAATGGAGTGGTTTTCAACATCCTTTCCAGTGTATCGTGGAAAAGAAAAGCTGAAACAAAGAGGTTTTCTACAAAAAAAGATTGACAGGGCGAAGAGATGTGATATATAATAAATCTCTGCAAGGTTGCATCGTCAGGATAGTTGTCATTTTCTAGGGCATTATTAAATTGGCCGGAAGATGATGAGGATACTCCCCGTGGAATGGAGGTAAGAAAATCATGAAAAGAACGTATCAGCCGAAGAAAAGGCACAGGAAGATGGAGCACGGCTTCCGCAAAAGAATGGCCGACAGAAATGGCCGTAAGGTTCTTGCCCGCCGCAGGGCTAAGGGCAGAAAGCAGCTGACCTATTAATTGCAGTTCTTAAGTTGTGCTGCTGCTTGAGGCAAAAAGCAGCGGCACATTTTCTGCATGGCAGTGAAAAGTGAAAGGATCGTTTTGGCAGACTATATTTCAATGAATCGGAATACGGATTTTCGTCGCCTTTATATGCGGGGGAAATCATTTACCCATCCTGCGCTGGTGACCTATGTAATGAGAAACCGCGCGGGCATTTGCCGGTTGGGGATCACAACGAGTAAAAAAATTGGAAACGCCGTAGCGCGCAATCGCTCCAAGCGGGTTATCCGCGCTGCGTTTTATGCCTTATCCAGCGAGGTCTCCGGCCATTGGGATATCGTATTTGTCGCCAGAAGCCGGACAAAACGGATCAAAAGCACCGAGCTTCAGAAAATTATGAGAAAGCAGCTCAGTGCGGCCGGCGTGATCCAAAATCAGGAGAAAAGGGATCCATGAAACAGTTTTTTCTCTCCATGATCCGCTTTTATCAGAAAAAAATTTCCCCTCTTTTTTTGCCGCGCTGCCGGTTTTATCCGACTTGTTCGCAGTATGCTGTGGAGGCAATCGAGCGCTTCGGTGCTTTTAAGGGCGGATTATTGGCGTTATGGAGGCTTTTGCGGTGCAATCCGCTTTTTCCGGGAGGATATGATCCTGTTCCTCCCAAAAAGTAGCCTGACTTTATAGTTCCTG
>DCJV01000128.1:0-11144 GCA_002320555.1 Ruminococcaceae bacterium UBA1691 | reverse complement strand
TCTCTTTTGTTACCTCATTGAAAACTACGGAGGTCTTTCATGAGTATTTTATATGTCCCATTCGGATTTGTCTTCCGGATATTTTATGATCTGGTCAACAATTATGGACTTGCTTTGTTTCTATTTACTCTTTTATTTCGTCTGGTTCTTCTCCCCTCCTCCATCAGCCAGCAAAAGGGTACGGCGAAGCAAATGCGCCTGCAGCCCAAGATCAAAAAGCTGCAGGAAAAATACAGAGGCAATCAGGTCAAGCTCAATGAGGAAATGCAGGCCCTCTATTCCCGGGAGGGCTACAATCCGATGAGCGCAGGATGCCTGCCGATGCTGATTCAGTTGCCGATTATCTTCGGCCTTTTGGGTGTTATCTATTATCCGATCCAGTATGTGCTCGGCGTAAACTCCAATACAGTCGGTGAAATGACGAAGATCGTCCAGGGCCTTTTGGGCGATACTTCTGTGAAACAGAATTTGCTGGAGCTTCAGGTATTCAACCATCTGGATGAAGTCATTGCCAAAATGCCGAATCTCTCCACAGAAATTATCGATAAGCTGCGCAGCTTCGATTACACAATGTTCGGCATTCCGCTTGCGGAAACGCCTCGTTTTGCAACGCTCTCTCATCTCGGCTCCGCCAGCAAGCAAGAGCTGATCCTGCTGCTCGTTCCGCTGTTTTCCGGCCTGTCGGCTTTGCTCTCCGGCATCTATACCTGGATCCGGCAAAAGCAGACCAATCCGGAAATGGCGAAAAATCCGATGATGGGCTGCACGGCCTTCGGTATGCCGCTGTTTTCCCTGATTATTGCGTTTCAATTCCCGGCGGGCGCGGGTATTTACTGGATTATGTCAAATATCATTGCATTTGCGATGATGATTCTGCTCAATTATACGCACAGCCCCCAGAAGATCATTGCAAAACTGATGGTGGAAGAAACGGTTAACCGCCGTTCTAAGGAAGAAAATATGAAACTGATTGCGGAACGCAACATGGAAGCTTAAAAACCGCGGCAGTTCATAATGATAACAAGGTGGTGAAGAACATGATAAAAGAGGCAATCTGCACAGGCGCCACGATTGAAGAGGCACGGGAAAAAGCGCTCGCGGAGCTTGCTGCACCGGAGGACATTGAAGTCAAGATAGAAGTATTGGAGATGCCGGTGAAGAAAACCTTTGGGCTTTTCGGCGGCGCTCCCGCAAAGGTACGGGCCTCCTATGAGGAGTCTCCGGCGGGAAAAGCAATCGACTATCTCAAACGTGTTCTCGAGGGAATGGGGATCCCCGATGTGACGGTGAAAGAGATTTGCGAGGATGGCCATTACAGGCTGGATCTGGATTGTGGCGAAAACCATGGCGCGATCATCGGCCGCCGCGGCGAAACGCTGGATGCGCTTCAATATCTGACGAGCCTCGTCGCTAACCGCGGCGCTGAGGAATATATCCGTATTTCTCTGAATGTGGGCGATTATCGGGAAAAACGGGATGAAACGCTGCGCGGCCTGGCGAGAAAAAATGCGAATCAGGTTTTGAAATATGGGCGGAATGTCACGCTGGAGCCGATGAATCCCTATGAACGCCGTGTGATCCACACGACGATTCAGGAAATGGAAGGCGTCCAGTCGCATTCCGTCGGATCTGACAGCGACCGTAGGGTCGTGATCTCCTTGGAGGAAGGCGTCAAGCCGACGCATGGCGGCGGATATCATAAGGGCCGCGGTGGCCGTGGCCGCTCTGGCGGGCGTGATTCCAGAGGGCCTAGAAGAGATGCCTCCAGCGTTTCTAGGGAGAAAAATCCGCAAGAGCCTTCCCGCACGCCGCATCGTGATGCAGGGAGCGCACCTCTTTATGGAAAAATTGAAACGAAAACTGAATGATTGACGTTTCGCAATTTATGATACAGAAAGAACCTGGTGTTTTCATAAACACCAGGTTCTTTCTGTACCAGAGGGATCACACCACTGGATTTTAAGAGAGAAAAATGAAAAATAGAAATGAACCAAGGGAGGGGGATTCCCTTTTCTAGATACAATAAAATGGAAATATGATATGACGGATACATAAATATGGACAGATTATGAATTTTGTAAAAAACGAAGAATATTTTATGTTCTACCAAACCATTAATGGTAGACTAAAATCCACTTTATCTGGATCATTTTGTGAACGTTTCCTGACGAATGCAATCAGGATTCATTCGGCTTTTTGATGCATTTTCTCTATTTTTATTTGTTAAAATGTTGGACAAGTAGATTGAAATTTAAAATTATTTTGAAAAATAGATGTTAAATTATTAACAATCTATTGACTTTTGGGGAACCCAATCTATATAATAAAATGTAAACACGCATATAAATCAGTGGAGGTAATGAAAGAATGTCCAGAGTTTATAATTTTTCTGCCGGCCCGTCCATGCTTCCAGAAGAAGTACTGCGCAAAGCAGCTGCCGAAATGCTCGATTATGAGGGTTGTGGACAGTCTGTCATGGAGATGTCCCACCGTTCAAAGGAATATGAGGGAATCATCCGAGGCGCTGAAAGCCTGCTGCGCGAGCTGATGAAGATTCCGGACAATTATAAAGTGCTCTTTTTACAGGGCGGTGCGTCCACACAGTTTGCCGCTATTCCGCTCAATTTGATGAATGGCAGCGGCAAAGCGGATTATGTCATTACCGGCCAATGGGCGAATAAGGCATATCAGGAAGCCTGTAAATATGGCGATGCACATATCGTAGCTTCTTCGAAGGATAAAACCTTTTCTTACATCCCGAAGCTGAATAAGGCGGACTTTACGCCCGACGCGGATTATTTTTATATCTGCATGAACAATACGATTTACGGAACGGTTTATCATGAGCTGCCGGATACTGGCGATGTGCCGCTGGTCGCAGATATCTCCTCCTGCTTCCTTTCTGAACCGCTGGATGTTACAAAATTTGGCATGGTCTATGGCGGCGCGCAGAAGAATGTGGCTCCGGCCGGCCTGACCATTGTGATCGTGCGCGAGGATTTGATCGGCAAAGCGCGCGAAATTACGCCGACAATGCTGGATTACAAGATCCATGCGGATCATGGCTCCATGTACAACACGCCCCCCTGCTATACGATTTATATCTGCAAGCTGGTGCTTGAATGGATCAAGTCCATCGGCGGCTTGGAGGTCATGAAGGAGCGTAACATCAAGAAGGCGAAGATTCTCTACGATTTTCTGGATGAGAGCAAGATGTTCCGCGGCACCGTCGTCAAAGAGGACCGCTCCCTGATGAACGTTCCGTTTGTGACGGAGAGCGACGAGCTCAATGCGAAATTTATCAAGGAAGCGACGGCTGCTGGCTTTGTCAATCTAAAGGGCCACCGTACGGTCGGCGGTATGCGCGCCTCCATTTATAATGCGATGCCGATTGAGGGCGTTGAAAAGTTGGTCGCCTTCATGAAGAAATTTGAGGCAGAGAACGCGTAAATCCTGAACATCATGAGAAAGTGAGATAAAGAAATGTATCAGATTTTAACCTTAAATAAAATTTCAGCAACTGGCCTTAATCGTCTGCCTTCAGACAAATATATCCATGGAAATGAAATCGCACAGCCGGATGCCATCATGGTGCGTTCTGCGTCTATGCACGATATGAAGCTTGATGAAAAGACGGTGGCAATTGCGCGGGCCGGCGCCGGTGTCAATAATATCCCTGTGGACGCTTGCAGCGAGCAGGGCGTCGTGGTATTCAATACACCGGGTGCAAATGCAAACGCCGTCAAGGAGCTTGTGCTTTGTGCACTGCTGCTCACTTCCCGTAAAATCGTCCCTGCCATCGACTGGTGTAAAACACTCAAGGGCGAGGGAGACGCGGTTGGAAAGCTCGTAGAAAAAGGGAAATCTGCATTTACCGGGCCGGAGATCAAGGGGAAAACCCTGGGCGTTATCGGCCTTGGCGCCATCGGTATTCTCGTCGCCAATGCGGCAAAGAGCCTGGGTATGCGGGTATATGGATACGATCCGTATCTTTCTGTCGACGCAGCATGGAGCCTTTCCCGCGATATCAATCATGCAACGAGCCTAGACGATATTTTTGTGAAGAGCGATTATATCACCGTTCACGTTCCGTTGACGGATGAGACCCGCGGCCTTGTCAATCAAGCGTCCATTGCAAAAATGAAGGACGGCGTGCGTATCGTCAATTTTTCGCGCGGTGATCTGGTGGATTCTAAGGATATTCTGGAGGCGCTTCAGAATGGGAAGGTTGCCGCCTATGCGACTGACTTCCCATCAGATGAGTTGATTGGAGAAAGCGGTGTGATTGCAATCCCCCATCTTGGCGCATCCACACCGGAATCCGAGGATAACTGCGCGGCAATGGCGGCGGATGAGCTCAAGGATTATCTAGAAGAGGGCATTATCCGCAATTCCGTCAATCTGCCGAATGTGATCCTGCCCCGCAGCGCAAGCACGCGCATCTGCCTGATCCATCAAAATGTGCCGAGCATGCTCAATCAGATCACGGCGACACTCACAGAAAAGAATGTGAACATCGACAATATGATCAATAAATCGAAAAAGGCATTTGCCTATACCGTGATCGATACGGACGCTTCGATTGAAGACGCTACGCTCGAGGCCCTCAGCGCAATTGAGGGGATCGTCCGCGTTCGCGTCATTCGATAACGTATATTTTTGCGATCGTGCCGGTTGCCGTAAGAAAACGGTGACCGGCTTTTTTAATCGAGAAAGACAATACAATTATAGTGTTGCGGCATTTTAAACATCTTTTTACAGCTTGTTTCTTGACTTCTCCTGCCCTTACTGATATAATCATAAATTGCCGTTACTATGATAAAACGGTGATTTATCCTTGCTCCGCATAGAATGCGGGGCCAAAGACCAAAAGGAGGTGCAAAAGAATGTCAGCACAGAACAGCTATGAAACCATGCTTATCTTCTCTCTGACGAAGGGTGACGAGGGCATCGCGGAACTGGTGGAAAAGTTCAAGGCGCTCATTGAAGCGAATGGCACTCTTGACAGCGTCGAGGAGTGGGGCAAACGTAGGCTTGCGTATCCCATCAACGATGAGGCCGAAGGTTACTACCTGCTGCTCAATTACACCTGTGCGCCTGAGTTTCCGGCAGAATTTGACCGAATTCTGAAGATTACCGACGGCGTTATCCGCTCCCTGATCATCAAAAAGTAAGGAGGATGTAAACGAATGCTCAATTGTGCAGTCATTATGGGCAGACTCGTGGCAGATCCGGAGCTGCGTACCACAGGGTCCGGCATTTCTGTTACATCCTTTACGGTGGCTGTTGACCGCTCTTACCAAAAGGCGGGCACAGAACGCCAAACGGATTTTCTCGATGTGGTTGCCTGGAGGCAGACGGCTGAATTTGTGTCCCGCTACTTTCATAAGGGTTCAATGATTGCCGTGCAGGGTTCCATCCAAGCGCGTTCGTATGAGGACAAGCAGGGAATCAGGCGCAAGGCAGTTGAGATTGTTGCCGACAATGTCAGCTTCTGCGGCTCCAAGAGCGAAACAGGCACCGGTGTGCGCAACGATTATGCAGCGCCGGCAGCAGCGCCCGCTCCGTCCTATGCAACAGGTAATATGGGTGATTTTGAGGAAATCCAGGACGATGATGATCTTCCCTTCTGAGTCCTTCTGCAGGATTCAGAACACCTGAGAGTTTTGAAAAGGAGGTTATTTTCATGGCATATGACCGCAATGATAGAAGAGGCGGCCGCAAGGGCCGGAGGAAGGTTTGCTCCTTCTGTGTCGATAAGATCGAGACGATTGATTATAAAGATGTGCCGCGGCTGCGCAAATTTATTTCTGACCGCTCCAAGATCCTTCCACGCCGTGTGACCGGCACCTGCGCCGCTCATCAGCGTGAGCTGACAACCGCTATCAAGCGCGCCCGTCACGTAGCTTTGCTGCCGTATACGAGCGACTGATCCGGTATAGTATGAAAATGCACATGAGGGGGATGCCTGCGCTGGACGCGGTGCATCCCTTTTTTCTGTGAGAAACACAGGCAATGGCTTGTTTTTTCCTGTGTAAGTGGGTTATAATGAAAAAGATTATGAGAAGGATTCAGACGGGAGGTGCGTGCATGGGCCGTTTTCGCCGTGAAAAAAAGAAATCATTAAAATTTACAACGGAAGAATATCAGAAAAGGAAGAGAGTGAGGCTTTTTCTGCTCGCTTTTTTTTCGTTTGTGGTCGTGTTCGGCGGGCTCTCTCTCTTCATTTTGGGATATACCTCCGGGTTTGACCTAAATAAGATGATTGGAAAGCCGGATGATCCGGAGCAGACGGGAACCTCCGATCTGGTCGAGTCTGTCTTGCCGGAGATGAGCGGCCGGGCGACCTTTTTGCTCGCCTGCGGCTCGGATGACGGCAAAACGCTGTATCTGACAGCCCTGGTAGGCGCGGATATGGATCAGCAGCTTTTTTCCGTTTATATGCTGGATCCGAATGCACAGGCGAAGGAGGGCTCCCGCAGCGTATCCTTACAGGAGCACTATCAAATGGGCGGTATTGGAGCATTAAAGCAGGCGGTGGCGGATCTCACCGGTATCAAAGCGGACCGTTATGTTTATGCGGCGGAGAAGGGCTTTAAAGCGGTGCTTCGTGCCCTTGGGAACGGCGTTGTCCTGAACGTCCCCTCCAGAATCGATTATCGCGGAGAGGATTTTACGCTGCGTCTCCAGCCAGGAGAGCAAACGCTCAATGCGGACACGCTGCTCAAATGGATCAAATATGGTGGCGGCGGACGGGAGGCGCAGCTGGAGCGGCAGGCGCAGATGCTCTGCGCCGCATTTGATCAGCTGATCAACGTTGAAAATATGCGGGATGCAGATAAGCTCTTTAAAAGAATCATCAATGAGGTTGATAGTGATATCTCCATGCTAGACTATACGAATCACCGGGTCTATCTGGAGAGTTTAGCGCGTTCAGGGCAGCGAAAACCGTCGGTTCGGGTATCCTCTGTATCGTCGCTTTCCGGAGAGGGAGCGTGAAAAACAGCGGATGAACGAGTCAAGAATTTTGAAAAATCGGCTTCTCCCCTTTTTGATTTGCCTGCTGATTATTTTTTTCCCCGGATGCAGCCCACATACCGAACCTTCTGTTGAAACAATGGATATGCGCCTTTCCACCACGGAGATAAAAGGACGGACATATTATTATTACCATCGGCTTTCGGAGACGGAGCAGGACGCTTACAGCAGGATTTTTCGCCAGATCAAAAGCCATCCGGAGAAAATTGAAATCCCGCCTTTGGAAAAAGAAGCACTGCTCAAGGTGTTTCAAGCGATTTCCTATGACAATCCTGAGCTTCTCTGTATGGGCGGCTCCTGCCAGCTGGTGACACAGGCGGGAAAGAGTTATTTCGTCCCCTCTTATCATTGCAGTGTAGCGGAATGTGCCGCGATGACGGAAGAACTCCTGGAGAAGGCTAGGCAAATACAGGAGAGCGTACAGGGAAAAACATCATATGAAAAAGAACTGTTTTTTCATGATTATCTCGTGGAGCACTGCGTTTACCATGAGGATACGGGCAACTGGAGATCCTATACGGCGGCTGGCGCGCTACTGGATGGGAAAGCGGTATGCGAGGGATATTCCCGCGCATTCCAGCTGCTTTTAGATCTGGCGGTAATCGAAAATTATCTGATCACCGGCTCCGCGCGGGATCAGGACGCGCGTGTGGACGGTCATATGTGGAATCTTGTGACCATTGATGGCGAGAAATATCATGTGGACGTCACCTGGGATGATCCGGTCGGCAGGGAGCAGCTGGCACCCAGCCATGTTTATTTCAATCTCACGGATCAGGCGATTGCTGTGAATCATTTAACGTTTGATCCGGAACCGCCGGGGTGCAGTGCGATAAAGGCCAATTATTTCGTGAAAAATGGACTTTTTTTTCAAAAATATCAGGAGGATACACGTACTAAAATCGTGGAGGCAATTGAGCAGACGGTTGCACGGGATGTCTGGAGTTTGGAATTCTGTTTTGCCTCTCAGGAGGAGTATGAAAAAGCGGTCACGGATTTGTTTTCCGGGGAACGGATTTACCGTTTGCTGGAACGTGCGAACTTGTCTGGCAAGCGGCAGATACAAACCAACAAGGTACAATATCATTGCGACGATGAGATGCTCATATTGAATTTGACCCTTGAAAAAAAGGGCGGATAAGCTGAAAAAGGATGATCAAAATGGATCAGAAAAGGATAGAGGCAGCTGTGCGCGAATTGCTTCTGGCAATCGGGGAGAATCCGGACCGGGAAGGTCTTTTGGAAACGCCGCGCCGGGTCGCCTCTATGTATGAGGAGGTCTTTTCCGGATTGCAGGACGATCCGAAAAGGCATTTGAAGATGTTTCAGGAAGGGCACAACGATGAAATGGTCATCGTGAGGGATATTCCGATGTATTCGATGTGCGAGCATCACCTGCTCCCCTTTATCGGGCGTGCCCATATTGCATATATCCCCAGCGACG
This sequence comes from Ruminococcaceae bacterium UBA1691, assembly GCA_002320555.1. GTDB lineage: Bacteria > Bacillota > Clostridia > Oscillospirales > Acutalibacteraceae > Fimivicinus. The sequence goes on along the minus strand of DCJV01000128.1, from coordinate 2,662 downwards.
GCCGTGTAATCGGGCTTTCGAAGCTCGCACGGATCGTGGACTGCTTTGCAAAGAGGCCGCAGCTGCAGGAGCGGCTTACTTCCCAGGTGGCGGATTTTCTGTTTGAGGAGCTTGCACCGCAGGGGGTGGCGGTGATTATGGAAGCCGAGCATTTGTGTATGACGATGCGGGGTGCAAGGGCGGCGGGCGCTTTGACGCAGACCTCTGCCCTGCGCGGCCGGATGCGCAGCGATGCCAAAACGCGCGCGGAGGTCCTCTCCCTTTTGCGGGATGGGCGTTCATTTTAAATAAAATCAGCGAGGAGTTTTCAGATTGAATATTTTTTGTGGAAAAGGGTTTTGTCTTCCATTGGGCAAGCGCACGTATACGATGGGAATTCTCAATGTCACGCCGGATTCCTTTTCAGATGGCGGCAAGTGGATCGACCCGGATACCGCGGCCTCCCATGCGCTTGAAATGCAGGCGCAGGGAGCGGATTTTCTGGATATCGGCGCGCAGTCCACGCGGCCGGGACATATCGAAATCTCGCCGGAAGAAGAGCTTGCCCGGTTAACGCCTGTATTGGAAAGGCTGAGAGGAAACCTGCACATTCCGGTTTCCATTGATACTTATTTTCCACAGGTAGCGCGCAAAACACTTGCTTTGGGCGCACAGATCATCAATGACGTCAGCGGGATCTTCAACGAGGAGATGGCGCAGGTGATTCGGGACAGCGGCGCGGGTTGGATTGTGATGCATACAGGCGGCGGGACGGCCGACACGCAGGAGGCCTATCCAGAGGGCGTTGTCTCTCACGTTCGATCCTTTTTTGAAACGATGGTGCAGAAAGCGGTACACTTCGGTATTTCAGAGCACGCGCTCTGCCTCGATCCCGGAATCGGCTTTGGAAAATCCTACGAGGAAAATCTGACGCTGATTCGTGAGACAGGCAGTCTGCGTTTACCGGGATATGCCCTGTTGGTGGGTGTGTCGCGCAAGCGTGTCATTGGGCAGGCGACAGGTGTGGAGAAAGCGGAAAACCGTGTGATCGGGACGGTTGCCGCGAATGTGGCTGCAATCGCGGGTAGATGCGACATTCTTCGCGTGCATGATGTATTAGAATGCGTGGAGAGTGCAAAAATGGCAGATGCCATTTTCCGTCAGCCTGCAGAGGGAGACACTGAAGCGGATGGATAAAATTTTGGTTCGCGGACTGCGTATTTTTGCTTTTCATGGTGTAAATCCGGAGGAAAAAGAGGCCGGGCAGCTTTTTATCATTGACCTGACGGCATATCTGGACTTGCAACAGGCTTGTGAAGTCGACAACTTGGAAAATACAGTCAGTTATGCTAAAATAATAAAAACTGTGCGCCGTGTCATGCAATCAAGAAAAAATGATTTGCTGGAATTTACAGCGCAACAGGTCATAGACGCTGTTTTTGCAGAATATCCGCCGATTCAGCGCATCGATATCGTATTGAAAAAGCCCGACGCGCCGATTCGGGCGGACTTTGATTATGTTGCAGTCGAACTGACCAGGGGGAGGAAACAAGATTGAATACGGCAGTTATTGGAATGGGCTCTAATTTAGGCGACCGTCTGGACAACCTGAACCGCGCGGTAAAGGCGCTTGGGCTTTTGCCCCGTACAAAGGTCACTCAGGCCTCCTGTTTATATGAAACGCAGCCGGTGGGTTATCTGGAGCAGGGGCCGTTTTTGAACGCAAATCTGATGGTGGAAACGGATTTGTCCCCAATGGCGTTACTGGGCGGCTGCCTTGGCATTGAGGCCGCGTTCGGGCGGGAGCGCACCGTCAAAAATGGGCCGCGCATTCTGGATCTGGACCTTCTGCTTTACGAGGGAATGCGGTCGGATTCCTTTGAGCTGACGCTCCCCCATCCGCGGATTTTGGAACGGGCGTTTGTCATGGTGCCGATGATGGATCTGTATCCCTCCGGTCGCGCGCCTGGGCTTTATTTTGCGCCGCATCTCAGAGAGATCGGGACGGCTGGCGTAGAGCGATTTGATGCAGAACTGACGCTGTAACAGGTAATCATATTGTTATACATAAAGCGGAAGCTGTCGCAGGACAGAGGGCTTCCGCTTTTGATGTATCAAGAATGCGTATATAGGGCGGTTTCCAGGATAAAAAATAAGCGTATAGCTTACCGGCTGATTTTACGCTGATAAACTACACGCTGCTTAAAAGATAATGAAATTTTGAAAGAATGGTTAATATTAATAAAAATACCGCCATTGTATATCGGACAATATGCATAAAATTTATTTTTATAAAAATATGCTATTATAAATGTAAATCAACGTGTAGTTTGCTGAAACGTAAGTCCAGTTGAAGCAAACTATGCGTTTTTCTTTTTATCTCATTCAAAAAGAGCTAAAGCTGGTGAAAAAATGTTTTTTAAAAATGATATAATACGGTATGGCGCGCACGGTGTATGTAAAATTGCCGATATCGCAGAGAAAAATTTAAATGGTGTACCGATCGAATCTTACGTGCTGAAACCGATTTATAACGATACGAGCACGATCTATGTTCCCTTACACAATCACCGCCTCAGCCTGTCGAAAAAGGGATATCGTTGCGTAAAATATGTTACGATTGCCTTATTGATTGCCTGGACAACGGAAGAAAAATTGAACCGCGCTCAGGCCGCGCGGGCCC
>DCJV01000137.1:2758-5034 GCA_002320555.1 Ruminococcaceae bacterium UBA1691 | reverse complement strand
GGAGATGAGGGGAATCGAACCCCTTACCTCTTGCATGCGAAGCAAGCGCTCTACCAAGTGAGCTACACCCCCATATGGACTTGTCTGCAAAAGGAGCGCTTTTGCGTAGATTATTATAGCGCCCTCCTCTACATTTGTCAATAGAAAATTTCGTTCCCTTTCTTTTTCTCAGAGCAGGGCAAGCAGCAACAGCTGCGCTGGGTAAAACAGGTAGAAAAACCACTTGCCCCATTTGCCCTCTGAAAAACGCCCCTTTTGATGGTTATAGAACAGAAGCAGCACAAGCGCCAGAAAAACGCCGAGTGTAAAGAGGCTGGAGAGCAGGCCGGATATCAGGCCGCAGCCTGCCTCCAGCTTTTCGGATAATGTAAAACAAAAATAGAAAATTGCCACAGCGGAAAAGGCCGCTGCCCGCTTCTTTTCATCCTCCCGGAATATCCAGAAGGTGAGCGCAAACAATACGGCGGTGACTGGCCAGTCGCACCACCAGGTAGCAGCGGTACAGCTGAGGACCGCAATCCACCGGAGCGTACCGTTCTGGATTTTGTCATAGGAAAGTACCGCCAGAAAGCAGAACAGCAAAGTAAAGATCACATTCAGGCCCGGCGTGTACCAGGGTTGTCCTCGAAACATGGCATAAGGAACTTGCGAAAGCAGGGCAAAGAGCAAAAGCCGCAGGCCATACTTCTTCTTACTGTGCGTATAGCTGTACCCTTCCACGATAAAGAAACACATGATTGGCAGCGTGATGCGGCCCACCGTATGGAAAAGCTGCGCCAAAGGGCTCGAAAAAACAAGAAAGCGCCAGCCGATGTGGTCGAGCAGCATTGCAGCTGCGGCGATCACTTTCAGCATGTCCCGATTGAGCAACTGCAACCGACGGCTCGCTTCCACATTGTTTCCCCCTTGCCATCTGGTTTTATCAGCGCTGCCCGCCCTTGATCTTGTCCCAGTAGCTCTTTGCAGCCTGCTCGGTCTTATTCTCCCCATATTCGTAATAGCGGACATTTTTCAGCGCATCGGGAAGATACTGCTGCGGGAGCCAGTGATTCGGATATTCGTGGGGATACTCGTAAAACTGCCCTTTCTTCGGGTTGTCTGCGCCGTCGTAGTGGACATTTTGCAGCGCGCGGGGGATCGGCCCACTTTTTCCGCGGCGCACGTCATCCATGGCACGATTGATTCCCTCATAGGCGCTGTTGGACTTTGGGGCTGTCGCTACCAGTACCACCGCATTCGCGAGCGGGATGCGCGCTTCGGGCAGGCCGACCTGCAGCGCCGTGTCCACCGCCGCCTTGACAATTGGGATGATCATTGGATAGGCAAGGCCCACATCCTCGCAGGCGCAGACCATCAGCCGGCGAGTGGCGCTGGGCAAATCGCCAGCCTCCAGAAGCCGTGCAAGATAGTGCAGCGCAGCATCCGGGTCGGAACCGCGCATGGATTTCTGGAAGGCGGAGATGATATCGTAATGCTCGTCTCCCGCCCGGTCATACCGGAGTGCGCTGCGCTGGGAAAGCTCCTTCGCGTGCTCAAGCGTGACCGTGCGCGGCTCTCCCGGCGCGGGCATCGGGGAGGCCAGCACGCAGAGCTCCACCGCATTGATGGACTTGCGCACGTCACCGCCGCAGGCCTGCGCGATATAGGGGACGACGCCCTCCTCCGGCAGAATCTTTTCGCCGCGCTCCTCCTCCAGAAAGGAGAAGGCACGCTGTACGGCGCGCTCGATCTCCTGCGGTTCGACGGATTTAAATTCAAACACGGTAGACCGGCTGAGAATCGCATTATAGATATAGAAATACGGGTTTTCCGTGGTCGAGGCAATCAGTGTGATCTTCCCGTTTTCGATATGCTCCAGCAGGGATTGCTGCTGCTTTTTATTAAAATATTGGATTTCATCGAGATACAGCAAAATCCCGTTGGGCGCAGCAAACGTATCGAGCTCGGCAACGACATCCCGGATATCCGACGTGGAGGCGGTGGTGCCGTTGAGCCGGTGCAGGCGGCGGTTCGTGGTGCGGGCGATGATGCCGGCAAGCGTCGTCTTGCCCACGCCGGAGGGGCCGTAAAAGACGAGATTGGGCAGCTCGCCGGAGAGGATGATATTGCGCAGAGGCTTTCCCTCCCCCAGAAGATGCCGCTGCCCGACGATATCGTCGAGCGACTGCGGACGCAAGCGATCGGCCAGTGGAGCGGACATGAAAAATTCCTCCTCAAATGGGGCTTGTTTCTTCAGTATACGGGATTCAAACGCACAATGCAAGCCGCCTATTTTT
>DCJV01000137.1:0-2569 GCA_002320555.1 Ruminococcaceae bacterium UBA1691 | reverse complement strand
AACGCCGATTGGTTTAATGGAATGCATTTTGCTTCGGCTTTTTTGATTTCTTCCTGCATTTTGTGTATACTCGGTAACAGATGCATTCAGAAAGGATGACGGATATGGATGCCTGCCGCATTCTGGTCGTGGAGGACGACTCGGATATCAATGCGCTGCTCTGCCGAATTTTGTCCGGCGCGGGTTACCGGTCAGACAGCGCATTCTCCGGGACGGAGGCACAGCTGCGCCTGCAAATGGGGGAATACGATCTTTTGCTTTTAGACCTGATGCTCCCCGGCCTAGCGGGCGAGGAGCTGATTGCCTGGCTGCGCGCGGAGAAAACGATGCCGATCATCGTGATTTCCGCGAAGGCGGGGCTGGATGCGCGCGTGAATGCCCTGCGGCTCGGCGCGGACGATTTCATTGCTAAGCCCTTTGAGAATGAAGAGGTGCTCGCCCGCGTAGAGGCTCAGCTCAGAAGGTACCGCTTGTTTTCCCCCGCGCAGCAATCGGCCCGGCTGCACATCGGGCGGCTCACGCTCGACTGCGAGACGCTGGAGGCGAAGGCCAATGGCAATAAACTTTCTTTAACAGCGCGGGAATTTGCGATTTTGGAGCTTTTGATGCGCTATCCGCGCCGCGTATTCACCCGGGAGAATCTCTACGAGCAGATTTGGGGAGAGCCGTATTACGGGGAGGATAACACCGTGAACGTCCACATTTCCAACCTGCGAGCAAAGCTTCATAAGGCGGACCCGGGAGAGGAATATATCAAAACGGTCTGGGGAATCGGTTTTAAGATGGCGCAGGAAGATTGAGGCCGGAGGAAACAGATTGTATTCAGCGTTTTACGCCTGCTCCCCGGAAAGAATTATTGAAAAATGGTCGCAGGCAATCTTTAAACTTTCTTTAAGCTTTTTTATGCCTTTCTTGTTGCCGGCGCGATATTCTTTATACAGTCCCGAAGCGTTGGGATGATTGAAATCAGGAAAGGTGATGAAGAATATGGTGCAGACGATACTGGCAACCCGCCATCTCACAAAGCGCTATGGCTCCGTGGTAGCGGTGGACCAGGTCAGCCTCACACTTCAGCAGGGGCAGGTTTACGGCCTTGTCGGTCAGAACGGGACTGGCAAGACGACGCTGCTGCGGATGGTGACCGGCCAGACGTTCCCCACTTTCGGGGAATTGGAGCTGTTTGGAGAAACTTCGCCGCAGGGCATCGACCGCATGCGTGCAAACCTAGGTGCGGTTGTGGAAACGCCGAGCTTCTTTCCGTTCTTCACGGCGCGGGAAAATCTTGAATATTACCGCCGCCAGCGCGGGATCGCGGGTAAGGGCTGCATTGACGATGCGCTGAGGCAGGTGGAGCTGAGCGATACGGGCAAAAAAAAGTTCAAGGATTTTTCCCTTGGCATGAAGCAGCGGCTGGGGCTCGCCCTCGCGCTGATGAATCATCCCGCGCTGCTGCTGCTCGACGAGCCGATCAACGGGCTCGATCCGATGGGCATTGCGCATTTTCGCACGCTGATTCAAAAGCTGTGCGAGGGAAACGGGGTGACGGTGCTCATCTCGAGCCACATCCTCAGCGAGCTGGAAAGCTTGGCAACCTGCTATGGCTTTATCCATCGCGGCAGGCTCATCGAGCAGATTTCTGAAAAGGTGCTGCGCGAGCGCTGCCGGGAGTGTTTGGAACTCACGGTGGACAGCACGGAGAAGGCTGCCGTCGCCGTCGAGCGGGAGCTTGGATGCGCAAATTATGAAATCCTGCCCGGCGGTAAAATGCGGCTGTATGAGTATCTCGACACGCCCGCGAAGGTAACGCACGTTCTGGCGGCCTCCGGCGTGGAAATTTCCGGCGTGGTCAATCAGGGGTCGAATCTGGAGGAATATTTCCTCTCGCTTATCAGAGAGGAGGGCCGGAAAAATGCTTAACTATATCAGCAGCGAGCTTTATAAAACCTTCCGCAGGAAATATACCAAGATTTCTCTGGCCGTGATTGCACTGCTGTGCATCGCCGGAAATGCCTTAATTCGTATGACGTTTTCCATCGTGGGGAAAATGAACTCCGCCTATCCGTTCTATCTCGGCATCATGCTGATGCCGATGTGTTTTGCCATCCTCACGCTTGTGGTGGACGCGGTATTTTCCGACGAGTATAAATATGGAACGCTCAAAAACCCCATCTCCTTCGGTATCAGCCGCGGAGAGATGTATTTCGGCAAGCTGATTGTGGAAATCGTGCTGATGCTCGTCATCGTCGCCTGGATCCTGGTGGTCTATACGGCGAGCGCGCTGGTTTTCTCGCAGCTTGGCGCGCATGATCCGATCGAATGGCAGGCGGTAAGCCTTTTTTTGCAGAAGGCAGCGCTTTCCCTGCCCCTATGGCTTGGCATGCTCGGCATTCTGAACATGCTTGTCTTTGCATTTCGCAGCAATGCGCTATTTGGCATGAGTGCCATGCTCGTATTTTCCTTCCCCGGGCCGGTGTTGGGCATGCTCGCAAGCCTTCGGCCGTGGCTGGAGGCGATTTATAAGCTGACGATCAGCAGGCAGTTTTCTCTGCTGACCGGTGGCGCAGGGTTC
>DCJV01000136.1:1241-9756 GCA_002320555.1 Ruminococcaceae bacterium UBA1691 | reverse complement strand
ACCTCCCTGCGTGTGCCGCACGGAGAATACGGCATCGTCGTGGACGTGGAGGAATTCACTAGGGCCAACAGCGATGAGCTGAGCCCCGGCGTCAATAAAGTGGTCCGTTGCCACATTGCGCAGAAGAGAAAGATTTCCGTCGGCGACAAGATGGCCGGCCGCCANNGGGCGTTGTATCCCGCATTCTGCCACAGGAGGATATGCCCTTCCTGCCTGACGGCACACCGCTCGATATCATCCTGAATCCTCTGGGCGTCCCGTCCCGAATGAATATCGGCCAGGTGCTGGAAGTGCACCTCGGCTATGCGGCAAAGGCGCTCGGCTGGAAGATCATGACCCCGGTTTTCGACGGCGCGCATGAGGCGGACATCCGCGATGCGCTGCGGGAAGCGGGCTTGCGCGAGGATGGCAAAACCATCCTATACGATGGCCGCACCGGTCGCCAGTTCGACAACCCCATCACGGTCGGCGTGATGTACTTCTTAAAGCTGCATCATCTGGTTGACGATAAGATCCATGCGCGTTCCACCGGCCCGTATTCGCTGGTGACGCAGCAGCCACTCGGCGGTAAGGCCCAGTTCGGCGGCCAGCGCTTCGGCGAAATGGAGGTCTGGGCGCTCGAAGCTTACGGCGCCGCTTACACCCTGCAGGAGATTCTAACGGTCAAGTCCGACGATGTGGTCGGCCGTGTGAAGACCTATGAATCCATCGTTAAAGGGCAGAATGTGCCGAAGCCCGGTGTTCCGGAGTCGTTCAAGGTGCTCATCAAGGAGCTACAGAGCCTTGGCTTGGATGTCAAGGTCCTGGATAAGGACGAAAATGAAATTGACCTCAAGCAGAATTTCGACGGCGATGAGCCCAGCTTCAGCACCGCAGACGAAGATGTTTTCCGTGAGGTCAACGATATGGATTCCGCGGAGGGCTTTGGCGTCGAGGGCGAAGGGATTGAACTCGAGGAAGCCGCTGATTCCGAGGAAGACAGTGCGCAGGAGGAAGATCCCTTTGAAGAAGAGGAGCTCTTCGAGCCTGACGAAATGCTCGACGATTACGACGACTGACGGTTTTGACAGGAGCGGGGATGCCGGCCGGAAAGGGCGGCTGACATCCTCTGAGGGAAACGCAGGACGCTGTATTCGGTCAAACCGGTTTCCCAAGCAGGTAAACGCCCTTTTTCAATTCGGTTTCGCCCCCCACTTCCCGGCATGAAACCAGAAAGAAAGGCATGTGATCTTTCCATGGAAAATATCACCTTTGAATCCATCAAAATCGGTCTTGCATCGCCTGATAAGATCCGCGAATGGTCCTATGGCGAGGTCAAGAAGCCGGAAACAATCAATTACCGCACCCTGAAGCCCGAGCGTGACGGCCTGTTCTGTGAACGCATCTTTGGCCCCACGAAGGACTGGGAATGCCATTGTGGAAAATATAAACGCATCCGTTATAAGGGGAAAATTTGCGAACGTTGCGGTGTTGAGATCACGAAGAATAAGGTCCGCCGTGAGCGCATGGGCCATATCGAGCTGGCGGCGCCGGTTTCGCATATCTGGTATTTCAAGGGCATCCCGTCCCGCATGGGCCTGATGCTGGATATCTCTCCCCGCATTTTGGAAAAAATTCTGTATTTCGCTCTTTATATCGTGATCGATCCCGGCGACACGCCGCTGCAGAAGATGCAGACCCTGAGCGAAAAAGAATATGCGGATATGCGCGAAAAGTATGAGGACGAATTCCGCGCCGGTATGGGTGCGGAGGCCATTCAAGAGCTGCTCGCGGAAATCGATGTGGAGGCACTCGCCAAGGAGCTGCGCGAGGAGCTTGAGACGGCGACCGGCCAGAAAAAGGCGCGTATTCTCAAGCGCCTTGAGGTGGTGGAGGCGTTCCACCAGTCCGGCAACCGTCCGGAATGGATGATCCTCAATGTGATCCCGGTCATCCCGCCTGATATCCGCCCGATGGTACAGCTTGAGGGCGGCCGCTTTGCGACCTCCGACTTAAACGACCTGTACCGCCGCGTCATCAACCGCAATAACCGCTTGAAAAGGCTTTTAGAGCTGCATGCGCCCGATATTATTGTCCGCAATGAAAAGCGCATGCTGCAGGAGGCTGTGGATGCCCTCATCGATAACGGCCGCCGTGGCCGTCCTGTAACAGGCCCGAATAACCGCCCGCTGAAATCCCTGTCCGACATGCTCAAGGGCAAACAGGGCCGTTTCCGCCAGAACCTGCTCGGCAAGCGCGTCGACTATTCCGGCCGTTCCGTGATCGTCGTCGGCCCGGAGCTTAAGCTCTACCAGTGTGGTTTGCCCAAGGAGATGGCGCTTGAGCTGTTCAAGCCCTTCGTCATGAAGCGGCTGGTCGAAACCAACAAGGCCAATAATATCAAATCCGCCCGCAAGATGGTCGAGCGCGCGAAGAACGAGGTTTGGGACGCGCTGGAGATCGTCATCAAGGATCATCCCGTTATGCTCAACCGCGCGCCCACGCTGCACAGGCTTGGCATCCAGGCGTTTGAGCCTGTTCTCGTAGAAGGCCGTGCAATTAAGCTGCATCCGCTGGTATGCACCGCCTTCAACGCGGACTTTGATGGCGACCAGATGGCCGTTCATGTGCCGCTGTCCGCAGAGGCGCAGGCGGAGGCGCGTTTCCTGATGCTGGCGGCCAACAACCTGCTCAAACCCTCCGATGGAAAGCCTGTTGTCGTGCCGACGCAGGATATGGTCCTTGGCTCCTATTATCTGACGTTGATGAAGCCCGGCGAGCCGGGCGAGGGCAAGTGCTTCCGCGACGTCAATGAGGCGATTATGGCCTATGACGTGGGTTCCATTGGCCTGCATTCCAAAATCAAAATTCGTATGACCCGCGAAATCGACGGCGAGGAGCGCACTCAGCTCTATGAGACCACGCTGGGCCGCGTGATTTTTAACGATCCGATCCCGCAGGATCTCGGCTTTGTAGACCGCAGCGATCCGGAGAACGCCTTTAAGCTGGAGGTCGAATTCCTGGTCAATAAAAAGATGCTTGGCAAGATCATCGACAAGTGCATCAAGGTGCACGGCACGGCAGTCACCGCCGAAATGCTCGACCGTATCAAGGCGCAGGGCTATAAATATTCCACGCAGAGCGGCATTACCGTCGCGGTTTGCGACGCAACCATCCCGCCGAAGAAGGCGGAATTCCTCGCCGAGGCGGAGGAGAAGGTCGATAAGATTAATGCAAACTTCCAGCGCGGCTTTATCTCGAATGCAGAGCGCTCCCGCCATGTGATCAAGGTATGGGAGGACTGCACGAAGAAGGTTTCTTCTGAGCTGACCGCGAATCTTGACCACTACAATCCCATCTATATGATGGTCGATTCCGGCGCCCGCGGCTCCGACAGCCAGCTGCGGCAGCTTGCTGGTATGCGCGGCCTGATCGCCAATACGGCGGGCCGTACGATCGAGGTCCCCATCCGCGCGAACTATCGTGAGGGCCTGAACGTTCTCGAATATTTTATCTCCTCCCGCGGCGCCCGGAAAGGCCTGGCCGATACGGCACTGCGTACGGCGGACTCCGGTTACCTGACCCGCCGCCTGGTCGACGTCTCGCAGGACGTTATCATTCGCGAGGAGGACTGCCACTGCACGGACGGCCTTGAGATTTACGATATCAAGGATGGCAATGAGATGATCGAGGGCCTGGCGGAACGCCTGACGGGCCGCTTCCTGTTGGAAGACCTGTACGACGAAAAGTCCGGAGAGCTCATTATGAGCAAGGATAAGATGATCAAGGAATCCGACGCGGAGCGCATCGTTGCCTCCGGCGTGACCAGGATCAAGATCCGCTCCCTGCTGACCTGCCAGTCCAAGCACGGCGTATGCATCAAGTGCTACGGCGCGAACCTTGCCACGGGTGACCCGGTCACCGTGGGCGAGGCAGTCGGTATCATCGCCGCCCAGTCTATCGGCGAGCCTGGCACGCAGCTGACCATGCGTACGTTCCATACCGGCGGTGTTACCTCTTCCGCCGATATCACACAGGGTCTTCCCCGTGTTGAGGAGCTGTTTGAGGCGCGCAAGCCCAAGCATCTTGCGATCATCAGCGAAATCGGCGGCGTGGTTTCTCTGCAGGAGATCAAGAAGTCGCAGCACGTCGTCGTTACCGATATGGAAAACCACGATGAGCGCAGCTATCTGATCCCCTATGGTTCCCGCTTGCGCGTAGAGGAAGGCCAGACCATCGAAAAAGGTGAGATCATCACGGAAGGCTCTGTCAATCCGCATGATGTGCTCGCGGTACGCGGTGTGGATGCCGTGCATAACTATCTCATCCGCGAAGTGCAGCGCGTCTACCGGATGCAAGGTGTTGATATCAACGATAAGCATATTGAGGTGATCGTCCGTCAGATGATGAAGAAGGTTCGCGTTGTCGATGCGGGGGATACAACATTGCTGCCCGGTGCGACGATCGATAAGAGCGAGCTGATTGCGCAGAATGAAGAAGTGCGCGCCCGCGCGGCTGAAACTGGAGAAGCGCTGCAGGAGGCGACCGTTCAGCCCGTGCTGCTCGGTATCACCAAGGCTTCTTTGGCCACGGACTCCTTCCTGTCTGCGGCTTCCTTCCAAGAGACAACCCGCGTGCTGACCGATGCTGCCATCAAGGGCAAGAGCGATCCGCTGCTGGGCCTGAAGGAAAACGTCATTATCGGCAAGCTCCTTCCGTCCGGCACCGGCATGAAGTGCTACAGCGATGTTGAGGTCGTACCCGTCCCGCAGGAGATGCCGGAGGAGCCCGCAGAGATGGACGGGGAAGCGGTTTGAAATCGAGAAAAATACAGTTTTGCATTTTGAACAAAACTTTTTTCTGATTTGCCCCTTCTTCCTCGTGCCAAAAGCCGGCGAACGCTTGACAAAGCTTGCCTTTACGTGCTAGAATCTTTAACCGTGTGAATCTGTTTTTTAAATTTTTCTTAGGTGTTATGGGGCTGTTTTTCAGCCCCCTGCACATAGATTGAGATCCATTGAATACCAGGAGGTGAAAGAAACTTGCCAACCTTTAACCAACTTGTCCGTAATGGACGGGAGACGACGGAGAAAAAGGCGAAGGCGCCTGCTCTTCTGAAGGGGCTCAACTCCAAGAAGAACGTTATGACCGATAAGGATTCCCCGCAAAAGCGCGGTGTCTGCACAGCGGTCAAGACGATCACGCCGAAAAAGCCGAACTCTGCGCTTCGTAAAATTGCAAGGGTGCGTCTGACCAATGGAATCGAGGTTACCGCCTATATTCCCGGCGTCGGCCATAACCTGCAGGAGCACAGCGTTGTCCTCATCCGCGGCGGCCGTGTGAAGGACCTTCCCGGCGTGCGTTACCATATCGTGCGCGGAACCCTCGACACGCAGGGCGTTTCCGGCAGAATGCAGGCGCGCTCCAAGTACGGCGCAAAGCGCCCGAAGGCTGCCAAAAAGTAATCCAGCATAGAGGCTGGAATGTAACAGACAAATCTTCTTGCAGGCTACAGGCGGCTTACCGCCTTGCAACCAGTGAGAGTGTATCAATAGATATGCCTCTCATTGGCGCCACGGGAATTTTGTCACTCGAGTACCGATGATATCATTTTTATGAAGGAGGGAAGCGAAGTGCCAAGAAGAGGCCAGATCGCAAAGCGTGATGTTTTGCCCGATCCGCTTTACAATTCAAAGCTTGTAACACGGCTTATCAATAGTGTTATGTATGATGGCAAAAAGGGTGTCGCCCAGAAGATCGTTTACGACGCCTTTGAAATCATCAAGGAAAAGACCGGCAAGGAGCCCCTTGAGGTCTTTGAAGCCGCGATGGAGAATGTAATGCCTGTTCTCGAGGTTAAGGCCCGCCGTGTCGGCGGCGCAACCTATCAGGTGCCCATCGAGGTTCGCCCTGAGCGCCGTCAGACGCTGGGCCTGCGCTGGATTACGCTGTATAGCCGCCAGCGCTCCGAGCGGACGATGAAGGAGCGGCTTGCAAACGAGATCATGGATGCAGTCAATTCCACCGGTTCCGCTTTCAAAAAGCGCGAAGATACGCACAAGATGGCAGAAGCCAACAAGGCGTTTGCACACTTCCGCTGGTAAGAACACACCTGCGCTGCAGCTTTGCGTGCGCGGGGGCACGGTGCTCGTGTGTGTCCTGATTTGGGGCATACACGCACGCCGGCCGCAGGTTTCAATTCTTTAGCGCCGTGCCGCGCGCATGGCAATTGGAGGTTTATATGCCAAGGCAGGTATCATTACAGCTCACCAGAAACATTGGTATCATGGCCCATATCGACGCCGGCAAAACGACGACGACGGAGCGCATCCTGTTCTACACGGGCGTTAACCACAAGATCGGTGAAACGCACGACGGCGATGCGACCATGGACTGGATGGAGCAGGAGCAGGAGAGGGGTATTACCATCACCTCCGCCGCTACCACCTGTTTCTGGAAAGGGCATCGTATTAATATTATCGACACCCCCGGTCACGTGGACTTTACGGTTGAGGTTGAGCGCTCCCTGCGCGTGCTCGACGGTTCCGTCACGGTTTTCTGCGCCAAGGGCGGTGTGGAGCCCCAGTCCGAGACCGTCTGGCGCCAGGCGGACAAGTACCATGTGCCGCGCATGGCCTATGTCAATAAGATGGACATCATGGGCGCCAATTTCTACAATGTTGTCGACATGATGAAGGACCGCTTAAAGTGCAACGCGGTGCCGATCCAGCTTCCCATCGGCTCGGAATCCGAATTCCGCGGCATCATCGACCTTGTCACCATGCGTGCGGAAATGTACTATGATGACAAGGGCCTCGACGTCCGCGACGAGGACATCCCGGAGGATCTGCGTGAGCTCGCAGAAAAGTATCACACCGAGCTCATGGAGCATGTCGCCGAGCAGGACGAGGCGCTGCTTGAGAAATATCTTGGCGGCGAGGAACTGACGGTTGAGGAAATCAAGGGTTGCATCCGCAAGTCCACCATCGCCAACGAGATGGTGCCGGTTCTGTGCGGCACCTCTTACCGCAATAAGGGCGTGCAGATGCTTCTTGATGCGATCGTAGACTTTATGCCCGCACCGACGGACGTTCCTGATATCCGGGGCACCAATCCGGAGACGGGAGAGGAAGAGGATCGCAAGTCCTCCGACGACGAACCGTTTGCCGCGCTCGCCTTTAAGATCGCGACCGACCCATATGTCGGTAAGCTTTGCTTCTTCCGCGTCTATTCCGGTACGGTTGATGCGGGCAGCACGGTCTATAATTCCGTGAAGGACAGCAATGAGCGCATGGGCCGCATCCTACAGATGCATGCCAACCACCGTCAGGATATCGAATGCGTCTATGCCGGCGATATTGCCGCTGCGGTGGGCCTGAAGAATACGACGACGGGCGACACGCTGTGCGATGCGAAGCATCCGATTGTTCTGGAATCCATGGAATTCCCGGAGCCGGTTATCCGCGTGGCTATCGAGCCGAAGACGAAGGCTGGCCAGGAGAAGATGGGCATTGCCCTCGCAAAGCTCGCGGAAGAAGACCCGACGTTCCGCTGCTATACGGACGAGGAGACAGGCCAGACGATCATTGCCGGTATGGGCGAGTTGCATCTGGAGATCATCGTCGACCGTATGCTGCGTGAGTTTAAGGTAGAGGCCAATGTCGGCAAGCCGCAGGTTGCCTATCGTGAGACGATCACGAAGGAAGCTGACGTCGACATGAAATATGCGCGCCAGTCCGGCGGACGTGGCCAGTACGGTCATGTCAAGATCCGCATCGAGCCCAATCCGCAGAAGGGTTATGAATTTGTCAACGCCGTTGTCGGCGGCGCGATTCCGAAGGAATATATCGGCCCGGCAGAACAGGGTATTAAGGGCGCGATGCTGTCCGGCGTGCTCGCGGGCTTCAATGTCGTCGACGTAAAGGTCACTCTCTACGACGGTTCTTATCATGAGGTTGACTCCTCGGAGATGGCCTTTAAGATCGCCGGTTCCATGGCCTTCAAAGAGGCGATGCGTAAGGCCGCACCGGTGCTGATGGAGCCGATTATGAAGGTAAGCGTTACCGTGCCGGATGATTATCTTGGCGACGTCATCGGCGATATTAACTCCCGCCGTGGTCTCATGCAGGGCATGGAGACCCGCAACGGCGCGACGCAGGTCAATGCCTTTGTGCCGCTGTCGAATATGTTCGGTTATGCGACCGACCTTCGCTCCAAAACGCAGGGACGCGGTCAGTATGTGATGGAGCCGAGCCACTATACAGAGGTTCCGAAATCCATTGCGGACACGATCATTAGCTCCCGTGCGAAGGTAGTCGAAGAATAATTTTCCCAAAACACTTGAAATTCCTTTTGGGAATTGATAAAATACCCCTGAACAGCCTGTTTTTATAAAACAGTATTTTATTAAGCTTCTATGATAAAAGGAGGAACATCCAATGGCAAAGCAGCATTTCGAAAGAACCAAACCCCATGTAAACATTGGTACCATTGGCCACGTCGACCATGGTAAGACCACTCTGACGGCGGCGATCAC
>DCJV01000136.1:0-1115 GCA_002320555.1 Ruminococcaceae bacterium UBA1691 | reverse complement strand
GTTGAGTATGAGACCGCTACCCGCCACTATGCACACGTTGACTGCCCCGGCCATGCCGACTATATCAAGAACATGATCACCGGCGCGGCGCAGATGGATGGCGCGATCCTTGTTATCGCGGCGACCGATGGCCCGATGGCGCAGACGAAGGAGCACCTTCTGCTTGCCCGTCAGGTTGGCGTGCCTTATATCATCGTTTTCATGAACAAGTGCGATCAGGTTGACGATCCGGAGCTGCTCGAGCTTGTTGAAATGGAAATCCGTGAGACGCTCGACGAGTATGAATTCCCGGGCGACGACACCCCGATTATCCGCGGTTCTGCTCTGAAGGCTCTTGAGTATAGCGGAAGCGATGTTGACGCTCCGGAGCTTAAGTGCATCTGGGAGCTGATGGATGCTGTTGATAGCTATATCCCGACGCCGGACCGCAAGGCGGACCAGCCCTTCCTGATGCCTGTTGAGGACGTCTTCACCATTACCGGACGCGGCACCGTTGCCACCGGTAGGGTTGAGCGCGGCCAGCTGAAGACCGGTGAGGAAGTTGAAATCGTCGGCCTGAAGGACGAGAAGAAGAAGACGGTTGTTACCGGTATCGAAATGTTCCGCAAGATCCTCGACTATGCCGAGGCTGGCGACAACATCGGCGCGCTGCTTCGTGGCATTCAGCGGAATGAAATCGAGCGTGGCCAGGTTCTGTCCAAGCCCGGTTCCATCCATCCGCACACAAAGTTCCGCGGCCAGGTTTATGTCCTGACCAAGGATGAAGGCGGCCGTCATACTCCGTTCTTCAACAATTACCGTCCGCAGTTCTATTTCCGCACCACTGACGTTACCGGAATCATTACTCTGCCCGAAGGCACTGAGATGTGCATGCCCGGCGATAACGTCGAGATGGATGTTGAACTGATCACCCCCATCGCCATCGAGGAAGGCCTTCGCTTCGCGATTCGTGAAGGCGGCCGCACGGTTGGTTCGGGCGTTGTCATCAAGATCAACGAATAAGTTTTTCTGTTCAAAACACCGCAGCAATGGAATGATTGTTTGCGGCAGGAGCGGCTCAGGCAGACGACTGGTCTTGTCTGAGCCGTTTTGTTTTTTGCATGGAAACGTGCCTT
>DCJV01000057.1 GCA_002320555.1 Ruminococcaceae bacterium UBA1691 | reverse complement strand
ACAAAAAAGCTTGACCACAACACTTCAGCAAATCAGGGTTTCACGAACGAACAGCTCGGTCAGCAGCTTGCCCGCCTCTGCTGCGGTAAAACCACCAGGGGAGACGCGGAAATTCTTAACGTCTTCCCAGCGTGCGCAATAGCGATCCACCTGTCCGGGCGTCATACGAACGCATGACACATCCGTCAGACGCTCGATCACTCCCACAAGCATTTCCCGGTCCGTCCCCAGCACCTGATAGTACTCCTGCGCACGCGCCGGCTCAAACTGCTCGCCGCGTGCGAGGAAGGCCGGCAGGAAGGCCGTGCAGGCACGCCCGTGCGGGATGCCAAAATCCTCCGTGAGCACATAGCCAAGCGGATGGGGAAACGCTGTCCCGCACGCGCTGAGCACGATGCCCGCATAGAGGGAGCCATAATAGAGCCGCTCACGCATCTTTGGATCCGGCAGATGCGTATTTTTATCAAGCCAGACAAGGCTGCTCCACAAAAGCGGCAGGCCTTTCACCGCAAAGAGCTTTACCGGATCGCTGAGATGCGGGTTAAACCAGCCTTCCGTCGCGTGGGCGAACGCGTCCAGAGCAGTGGAAACCGTCACGCCGAAAGGCGCGCTGTGCGTATAAACCGGGTCTGCAAAGGCGATGCGCGCATAGCAGTCCGCGCCGGAAATGCTCTTTTTGCGCCCGCTCTCATCCATGGTCAGCACGGAAACAGGCGACACCTCGCTGCCGGTGCCTGCCGTTGTGCCGATTAAGACCAGAGGAAGCGGTGGATTTTGATATTCTCTCTGGAAAATATCCATCGGCGCAAGAGACTCGTTGGCCGCAAAGATTGCGGTGGCCTTCGCGGCGTCGAGCGGAGAGCCGCCTCCGATCCCAACGATAAATTCCGCACGGACGCTGCGCGCGACAATCCCTGCCTCATGGCAGGCGGAAACCAGCGGGTTTGGGCCAATCCCGTCATAGACCGACCAGCCGATTTCCCACAGGTCCAGCGCTGCTGTCACATCGGCCAGCGCGCCGCTCAATTTTGCCGACGATCCACCGGTAACAATCAAGCACCGCTTGCCGAGCGTGCGCAGCAGCGTGGAATTGCGCGCGACAGCCCCCTCCCCGCTGACAACATGCACTGGCATATGAAAGTTGAAATTCATCTGAAAACCTCCCTCTCAATCAGGGCTGCCTAATCATATCCGCAGCTCTGAAAGTCTGTTTTTTCGTGATATCACAAATGCATTGCGCAAGTGATTGAATGTTTGATTTTGTAAATCCATTATACCATACCCCGTGCAAAAAGCGAACCCGATTTGACGAAACAGGAAGTTTTCTCCTTTGCTTGTTAAATTTTTATTTAACGGCGAAATCATTGAATATTTCTGCAATATCCTTTAAAATAGGATTGGATAATCGGGCGGAGGAGAGGTTTTTTTGCAGAATACACACAAAAAAAGAACCGTGCTGACCGTCCTGCTTCTGGGCGCCGCTATGTTGCTGCTGATTCTTGTGATTGCTCTGGATCTTGGGAAAGGGCAGAAGGAAGCGCCCTTCGAACAAAGCGGCATCTCCATGGGCACCGTCGTCTCTGTCCAGCTCTATGGGAGGGATGGCGAGAAAACGGCGGGACAGCTCTTTTCAGAATTTGACACGCTGGAAAAGGACCGGCTGTCCTGGCGGCTGGAGTCCTCAGATATCGCACGCATCAACGCTTCGGCCGGCTCGCCTGTTTCCATCAATGAGCAGACCGCCGCCTATTTGAAAAAAGCAATCGAGGTCAGTCAAAAAAGCGACGGCGCCTTTGACTGCACGCTGGGCGCTTTGACAAAGCTCTGGGACATTGGCGGCGAAAATGCCCGCGTGCCTGCGCAGGCGGAGATAACCGACGCTTTGCAGACCGTCGGTTATCAAAAATTTTCCCTGCTCAATGGGCAGGCGGCGCTATCCAAAGGCCAGGCCCTGGATCTCGGTGCAATCGGCAAGGGGATTGCCTGTGATGAGGCTCAAAAAATATTGGAGCAATCCCACCTCTCCGGCGCAGTGGTTTCCGTGGGCGGCAGCATTCTTCTTTGGGGCGACCGGCCCGGCGGGGGCGACTGGAAAGTCGGCGTGCGTGACCCGCGCGGCGAGGCATCAGATCAGCTGGGTTCGTTTTCCCTTGCGGAGGGCTTTGTTTCGACCAGCGGCGACTATGAACGCACCCTGACCGAAAACGGAAAGACCTATCACCATATCTTGGATCCGAAAACAGGCTACCCGGCAGACGCCGGGCTGATCAGCGTAACGGTGACCGCCCCCACAGGGCTGTTAAGCGACGCGCTCTCCACTGCCTGCTTCGTCCTTGGGTATGAAAAAAGCCTTCCCCTGCTGGAATCGTTTGATGCGCAGGCCATTTTTGTTACAAAAGAAAAGGCGGTGCGGGTGACAAGTGGTCTGGCGCAAACCTTTCAGTTGACCAATGGGGCATATCACCTGATACAGGATACATAAATTTATGAAAAAGCAATCATTTTTCCGGCGAGCCGATCTGCTTCTGATCGCCGCGGTTACCATTGTATGTATGTTTTTATTCTGGCCCTTCGGGGAAACGGAGCCCGTACAAGCCGTTCTCTACAGCGGCGGGCTGGAGATCGATCGCATTTCGCTCAGCGATGTGAACGAGCCCTATACGCTCACGCTCGGTGAGCATCCGCAGGCCACCGTCCGGGTGGAAAAAGGCCGCATCCGCTATCTCTCGGCCGATTGCCCGGATGGGCTTTGCGTCAAGTCCGGTTGGCTTTCCCGGCCGGGCGACACCGCCGCCTGCCTGCCCGCGCGCACCGTGATTGCCATTGAGGGCATCCGGAAAAAGGGCGGCGTAGACGTACAAACCTATTGAGCTTATGCGAAAGGCGGAGAACCGATCCATGACTGGCAGACCCAACCTCAGCCCGCACACACGAAAAACAGCGCTACTCGGCATGCTCGGTGCGGCTGCGCTCGCGTTATCCTTCCTCGAAAATCTCATTCCGGGCCTTCCGGGCCTTCCGCCCGGTGCAAAGCCCGGCTTCTCCAATATCGCCACGATGGCCGCCGCTTCCCAGCTTGGCTTTGCCGGTGCTTTTTCCATCACGCTGCTCAAGGCAGGCTTTGCGGGACTCACGCGCGGGGGGACCGCCTTTTTCATGAGCATTGCGGGCGGGCTTCTGAGTATGACCGTCATGCTTCTTCTGCTGCGCGGGAAGCGCAATCCCTTCGGTGCGGTCGGCACAGGCATTCTATGTGCGATCGCACACAATCTCGGCCAGTTACTCGCCTCCTGGGTGCTGACCGGCACGAAGGCCATCTTCGGCTACGCGCCGCTGCTGCTCCTATTTGCCCTGCTGACGGGAATCGTCACAGGCGCGGTATATGGAGCAGTAGCTCCCTATCTCAATCAGATCTTTCCATCTCATTCCAGATAAATCACAGCTTGATAACAAGGGGTTGACCAGATGAAACCAGAAAAAATGAAAGGCGTGCTCACAGCGGTGCGCAAGCCGCGCGGCGGCGTGAGCGTATCACACAATAAGAACACGGCCGATATGGAGCCTGTGCGTATGCCCTCTCCGGAATCTGTTGTATTGCCAATGCAGCAGCATATCGGCGCACCGTGCACGCCGACTGTCAAGGTGGGCGACGCTGTCGCTGTGGGGCAGGTCATCGGAGATAGCGACAAATTTATCAGCGCGCCGATTCACGCCTCGATCTCCGGCAAGGTATCGGCCATTGGTGAATGCACGCTGCCCTCCGGGGCGCGTGTGCAGAGCGTGACGATCGAATCCGATGGGGAAATGCGCCTCTTTGAGGGCGTCGAGCCGCCAAAAGTGCAGAACCGGGAGGATTTCCTGCGCGCCGTGCGCGCATCCGGCCTTGTCGGCATGGGTGGCGCAGGCTTTCCGACGCACGCAAAGCTGCGCGTGATGCCGGATAAGCATATCGACACGCTCGTCGTCAACGCCGCGGAATGCGAGCCGTTCATCACCGTCGACTACCGGGAATGCATCGATAACTCCTGGGACATCATGTCCGGCATCTTTACCATCAAGGAAATCCTCGGTATCCAAAATGTCATCATCGCCGTGGAGGACAATAAGCCCACCGCCTTTGAGGTGCTCAACCGGATCGCGGAAAACAGCAACGATATCGGCGACCACGTCCGGCTCATGGCGCTCAAATCCCTCTATCCCCAGGGCGCGGAAAAAATGATGGTACAGTCCGCCACGGGCCGCCGTATCCCGCCCGGGAAGCTTCCGGCGGACGTGGGGTGCATCGTGATGAATGTGGGCAGCGTTGCCTTCATCTCCCGTTACTTAAAGTCCGGCAAGCCGTTCGTCTCCCGTTCGATCACCGTGGATGGCTCTGCCATCAGTGATCCAAAAAATATCCGCCTGCCCATCGGCACCCGGATTACAGACGTCATCGACTTCTGCGGCGGCTACAAAACGGATGTTTATAAGCTCCTCATGGGCGGGCCGATGATGGGCATCGCCCTTGCGGACGACAGCCTGCCGATCTTAAAGCAGAATAATGCGATTCTGGCCTTCGCAAGCAATTCTTATCATATTAAGAAGGAGCGCGCCTGCATCCGGTGCGGGCGGTGCGTCCAGGTCTGCCCGATGAGCCTGATGCCCACGCTCATCGAACGCTATGCGCGCGTCAGGGACGCAGAGAGCCTTACACGCATCGGCGTGAATGTCTGCATGGAGTGCGGCAGCTGCGCTTACGCCTGCCCGTCGGGGCGGCCGCTCGTCCAGTATATGAGGCTCGCGAAATCAGTTGTTAGGGAAGCAGGTGAACAGAAGAAATGAGCTTAAAACAAAAACTGACCGTCAGCGCGTCGCCGCATGTACGCTCGGCGGAAACCACCACGGGAATCATGCTCGATGTGATCATCTCCCTGATCCCCGCCCTCGCGGCAAGCGTCTGGCTCTTCGGGCCGCGTACGCTGCTCATCACGGCGACGACGGTGCTGACCTGCATGCTCAGCGAATTTTTAAGCCGCAAGATCATGAAGCGCCCTAGCACGCTGGGCGATCTGAGCGCCATTGTCACGGGTATTCTCCTCGCCTTTAACCTGCCCGCCACCATCCCGCTGTGGGTTGCCGCGATCGGCAGCGTTGTGGCGATCGTCGTGGTCAAACAGTTCTTCGGCGGCATCGGGCAGAATTTCGTCAATCCCGCACTGGTCGGCCGCATCGTCCTGATGGCCTCCTTTCCGACGATGATGTCCACCTGGGTGCAGCCCTTTGCATGGCGGGGCGTACAGGCGGTCACCACCGCATCCCCACTCGCTTCGATTGCCTCCATGTTTACAGCCGGTGACGTATCCGCCTCTGCCTTTTCCACCCATACGGCCCTCCCCTCGCTGTGGCAGATGTTCATCGGGCAGCGGCAGGGTTGCCTTGGCGAGGTATGCGCACTGGCGCTGCTTCTCGGCTTTCTTTATCTGCTGATCCGCCGCGTCATCTCCCCTGCGATTCCGCTAACCTACATTGGCACAGTGGCAGCTATCATGCTGATCGCCGGGAAGGGGAGCCTCTCCTTCGTAGCCTATGAAATCCTCGGCGGCGGCCTGCTGCTGGGCGCGATCTTCATGGCAACGGACTATACGACTTCCCCGATTAATTTCAAGGGAAAATTGATCTATGGCGTGGGCTGCGGCATCCTGACTGCGCTGATTCGTCTGTTCGGCAGCCTGCCGGAGGGCGTTTCCTTCTCGATTATCATCATGAATATTCTTGTGCCGCATATTGAGCGGCTGACAACGCCCAAGCCCTTCGGAAGCGTCAAGGAGCCGAAGGAGAAGGGCAAAGCCGAAAAACGGAAAAAGGAGGCAGGCGCATGAAAAAGGAGAAGAACCTCTGGAAGGCGATCCTGATTCCCACGGTGTCCCTTTTCGTCATCTGCGTGGTATCTACGGTGCTGCTTGCGTTGACGAATCAAGTGACATCCCCTATGATCGCGGAGCTTGCAGCGAAAACCGCCGCTGAAACCCGCCAGACGGTCCTCAGCTGTGCAAAAAGCTTCAGCGATGCAAAAACCGTGAAGCTCGGCGGCACGGACTATACCTATTACGAAGGGCTCAATGGAGATCAGGTTGTCGGCTACGTCTTCACCACGCAGAGCAAGGGCTACGGCGGCGCGGTCGAAATTATGACCGGGGTCGACTTAAAAGGCGCTGTGACTGGCATCCAGACGCTCACCCTCAACGAGACGGCCGGGCTCGGCATGAATGCGAAAAATGAATCCTTCCGTGATCAATTCAAAGGCAAAAGCGGCAAGATCAATGTTGCCAAAAGCAATCCGGGCGACGATGAAATTCAGGCGCTGACCGGCGCAACCATCACCTCCAAAGCGGTGACGGACGCGGTCAATATCGCGCTCGAGCTCTATACACAGGTGACTGGAGGTGTGGCAAATGGCTGAGAAAAAAAGCCTCGGCAAAGAATTTACCAAAGGCCTGATCAAAGAAAATCCGGTGCTGCGCCTCGTGCTCGGCACCTGCCCGACTCTGGCGGTCACCACCTCTGTGGAGAGTGCGCTGGGCATGGGCGCGGCGGCGCTGATCGTGCTGGTCTGCTCCAATATCGTCATCTCCGCCCTGCGCAAGGTGATCCCCTCCAAGGTGCGTATCCCCTGTTATATCGTGGTCATCGCCTCTTTTGTGACGATCGTGCAGATGCTTGTGAAAGCGTTCTTGCCGCAGATTGACGAGCAATTGGGCGTGTACCTTCCTCTGATCGTCGTCAACTGCATCATCCTCGGCCGGGCGGAGGCCTTTGCCGGCAAGAATCCGGTTCTCGCTTCAGCGCTTGACGGCCTGGGTATGGGCGTCGGCTTCACGGCGGCCCTGCTCGCCATGGGCGCGATCCGCGAGCTGCTCGGCGCGGGCACGCTGCTGGGCCATCAGATCATCCCCGGCGCCATCGCGCCGATGATCATCTTCATCCTGCCGCCCGGCGGCTTCTTCGTATTCGGCATGCTCATCGCCTGCGCGAACCGGCTTGCCGAGCGCAAAGGCAAGCCCAAGGCAACACTCAACTGCGGCTCCTGCCCCATGGCGGATGCCTGCGCGCGCGTCAACTGCGAAAAAGCGGAAACGAAGGAGGCTGAGACAAAATGAAACTCTTTCTTGCCATCCTTCTGACGGGAATCCTGACGGAAAACTTCGTCCTCTCCAAATTCCTGGGCATCTGTCCCTTCCTCGGCGTTTCCAAAAAGCTCAATACAGCGGTCGGCATGAGCGCGGCTGTCATCTTCGTCATGGTGCTCTCGACCGCCGTCACCTATCCGATCAATCAGTTCCTGCTGGTCAAAAACGGGCTGGAATATCTCCAGACGCTCGTCTTCATCCTCGTCATCGCGGCGCTCGTGCAGCTCGTGGAAATCACGCTGAAAAAGTTTTTGCCCGCGCTTTACAATTCCCTGGGTATCTATCTGCCGCTGATCACGACCAATTGCGCCGTGCTGGGCGTGGTGCTGCTCAATATCGATAAGGGCTATGGCTTCTGGCAGTCCATCGTAAACTCCCTCGGCGCGGGCCTCGGCTTCATGCTTGCCATGGTGCTCTTTGCGGGCGTACGCGAGCGGCTGGAGTCCTGTGAGGTACCAAAATTCTTGCAGGGGCTTCCGATCACCTTGGTAGCAGCATCCCTCGTGTCCGTCTCCTTTTTAGGCTTTACGGGCATCGTGGAAGGCATGTTCCATTAAAGGGCGGAAAGGATGGTTATCAAATGAATCCTATTTTACTCTCTGTTCTGATTGTTTCCGCCATCGGCCTGCTGGCGGGGCTCGGCCTTGCGGTCGCATCGATCGTGATGGCAGTCCCTGTGGATGAAAAGGCGGAAGCGCTCGAAGCCGTATTGCCAGGCGCAAACTGCGGCGCATGCGGCTTCTCCGGCTGCGCGGGCTATGCAAAGGCGCTCTCCGAAGGCAAAACCACGGATACGGCCCTTTGCGCGCCCGGCGGAAACGCGGCTGCAAAGGAGGTCGCATCGATTCTCGGCCTTTCTGTGGGGAACGTCGTCCCCGTCGCCGCCACGGTCCTGTGCCGCGGCAATCATACGAATACCGGCCAAAAATTTGAATATTCCGGCGTACAGAGCTGCAAAATGGCCTCCCAGCTCTTCGGCGGCTCTTCGCAGTGCAGCTATGGCTGCCTGGGCTATGGGGACTGCGCCGAGGTCTGCCCGTACGACGCTATCACAATCTGTGAGGGCGTCGCGCAGGTCGACCCGCTTTTGTGCCGTGCCTGCAAGATGTGTATCAAGACCTGCCCCAAGCATCTGATCACGCTCATGCCCCTGCATGAGCGGAAGGCCGCCGTCATGTGCCATAACACAGATAAGGGCGGCCCTGCCAGAAAGGCCTGCAAGGCGGCCTGCATCGGCTGCATGCGCTGCGTAAAGGCATGTGAATACGGCGCGGTCACAGTCCAAAACAATCTCGCTTCCATCGACACAGACAAATGTGTTGCCTGCGGCAAATGCGCCGAGGTATGTCCGTCGAAGTGCATCCACCTCTTTCAGCTTGACGCGGCGCACCCCGAACAGGCATAAATCCACTTTCAGAAAGGCAGAGAAATGATGAGCAATCAGCAATTGGCTTCCCGCCGGGTTTTCGGCATTCCGATTGTACGCAGCGCGGGCAGCGATTACAGTATCCCGCAGGTCGACCTGAGCGCAGAGGCGGCGGGCATCGAGCCTCTCGTCACAATCGACGACAGTAAGCCGTATCTTGGCCACCCGGACTCCATACTGTGCAAAACAGGGGAAATCCTCACCTTCTATCCCGCCGGCCACGGACGCGGCGCAGTGCTGGGCAGGGTGAGCGCGGACGGCGGGCGGACCTGGCGCGCCCTTGAAAACACCCCAAAGAGCTGGGAACGCTCCCGTGAGACGCCTACCGTCTACCGTCTGGAATTCACAGATGCGCAGAAACCGGATCAGATGATCCTGATCTCCGCAAATTCCGACTGGCCTCGGGATAAGGGACCGGGCGGCTTCAACTGCTCCCTCTCTTCGGACGAGGGCAAAACCTGGAGCGAATTTGAAACGTTTTACGATAAAAATAGCTCCCATCCCGTCGTTCCCATCGTTGCGATGAGCGCGCTGACACGCTTGAAGGAGAACGGCCGGTTCGTTGACAAATGGATGGGCATCTTCCACGATAAGCACTTTGTCAATTATAAGACGATCCTGACCTTTGACGAAAACGGCCGCATGCATTGGAGCGTACCCACGCCCTATTTTGCGGCCCACCGCACGATTGAAAAGGGCTCCAAGATGTGCGAGGTGGAAATGCTGCGCTCCAAGGGCGGACAGGGCGACGAGCTCTGCCTGATCACCCGCAGCCAGACGAAGAAGGTGAATTCCCTCATCTCCTTCTCTCAAGACGAGGGGAAAACCTGGTCTGCTCCGTGTGAACTGCCTGCAGCCCTCAACGGCGAGCGGCACAAGGCGGAATGGACGAAGGATGGGCGGCTATTTATCACCTTCCGCTCCATTGAGCGCAGCCCGGAGAAGAACCGCCTCCATCGGGAAAAGGGCCATGAAAAACGCGGCTGGTACAGTGAGGGCTGGATCGCCTGGGTCGGCTCCTATGATGATTTGAAACAGGGCCGCGAGGGCCAATACCGCATGAAGATCGCACACACTTACCTCGACGATCAGGGCGGCCCCAATATCGTTGCAAACGGCGACACGGGCTATTGCGGAAACGTCGTGCTGGAGGACGGAACGATTTTCACCTGCACCTACGGCCGCTTCGGGGACACCTGTATGGACGAAAAGGGGCAAAAAACGCTGCGCACTTATATCGCCTCCCGGCGGATCGATCTGTCCCTGACCGACCGGCTGGCCGGCGTCAGCCGATAACCGGCCGTATTGAGCCTCTTCGACAGCGCCCGGCCTTTAAAAAGCCGGGAAGCTGCCATCTACCTATGGTCAGGCGAATTGTAAAAGGCATATTTGTAAACGCAGCAAAGCTTCTGGATACAGAGAATCATAAAAGCAAAACGCCCTGTGCATTTCCGTTTCGATGCGGAATGGAAATGCACAGGGCGCTTTTTATTTTTATACCTCACAGCAGGAATGCATGCGCAAGCGCAAAATAAATGGCAAGCGTCAGCGCATCGACGATCGTCGTAATCATCGGCCCGGCCATGAGGGCAGGATCTAGGTGGATGAGCTTTGCAAGGATTGGCAGCGTACAGCCGATGCACTTTGCAGCAACCACCGCGCAGAACAATGCGGCGCAGATGACAAGATAGACCGGCAGGGTCGCTCCGCCAAAGATCATCAGCCGTAGGAAGTTCACCACCGCAAGAATGACCCCGCAGATGAGCGCTACGCGCAGCTCCTTAAAAAGGACGCGAAAATAATCCTTGATCGTGATCTCCCCCAAGGCAAGGCCGCGAATGATCAGGGTGGAGGTCTGGTTGCCGGAATTCCCGCCCGTATCCATGAGCATCGGGATGGCGGCGGTCAGGCCAACCACAACGGAGAGCATATTTTGATAATTCTCAATGATCTTCCCGGTAAACGTGCCGGAGATCATCAGCACCAGCAGCCAGACGATCCGGTTCCCGGCAAGGCGGAAAACGCCGGTTTTCAGGTATTCATTGCCCGTCCCGGAGGGGTGCATGAGGGCCATCTTTTCAAAGTCTTCCGTGTTCTTTTCCTCAATGACGTCGACGATATCGTCGATCGTGATCACGCCTACGAGCCGCTTTTCATTGTCGACCACTGGAACGCTCAAAAGGTCGTATTTCCGGGCAAGATCCGCAACATCCTCCTCATCGTCGAGGGTCGTCACAAAGATGAGCTGCTGGTCGTCATCCATCAGATCGCGCACCAAAGCGTCCGCCTGGGCGAATAAGAGCCTGTGCAGCGGCAAAGTGCCGACGAGGTGCCGGGCATTGTCGATACAGTAGGCCGTATACACGGTTTCATCGTCGATCCCGCTGGAGCGGATCCGGTCGATCGCCTCTGCTGCCGTCAGGCGGTCGTGCAGCTGCACCATCTCAATGGTCATAATACTGCCGGCGGAATTATCCGGATACTGTAAAAAGCGGTTGATGAGCGTGCGGGTCTCCGGATCGGAATTTGCAAGCACACGCGTGACGACATTGGCCGGAACCTCCTCCAGGAAGTCGACCGTGTCGTCGAGAAACAGATCGTCAAGCAGATTGGAAAGCTCGTTATCCGTAATCGTCCCCACAATGTGGGATTGATTTTCTGGATCAAGGTATGAAAACACGTCCGCCGAGATGTCCTTCGGCAGAATCCGGAAGACGATCGCAATGCCCTCGTTCGAGAGTTCCTGCATGAACTCCGCAATATCGACGACATTCATCTCCGCCAGCTCGTCGCGCAGGGCGGAGAGCTGGTTTGTCTGTAGCAGATGGTACAATACTTCGAAATTGTAGTTAGTTTCCAATGGTAACACCCTTTTTGCGCACAGAGCGGAAGGGCGGGCAGGGCAAAACCCGTGCCCGGAAGCCAGCTGCTACCGATTTTTTACACAGGATAAGCCGCACCGGACACTTCCGGCTATTGCATAATATGGATCGGGAACACGCGGTCTATGCGCGCCTGTACTGTCCAAGTGCGGCCCACCTCCATTGAGTTGAATTCTGTATTCCCAGTTCTTTTTTAGTCTAATCGTTTTTTCGTGTAAAGTCAAGCGAAACCACAAAAAAAGAACGAAAAGCGCAAAAACGAATGCCAGTCACAAATTTTGCTTCAAAACGCTCCTTAAAACTTTAAAATCAGCGGAAATCAGAATATTATTAATCTCCCCTAAAAAAATATTTTTTAACTCCCCGTTTTGTTGCCCTGTTTGAGGCAACAAAACGGGGAGTTTTCCGTATAGGTGAAAGCATTTTTAGAAAGGAGCGGCTGAATCCATGGAACCACTCAACGAACGCGAGCTTCTCTTCTGCGCCTATTACAGCCGGACGCACAGCGCACGGGAGGCGGCCGCGCGCGCAGGATATCGTCGCAAACCGGAACTAAACGGTATCCGTCTGCTCGAAAAGGACAGCGTGCGCATGGAAATCGAACGGCTCGAGCAAAAATTACAGACCGCGCAGGAGATCCGCGACGGTTACCGCAGGCTGGCATTCGGGCCGGTCACGGACGCAATCAGGCTTCTTTTTCTGGAGGAAGCCCCATCACCGGGGCAACTGGAGGAGATGGACCTCTTCCCGATTGCGGAAATCAAGCGGCCGCGCGCAGGAGGCATTGAGATCAAGTTTTTTGACCGGCTCAAAGCGCTTGAAAAGCTGACGCAAATGGAGGAGCAGACCGCGCAGGACGGCGCGCTCCCCTTCTACGAAGCCCTGGAAAAAAGCGCGCAGGTGTTGCACACGGAGGCGTTTTCGGATGCAGAATAACCCCCCACGCTTCCAGCCCTTTTCCAAAAAGCAGCTGACCGTGCTGACCTGGTGGTGTCAGGGAAGCCCGTTTCACAGCTGTGACAGCATCCTTTGCGATGGAGCGGTGCGCAGCGGCAAAACGATGTGTATGTCCCTATCCTTTATCGCCTGGGCGTTTTATCAATTTTCCGATACCTCCTTTGCCATCTGCGGCAAGACGATCGCCTCCCTGCGGCGTAATGTCGTGCAGCCGCTCTTGCCCGCGCTGCGCGAGTTGGGATTCTCCTGCACAGAGCGGCTCACGCACAATGTAATCGAAATCAGCCGCGGCGGGCGGCAAAACCGCTTTTACCTCTTTGGCGGGCGGGATGAATCCTCCGCTTCGCTCATCCAGGGCATGACGCTCGGCGGCGTCCTGCTCGACGAGGTGGCGCTTATGCCGCGCTCCTTTGTGGAACAATCGCTTGCGCGCTGCTCGCTGGAGGGATCAAAATTTTGGTTCAACTGTAACCCAGAGCACCCGCAGCACTGGTTTCATGAGGAATGGGTCCTGAAGGCAAAGGAAAAAAACTGCCTCTACCTGCACTTCAACATGCGGGACAACCCCTCCCTCACCCCAGCGATCCTGAAGCGCTATGAAACGCTCTACAGCGGTGCGTTTTATGAGCGCTTCGTCGAGGGAAAATGGGTAGCTGCGCAGGGGCTGGTCTATCCGATGTTCGGCAGCCATCTGATCACCGCGCCGCCGCAAAGCTGCACAGAGTACTATCTCTCCTGCGACTACGGCACGGTGAATCCATTTTCCTGCGGCCTCTGGGGAGAACGGGGAGGCATCTGGTACCGCCTGCGGGAGTATTACTACGATTCTGGCAGAGAGGGCCAGCAGAAAACGGACGAGGAATATTACGCCGAGGTGGCAGCACTGGCCGGCGAGCTGCCTGTCAATGCAGTCATTGTGGACCCATCCGCCGCGAGCTTTCTCGCCTGCATCCGCCGCTACGGCAGATACCCCGTGATCCCTGCCAACAACGAGGTGCTCGACGGCATCCGGCGGGTATCGAACGCTCTGAAGGCAGGAAGGCTCCGCATCGCCCCAGCCTGCCGGGACACCATCCGGGAATTCGGCCTTTACCGCTGGGACGCCCGCGCCGCAAGGGATGCACCACGCAAGGAGCACGACCACGCGATGGATGATATCCGCTATTTTGTCTCCACCGTACTAGCCGGCCCGGACGACAGCTTCTATGCGCTGGCCGCCGAGCGGCAATAAACAACCAGAAAGGAGAGAGCATATGCCCTTCCGAAAACGAAAAGCAACCCCATCCCCCGCCGGAGCAGCCTGTGTTCCGCAGACCGCTCCGCCGCAGCCTTTTGGAGAGCTGATGCGGTACTCCCCGCTCTTCCCAGCAGAGGGGAAACTCTATGAAAAGCTGCGCGAGGCAGTCCCTCTCATCGACGCGGCGATCGTCAAGCTCATCCGGCTGACAGGTGGGTTTACCGTCGCCTGTGCAGACAAAAAGGTGCAGAAAATGCTGGACGCCTTTCTGTCAAACGTCCCCGTGGGCGGCTGTCAGAAAGGTATGGAGGCCTTTCTGAATACCTATTTCGACCAGCTGCTCACCTTCGGCACAGCGGTCGGAGAAATGGTACCGCTGGGCGGCGGACAGATGGCGCTATATAACGCACCGCTCGACGCGCTCGAGCTTCGGCGCGGTAAAAGCGCCCTTCAGACCGTCGTCTGCCGCAGGGGGCCCGGCGCGTTAGCCACGCCCACCCCGCACCCGGAGCGTATTTTGCTCTCCGTGCTCAATCCGCGCGCCGGCCAGCTTGGCGGCAACTCTCTGCTGCAGGGGCTGCCCTTTATCAGCAGGATTCTTCTGCAGATCTATCAGACGATCGGGCTCAATTGGGAGCGCGTGGGAAATGTACGATTCGCCGTCACCTACAAGCCTCATAATGACGCGATGGATCGCGCCTTTGCCAAGGAGCGCGCCCTGCAGGTCGCCAAGGAGTGGGGAGAGGCGATGAACAGCGGCGGGCGAATCAAGGACTTTGTCGCGGTAGGAGACGTGGATATCCGCGTTATCGGCGCAGACAATCAGATCCTCGACAGCGAAGTCCCCGTCCGCCAGATGCTTGAGCAGATTGTGGCGAAAACGGGCCTCCCGCCCTTCCTGCTGGGGCTTCACTGGTCTTCGACGGAGCGCATGTCGTCGCAGCAGGCGGACGTACTCACCAGCGAGCTCGAAAGCTATCGCCGGATTCTCACGCCGGTGATCGAGACTGTCTGCCGGACTTTTCTGCGCCTGAATGGTCACTTAAGCGGCTGTCAGGTCATCTGGGATGACATCACGCTGCAGGACGAGGTCGAGCTCGGCCGGGCGCATCTTTATCAAGCGCAGGCCGCTGAACTGGAATCGAGACAGAAATCAGGAAAGGAGCAAAAAGAAGATGGAACATCCGACAACCTCTGATGGCGGCCTTCCACCGCCTGAAGAGCTTGCAGAAATCAACCAGTATGCCCGCTCTCCCTTGAAACGGGAAGAGGTTTACGCCTTCACTGTCACTCTCTGCGACAATGAGATCGACCGCGATGGTGAACGCTTCAGCCGGGAGGCGCTCGAAACGCTCGCCTCGCTCTATCCGGGCAAGCCGGGCCTATTCGATCACAGCATGAAGGGCCGCGACCAGACCGCCCGCACCTACCGCACCTGGGTGGAGACGGATAAAACGAAACGCACCAGTATGGGCGAGCCCTATACCGCCCTGCGCGCACGGGCCTATATGGTACGCACGCCGGAAAACAAGGGGCTCATTGCGGAAATCGATGCAGGCATCAAAAAAGAGGTCAGCGTCGGCTGTGCGGTTGCACAAAGGACCTGCTCCATCTGCGGGGCGAATCGCCGCACAGAGCCCTGTACGCATCTGCCGGGGCACACCTATGACGGCAAGCGCTGCCACACCGTCCTCAGTGGAGCACAGGATGCTTACGAATGGTCGTTCGTCGCCGTCCCCGCGCAGCCGAGGGCCGGCGTTACAAAGGCCTATTCCATTGAGAAGGGAGGGAATCAGGATATGGACGAACTGCTCGACACCCTAAAAAGTGCCGACGCCGGCGTCACCCTAACAAAGGCGCAGGCGGATGGTATCCTCTCGCACATCCAAGCGCTCGAAACGCTTGCGGACGACGGCAAACAGTACCGTGACGCGCTCACGCAGGAGGTCGTCCGGTTGTGCGCGCTGCACCTGCCGCAGCTCGACCTCGGCCAATGCCCGGAGCTGCTCCAGAAATGCAGCATACAGGAGCTGACAGCACTAAAATCCATGCTCAGCGCAGCGGCACAAGCCGATCCGCCCGCAGTCCAGCTCACTGTGCCGGACAAGGAAGCAATCAAACAGGAAAATCTAGCATTCCAAATCTAAACTTAGGAGGAAACAACCATGAGCGTATCCTTAAACGGCTTTGCCGAAGAAATCATCACCTTGAAGATGGGAGAAAGCGCTGCAAGGGGCACGCCTGTTGCCATCAGCGGCAGCTTCACCGCTGCTCCCTGCCAAGCGGACGAGACGTTCGCGGGCTTTTTATCCGCCGCGCCGGAGGACGGCTATGCGGGCATTCAGATAAAAGGCTTTGTAAAAGCGCCCTACAGTGGGAGCGCCCCCGCCCTTGGCTATACCGCTCTCGCCGCAGACGGAAACGGCAACGTAAAAACCGCCTCCAGCGGGCCGTTGCGCCTTGTTCTGGAGGTTGATACCGCCCAAAAAATGGTCGGATTTTTACTGTAATTCGGAAAGGAGTTCAATATGAGTAATTACGATACCATCCGCCTGGAGAAGGGCATGTATGCCGGCGGAAGATCCCTCACCCGCACGCTCGAGGCGCTCGACCCCTCGGAAAACTATAAGGGCTCGGCGCTTGAAGGGCTCGACGCCTTTCAGCGGCAGCTTAAGCGCTTCGATATCCGTGTCAGCGGCCCTGGCAGCGACGTAGTAGAAAAATTCTTTCAGACCTCAGATTCGGCGGCCCTGTTTCCTGAATATGTCTCGCGCGCTGTGCGCCAGGGGCTGGATGAAGCGGACGTGCTCCCCCGCATCGTCGCCGCCACCACAAAGATCGACGGCATGGACTACCGCACGATCACCTCTGTCCCGGAGGAGGACGACCGGTCGCTCAAGCGCGTGGCGGAGGGCGCATTCATTCCGCAGACGGCTGTCAAAACGCAGGAGAATCTTGTACGCCTGCACAAGCGCGGCCGGATGCTCGTTGCGTCATATGAGGCGATCCGATTCCAACGCCTCGATCTCTTTACCGTCACCCTGCGCCAGATCGGCAGCTATATCGCCCGCGCACAGCTCAGGGATGCGGTTGACGTATTGGTCAACGGTGATGGTAACGATAACGCCGCACCCGTCGTCTCTGTATCGCAGGGCGGCACGCTCTCCTATGACGATCTGATCAAGCTCTGGAATAGCTTTGACCCCTACGCGCTCAACACGCTCGTCGCTTCTCCCGGCGTGATGGAAAAGCTTTTGTCCCTGACGGAATTTCGTGATGCCGCAGCGGGACTCAATTTTCACGCCACAGGCAGCATGGTTACGCCGCTTGGCGCGGACCTCGTCAAATCCGCGGCTGTGGAAGAGGGAAAGCTCATCGCGCTTGACCGAAGCTGCGCGCTCGAAAAGGTGCAGGCGCAGGACGTGATGACGGACTACGACAAGCTCATCGACCGGCAGCTCGAACGTGCCGCTATCACGACGATCACGGGCTTTGCAAAAATCTTCCCGGATGCGTCGAAGGTGCTGTCGATCTAAAATTCATTCAGAACTCTATATATTCCTACAATTTTTTGCTCAAAAGGAGACTATTTCATGATTGACGCTTCCATCGTTTTGGAAAAGCTGAAGCTAATGATGCCGCTTGCACAGCATACGGAGCCAGCCGCACAGCTTCTTTGCGAACAGGCCGCCCAAGCGCTTACGGCGAAGCTGGCGGATCCCGCCTTCGCAGAGGATGCGCGCATTACGTTCGCCGCGGCTGCGCTTGCCGGAAGCTGGCTGGTGAAATGCCGCGCCGCCGACGAAATGCAGCAGCTCTCCTTCCGGGCAGGCGACGTCAGCATCACGCCCTCCAAAAACACAGACACACAAATCCGCCTTTCCAAATCGCTTCTGGGGGAAGCGCTGGCACAGGCCGCGCCCCTTCTGCGCGACGATGATTTTGCCTTCTGGCAGGTCGGGATTTAGAGAGGAGCTGATTTGATGAAGGAAGAGCTTTCCATGCTCATGGAGCGCTACGGGCGCAGCGTTAGCCTGTCCACGGAGGACGGCTGGCATTCGCCGCAGTTCAAGGCGTTTATTCAGCCGCTGCGGTATAAAAACAAAATGTATCTCGAAGGCGTCCACACGGCAATTGGCATCCACAACCCGGGCTACTATCTCTATATCGGCCCCGCTTCGCACGACATAACGAGACTGGGGGAGGACGCGCGCCTGAATGCCTTCGGCGGGGAGCGCTATCAGATTGACCGGGCCGAACGGGTGACGATCGGCGAGGAGGCGCTCTATATTTGGGCGATCCTTCGCAGCGTAACGGAGGCGACGCAATGAGCGGCTTTTTAGATGCAGTAAAAGAGGTGCTCCGTTTTCTCTCTGAATGGGAGGCCCTTTCGGATGTCACCTTCTGCGAAGATTATCCTGCGGCAAAAAAGGATTCCCCTCTGCGCCGCATCACGGTAGCCGTCGGACTGGAGCGGGCCGAATGCACCCCGGACGTACTCGGGCGGTTCATCGGCGAAAGGAATGGCCATGCATTGACTGGCTACCCCTGGACGCTGCGCATACGTCTCCAGATTCATGCGCCGAACCGGTTGGGCGGCAGCGCCTGCCAGGAAACCTTTGAACGCATCTGGGAGGCGCTCTTCTTTGACGCGCCCTTCGCTGTCACGGCCGCCGGCTGTGGCCCGGTCAGTGCCCGCAAGGAGACAGGGTCTCTGGAGCTGAACGCCTGGATCGAAATGAAGCTGCAGGGATACCGTGAGGAAGGAGAGAAAAACGAATGACTGATATCCAGCGTTTTTCCCGTGTAACGGGCCGGGATATTTTCCTGGAAGCGGACGGGAAGCGGATTGCGGCGGTAGAAGGCTGTGAGACACAGGCCCGCCGGGAGGCGTATCCGGTCGTCCCCTTTGGCGCGCCGGAGGGGCAGGCGGCAGGCCTCGGCCCGATGCAGTATACCATCACGCTTTCCCGTCTCTCGCCGGAGAATGGGGAAATTGATCTGTTTTCTTTCAGCGGCTTTTCACTCGTGATCGTTAAGCCGCAGGCCCGTATTACTTATGAAGGCTGCGAATGGCTCTCCATCACGGAGAAGCTTTCGCCGCGCGAATGCGCCGTGGAAAAAGCCGTCCTGCTCGCGCTTTCGCGGCACATTTCTTGAAAGGGTGGTTCTTTTTATGTTGGAAGAAGCTTTCTCACAGCAGGCACAGAGTGTAACGGTGCCACCAGACGATAGCGCAGCATTGCTGGACCAGGTGTCCCTTGCGCTCGAGCGCGACGCGCGCCTTTATCCCGCGCCGATGCAGCCTTGAAGAAAGGACGGTTGCAATGACGAGCATGCGGTTTGGCCCCTTCTCATGGCCAATCAATCCCATAGAAATCCGTGTAGAGGATGGCAGGCATACCCGGGAAACGTTGTTTCCTGCTCCCTCACTGCAGGAAGACGGCCCTCTTCTGCGTTCTGTCAGCGGGCGCGGCTTCTTTACCGGCCCGGACGCCGCAGCACAGTTCGCCACCCTGCATGCGCTCCTGTCAAAGGGCGGTGCAGAGATTCTTACCCTGCCAGAATACGGCCCCATGCAGGCTGTCCTGACAGAGCTTACCCTGCTGCGCGGCAGCATGCGGATGGTCGAGTATGCTTTCTCCTTCCGGGAGAGCCCGGCAGAATACAAAAGCGCTCCATGCGAAGAACCCACCGTTTTGCTTAAAGAAGGCGAAACGCTCTGGCATCTGGCAGCGCGCTTTTCCATCCCCATTGAGCGCCTTCTCGCGCTCAACCCGGAGATTCCAGAGCCATGGAGCGTGGGCGCGGGAGAGGAGGTGAATATCCGATGAACTATACAGCCCTTCGGATGGAGGACGGAAAGGAAATCACGCTCCCTACGCCGGACAGACTGGAGGTTAAAATTACCTGCACCTCACCGGCCCGCCAGGCCACGTTATCTTTTTCCATGAATGAATCTCTCCCCCCGCTCTCTGGCATTCAGATCATCCGGGAAAATTCCGCCGCGGCGCTTTTTGCCGGCACGGTCGACGAGCAGGTCTTTTCCCTCGATCGATCAGGACCGCGCCTTCTGATCAGCGCGCGTTCTCAGGGCGGCGCATTAATTGACAACGAAGCGCTGCCTGCAAGCTACAATCGGCCGGACCTGCAAGCGCTCTTTCTGCTGCACGCCGCGCCTTACGGCCTGTCCGGTGTGCGCGGGGAGGGGCGGTGCCCCGGCGTTTACCACGTTGGAAAAGGGCAGAGCGAATGGGAGGTGCTCTCGGATTTCTGCTCCTATGTGTGCGGATGGCAGCCGCGGGTCATGGGCGACGGCGTATTGGAAGCCTGTCCTCCAGGCCAGAAGGCTTCCCATCTGTTTTCCAATCAGGCCGCCGGAGGAATCCGCTATACGTCCCTGAAACGAATCCGGCGGCCCTATGGCGTGATTTCACAGGTTCGCTACCGGCCGGACCGGGAAAGCGACTATCTCTATACGATGGAGCAGGAACCAGGAGCCTGTCCGCTGCAGACGAGACGGTTTCTGAATCTTGCACAATCCCCCGCGTGGCGTGGCAGACGGGAAGTGGAGCTGCTGCTCAAGCGCTCTCTCGCAGGAAGCGAGGAGCTGATCCTGGAAGCGCCGTTTTCCTTTGCCGGAGAGCTCGGCGACGCCGTGCATGCGCCGGACGCCGCCTGCGCGCCAAGCAGAGGAGACTGGTGCATCTGGTCGATGCGATACCATTGGGCGCAAAGCGGCGCTGGATGCACCGTGACGTTGCGCCCAAAAGGCCATTTTTAATCGGGAGGTAATATTCTATGTGGATAACGCAAAAAATCGCACAGTCCGCCCGGATGGGCCCCGCAGAAAACGGACGGGCGGATTCCTTTCAGAATGCAGAGCTCGCCGCCACCGGATCTGCGCGGCGGCAGAATGTCCCGCTCTACGCGCCCGCCGGCCTGATTTCCATCCCCAGCCAGGGCGCGCAGGTGCTCCTCTCCCCCTGTGCGGGCGAAACGATCTGCACAGGCGTCCGGGTGGCGGATACACAGGGGCTCCGGCCGGGAGAAATCCGGCTATTCTCAGCGGGCGGCGCAAGCCTTACGCTGAAAAACAGCGGAGAAATCGACTTAAATGGCGTCACCATCACCAGAGACGGCACGGTGCGCGCCCGGAAGCTGGAAGAAAGAAAGGAATGAAAAGCCATTTGGATACACTACTCGCAAACAGGGATTGGGCGCTGGACATCTGCGGAAAACCAATTGCTGTCACCGGTTGGAAAGAGGAATTACAGCGCTGCCTGATCCGGCTTCAGGTACCAAAAGGGGCATTTCTCTACCAGCCTTCCTTCGGCAGCAGGCTTTGTGCCCTTGCGGAAAATCCAGAGGAGACGGACTGCGCCGCGCGGGCGCTAGAGCTTGCGCAGGAGGCGCTTCTCCCTCTACCGAACGTCCGCGTGCGCTCTGCGGACTGCCAGCGAGACGAAAGCGGACGATTGACCGGCTTTCTCATCCGGCTCGCCGGAAAGAACTGGGAAAAGGAGGTTTTGATTCAGACAGATGGATAACCCATATACCTATCAGAGCATTTTAGAGGAGCTTCTAGCTTCCTACGAAGCCAGAAGCGGCAGCCGCCCAGACGATGCTTCTGATGCAGGCATCCGCCTGCGTGTGCTGGCTGGGCAGCTGTTCTCTCTGCACGCCCGCATCAGCTGGCTTCAGCGGCAGGTTTTTCCGGACTCTGCCGTAGGTGCACAGCTCGACAACCTTGCCGCCATGTGGGGGCTTGTGCGTAAGGCAGCCTCCTTTGCCGAGGGGCAGCTCTGTTTCTCCCGGCCGGTGGCAGAGGAAATGCCGGAGATAACGCTCCCCACAGGCGTGCTCTGCGCGGCGCCGGGGACGCAGGGCAGGCAATTCTCTACATTGGAGCAGGCGACGCTGCACGCTGGAGAAACACAGGTCTGCGTCCGTGCGCGTGCGCTGGAACTAGGTGCGTCCTCCAATGTGGCCGCCGGAACGATCACGCTGCCGGTCAATCCGCCGCAGGGCGTTGCACAGGTGACCAATCCGGCCCCCTTTGACGGCGGAGCGGATGTGGAAACGGATGAGCATCTGCGCCGCCGCCTGCTCGACACACTCGGCAGGATGCCCAACGGGGCAAACGCAGACACCTACCGTGAAAAAGCACTCTCCTACGAATGCGTGCTGGAGGCCTCCGTCCTGCCGCGCGCCCGCGGCGCGGGGACTGTGGATGTTGTCATCCTGACTGCGGCCGAAACGCCGGACGCAGCGCTTGTGGCCCGCATCCAAGAGGATTTTTCCCATGAGCGGGAAATCGGCACGGACGTCCTCGTGCGCGCCGCTGTCCGTACCCGGATGAACCTCTCCGCCAAGGTGCTTGTGGAATACGGCTATGATGCCGCACAGGTGACCGCCCGCTGCGAAGACGCACTGCGTGGCTTTTTGGAGGCCCTGCCGCTCGGCAGCTCGCTTCTGGCCGCTCGGCTCGGAGAAGTACTGTTCCGTGTGGATGGTGTGGCCAATTACGCGCTGGAATCTCCTGCGGAGGACACGCTGCTCTCAGCAGACGTAAAGCTGATCCCAGGCACGATCTCCGTGCAATCCATGCTATGAGGGAGGGAAACGCTTGTCCATACTGGAACAAATGACACAAACGCTCCTTCCCCTGCACCTCTATGCGCTCTCTCCGGGAAGCTCCGTACTCGCAGAGCTGAGCGCCTATGCGCAGAGTCTCGAAAAGGCGGCGCAGCGGCTTGAGCGCCTGACGCAGGCGGCTTTTATTCAGACGGCCCCATCGCAACGCCTCGCCGTTTGGGAGCGTGTTTTAGGCCTCCATCAGGAGGATGCCCCCCTGTCCGAACGCCGCGCCGGGATTCTTGCCCGCCTTTCCCTCGGGCCCCCGGGCTTCACGAGGGATGAGATTCGTGCACTTCTGGAAACGGTCGGTTTTGCAGGCGCTCTCGAAGAGGATGTTTCAGCGCATACCATCCGCCTGTTGTTCGCAGGCCATGCAGGCACTTTGACCGACTGTGCGCCGGCAGTCCATGCAATCGAGCGCAGCCTGCCCGCACAGCTGAAAATCTGGGCGGACCTTCCCGCGGAGAATTGGGACGCGCTGGACGCAGCCGGTACGCCATTCAACGTCTGGGATGCGCTTTCCCTGCGGTGGGAGCTGCAGGAGGACACCGAATAGAGGAGGTGAAACCATGCCCAGCAGTGCAAAGACAGAAAAGCCCGGGCTCAACAATTGGGCGGGCGCAGACACGCCAAAACGCGCGGACTTCAATCAGGACAACCGCATCCTCGATGAAAAGCTTGGCGGGCATCTCGCCAACGCGGATCTGCATGTCACAATCTCCGACAAGGCCCTCTGGAACGCGCCCTTTGCCGCCGGCACCTATTTCGGGACAAACGCGGCGGAGCGGACGATCCAGCTCGGCTTCCATCCAAAAGCCGTATTTCTGATGGCCGCCGGATACCCTCCCTCTGCCGTCGATTCAACGAGCGGCAAAACAACCGTTTATTCCGGTCTTGCTGTCAATGGACAGGGAACGCTCGGCCTGAGCGTGACGAGCAACGGATTTTCTGTGAAGATGGACGCCGCACTCGGAAACGGCGTTAGCTGTTTGAACAAGAGCGGTATGACGTATTTATATGTGGCGTTTCACTGAAAACAAGCCCCGGAAGAGCCTAGTACACCAAGCTCTTCCGGGGCATTGTATTATGGGAAACCTAATCCTTTTCTTTCATCAGGTACTGATACAGGGTATCCTCTTCCTTGCCCTTATTCCAGAAAAAATCATGCATCCGCTTTTGATAAACCGGATCCGGTACAAAATTGTTTTCAATCAATCTCTTCAACTGCTCAAAAAGCTCATCGGCTGTCTGGGTAAATACTCCAAACCCCTCCTCCAAAGGCTGATCCAGCTCCCGATACGTATGTGTCACGCCGGCTCGGAACATCTCATAATCCGGCACAAAATATAAAACCGGACGCTCCAGATAGGCAAAGTCGAATACGATCGAGGAAAAGTCGGTAATCATCATTTGGTACTCTTCCAGCTTTATGGGGCCGGAAAGCACTCTGATTCGGTCGCTCCCGGTTTTAAAATAATCATTGTACGCTTCAAAAATGGGATGATTTTTATAGTCAAGCGTCAAATCATACTGTTCCAGCAGGTCCGCCAGCTCCTTTGAGCACAAAAACTGATCAATCTGTTGATAAAACTTTGAGGCAAGAAACTGCTTGGGTAAAAGCTCGCGCTGGTTGTCAATATAAGGGCCGATCAGATTCTTACGCCAGGAAGGGGAGAATAAAATCCTGCGCTCCGGCTTTCTAGTAAGATCAATGGCATTCAGGCGCGGCATTCCGCTCGGAATGAAGTCTCTGGGCGAATAGCCATAGTTTTTCTCCAGATTCTCCATTTCAAACGCAGAGGATACCACAATCCGGTCAATATCGCTGCGTTCTTTGGCATAGAGATTGACCAGGCGGGCGTGCAGGATGCCATGCTGTAGATAAACCATCTCATAATGCAGCAGGTCATCGTAATAGGCCAGCGGTGCGCTGTCAAAAGGGGAAAAAATGCTCGGCGAATGAAAAGACGTGAGTATTTTGCTGCTGTTTAAAAACAATAGCTTATGACGCAGGCTTTTGAATTTAACCAGATGCCGTCTCTCCTCAGGGGTAAAATACGTCTTTTTGTCTTTAAAGGCATCCACAATGTAGTATCTTTGAATCCCGTCCTGTATGCCGAAATCATGCTTAAACTGATAATACCCATTGTCCAGCACGCCGTGTCGATCTGTATAAAGCCATATCTCACGTTTTCTTTTCCGGATGGCCTTACGGTAAAAAAAGCCTTTGAAATTCCGCCGGAAATAATGGATATCCATCTTTATCCTTTGCAGAATGCGCCGAATACCGGATAATTGTTTTACGGAAAACCCCGTAAAGATTTCTTCCTTCTCCAGAAAATCGATCTCGACCAGATCGTGCCCCTCCATCAGATTCATCTGCTTTTTGCCAAGGGCTGCCCGAACCGTAAAGTAATATTTGGTCGGATACCGGCGGCCCTCCAGCTCAATCTCAAATGAAATATGCTCATGTCCCTCGAGAGGGATATCGCAGGAAAAGGCCCAAAAACGATTGGTGCAAATCGGTGATTTATACATGCTGAAGGTCGACGGTGACAATTCAAGCGGTGTGCCACTCGTTTCCCGATCCAGCAAAAGATACAGAGAAATATCATAGAAATCGCTTGCGGGGCATTTTAAAAAACCTTCCAGATGGAAAATGCCCCCGCGCAGGTGCGTTTTCCGGAATACGATTTCTCCGCGCTCCTCGTCCACCCAGAGATTTTTGCCGGAATAGATAGCAAAGCGATCCGGGCCATAGCTGATTTGATATGGCTCCCGCTTCATGCGCAGAAAAAAATTCTTATGGAAAGGGTCCACATGGGGAGAGGTCAGAATGACGTCGTCGTCGATCAAATTGACATAAAAACGCAATTGATTTATCGCCCGCTCAAATGCTTCCCCCTCATAATGATAGGGGAAAAGCACGTCACCTTTTAGGCGCCAATTGAAATTATACAGCAGCAAAGCCTGCGCGACGCGGTCCAGACCGCCGTCCGGCAGGCGATAAGTTTCGCTCAACAGATGGAAGAAATAGAGAAAATGATCAAAGCAATAATATGGATGATTCCCTATTGCCGTCGTTGCGCCTGAATGACGGAAATAAAAATAGAAAGCTTCATTGACATAACCGATCCTCTTCTTTTGCATGGAGATTTCCATGATGTAAAACTGGTCCTCTGCCAGGGCGAGGCTGGTATTGAAAAGCCGGTTTTCTCCGTGCCGGTTCTTGACGCAGACATTCATACTGCTTTGTGCAATATGTATATTTTCCTCCAGATCATAAATACCAGTCTCATTTAAAATCTCATAGCGGGTATGGCCATACATGCTCCCTCTTTCATTGCGGTAATACAGCCGATATGTCAGCAGATCGATCTCCTCATAGTGCATATCAAAAAAAGAGACGATTTCCTGCGCCGCATTATCAGAGAGCGTATCGTCCGAGTCCAGAAACATGATATATTTCCCACGCGCCGCCCGAATGCCGGCGTTTCGTGCCGCTGATACGCCCTGATTCTCCTGGGAGATTAGGCATATATTTTCATACTGGTTCGCAAAACGACGGCAAATCTCCTCACTGCTATCGGTCGAACCGTCATTGATGAGCAACACCTCCATGTGGGAAAAGCCGATCGTCTGCCCTATCAGGCACTCCATACAGGGTTCCACAAAATTTTCCGCATTGTAAACTGGGACGATCACGGAAATATCATAGGGGAACTTCATAGTCATACTCCTTTTACGAAATTAGACTGAGAATGCGCTCCACAGCATGTCCGTCGCAGGCATTCATATAATCGTGCTTGAACCGTTGCACCTCTGGCGGGCATCCGCCGGTGCCGAGCTGCCAGACCGCCCGTATCAGCGCATCGGTATCCACCGCCACAGGGCCCGGCACGAAGGAACGGTATGGCTGGTAAAAACCGCGTTCCTTATCATACACATCGAGATCATACGCAAAAAATACCATTGGCCGTTCCAGAAGGGCATATTCAAAAATCAGGGAGGAATAATCCGAAATCAAAAGATCCGCCGCGCATAAGCAGATCTCAATGGGAAGATCCTTGTCCGCTGTAAAGGAGAAGCCGTCCTGCGAATGTGGCGGCTCCGTCCGGCTTTGCTCCACAAACGGATGCAATTTACTTAGCACAGCGTACTCTTCGCCCAGCGCTTTCTTCATGACGGCAAAATCAGGAAAACCATCGTTATGCGCGTCATACATAGAGGTCCCGCGGAAGGTCGGTGCATACAGGATGATTTTCCTGTTGCCAATCTCCGGAAAGCGGGAAAGCACCCTCTGGCGCGCCTGCGATACGAAGGCGGGGTCAAAATAGCGATCTGTCCGCGGGACACCCAGCGGTTTTATCACGCTTTCGTCACAGCGGAAGGCATCCGCATAAAAAGGAATCACCTTTTCTGCGGAAACCGGGACATCCGTATAAGTATTATGGATTGGGTAGCGCTCGATCATGCGGCCCTTTTTATCGCCCCAGGTACTGCCCAGTGTGGAATACCCCCATTTTTTAAATGCGCCGCAGGCATGCCAGAGCTGAACAACCTTGGTCCCCTCCCGGGGCTTGGCCGCATAAACCGGAAAATAATAATCCGTCAGGAATACGCAGCGGCACTGCGCATAATAATAGATGAACCGCAAGTAATTGCAAAAGGATCGAATCTGTGCGCTGATCGGATTTCCCGCATGCTTGGGCTTCAGGCACAATACACAGCGATATCCCCGTCCAATCAGCTCGTCATAGAGGCATTGCATATTGTCCGGCAGCGTGCGGACACAATCGTTTGCAAAAACGACGAGCTTCCGCTTGACCGGTCGCTTCGAAAACAACCGGTAGCACCAGGGCCAAAAATGAAAATATAGGAAATCCCGTTTCCGTTCCCGGGCTGCAAATTCGTGATCCATGAAACATCCCCTGTTCCTGTATTGTCCGAATTGTTAAGCTATGTGTTATATTCTACACGAAATTTAATTTCCATATAGCTTTTATAAGAATTTACCTGTCGATTTTTACATGTAATAAGAAAAATTTCGATCAACCGATAAAAATCGTATCGTATTGGTTGACTTTTACAACGTGGATCCTTAATATAAATACGATAAAAACCATCTTGAGGAGCGTGT
The DNA here is from genome assembly GCA_002320555.1 of Ruminococcaceae bacterium UBA1691. Classification (GTDB taxonomy): domain Bacteria; phylum Bacillota; class Clostridia; order Oscillospirales; family Acutalibacteraceae; genus Fimivicinus. Next base: position 4,608 of record DCJV01000057.1, on the reverse strand, counting down.
GTTTTTTGAGCGATCCCACAAAGGTACAGGCATACCTCAAAACCATCGATGAAGTCATCCAAAAGGGCCCCTTCAAAGACGATTGGGAAAGCCTCTCCCACTATGGGATTCCGGACTGGTATGCGCGGGCAAAATTCGGCCTGTTCGTTCATTGGGGCGTTTATTCTGTTCCTGCTTTTCACAATGAGTGGTATTCCCGCGAAATGTATCAGAAGGGTAGCAGAACTTATGCGCACCACCGAAAAACCTATGGCCGGAACTTCGGCTACAAGGATTTCATCCCGCAGTTCAAGGCGGAACACTATAATCCGAAGGAGTGGGCGGAGCTTTTTGCAGAAAGCGGCGCCCGGTATGTCACGCCTGTTGGAGAGCATCACGACGGCTTCAAAATGTATCCGAGCGAGCTGTGCGAATGGAACGCCGTCAATATGGGGCCTAAACGGGACGTATATGGAGAACTGAAAAAGGAACTCACCGACAGAGGGATCAAATACTGCTCCTCTAGCCACCGCGCCGAACACTACTGGTTTATGAACGGCGGGCGCAATATCCCGGGCTGTGACGTTCAGGACGAGAAATACCGCGAATTTTACGGTCCCTCTGTTGCGAAGGCAAAGGGCGATCCCAGCAGACGTCCGGAGGGTTCCATCGTCCCGTCGCAGGCATGGCTGGAGGACTGGCTTGCTTCCACCTGCGAGCTTGTTGACGTCAACCGCCCCTATACCATATATTTCGACTGGTGGGTGCGGCAGCACGCTTTTCGCCCTTATATGAAAAAATTTTTGGCGTACTACTATAACCGATCCCGCGAATGGGGCATGGAGGTCTGCGTCTTCTACAAATGGGATGGCGTGATGTACCACTGTGCCGTGTTGGACATTGAGCGCGGGCAGCTCGCCGCCATCAATCCCCGCCCTTGGCAGAACGATACCGCCATTGCGAAAAACTCCTGGGGCTATACGCAGGGCAACGACTTCAAAACGCCCTATGAGCTCATCTGCAATCTCATTGACGTGGTCAGCAAAAACGGCTGCCTGATGCTCAATGTCGGCCCGAAGGCGGATGGTACGATCTGTCCCGAGGAGGCAGCTGTCCTGCGCGAAATCGGAAAATGGCTGCAGATCAACGGGGAAGCGATCTACGATACGTCGCCCTATAAAATTTTCGGTGAGGGGCCTTCCAACTGCGGCGGGTCCTTCCAGGAGAAATTCTCGTTTACCAAAAAAGATTTTCGTTTTACCTATAAGCCGGGTACGCTTTATGTGTTTGCGCTCATGCCCAATCAGAAGAATATTTACCGCCTGAAAACGCTCGGCTCCAAAGACGATGAGCTAAACTATCAGATCCTCGGCGTTTCTCTGCTCGGCCGGAATTGCAACGTATCCTTCACCCAGACAAACGACTATCTCGAGCTGCGCGTGGCTACAGACGAACGCTTTGAGATGCCTGTCTGTTTTAAAATTTCCATAGACTGACGCCGGAAGGGGGCGTGTAGATGCTCCTGCTCCGCCTGACGGCGCCTCTCTTTGACGGTTTGCCTGTGAAACGGAAGCATCAAACAGAGCGGTTTACCCTGCTGCTGTACCAATCAAACCGAGCGCGCTGCAAAATGTGTATGTCTACATTTTGCAGCGCGCCCTTTTCTCTTTAGAGGATGGCGGCAGCATCCTCACGTCCGAAATTTCAGCTGTTTCCCCAGCCATTCCTGCGCGAGCATGAGCCAGCGCGCCGGATACGGATGGGATTTGTCGCAGGTGCGCAGGGAGCAGTCTGCCAGCCCGTGGTGCCCGGTCTCAAAAATATGCAGGTCAAAGGAAATTTCCTTTTTCGCAAGCGCGCCCGCAAAAAGCAGGCTGTTTTCCACATCCACGCTTTTGTCGTCCGCCGTATGCCACAAAAACACAGGCGGCATATTGGACGGGATATGATTTTCCAGCGAAAGGGCGGCGCGCCGCTGCGGCGTGTCCGGCGTTTCTCCGAGCAGGAGCCGGATAGAACCCTCGTGCGCATGCTCCCGTCCCGCCGTTAGGACCGGATAGCATAGGACGGCCGCATCCGGACGGGCGGAAGCCCTTGTTTCCCCCTTTAAAACCGACCGATCTGCAAAAAAGACGCTCAGCCCCGCCGCAATATAGCCGCCTGCGGAAAAGCCCATTACCGCAACCTTTTGGGGGTTCACGTAAAACCGCTTCGCCTCCCTGCGGATGGTCTGCATCGCCCATGCTGCGTCGCCGATCGGAGCCGGAAACGCTGCCTGTTCTCCCAGAGAATATTGCAGCACAAACACCTGATACCCCTGCGCCGCAAAATGCATGGCGATCGGCTCCGCTTCGCGGTTGGAACAGGAGGAAAACCCACCCCCCGGGCAGACGAGCAGTGCCGGGCGAGCATCAGAAAAGGTGCAGCGGTCTACCTGATCGAGCAGATAGGCGGTCAGATAGATATCCCTGCGGCTGTCATAGCGGTAAATCGTCTCAATTTTCATGCAAATCGGCATCCTTTCCATAGAGATTCTGCAAAACATGTGAATATGTCCACAAGCTGGGGCCGCACTGCGCTCATTCTCCTTATGGCTCAGGTTTTTTCACGGTAACCTCGGCCATCGGCATCATATGGTCGAAAAACGCCTGATGATCTGGCCCATCGCAATTGCAGGAATCATATTTTCCGAAACACAAGGTTATTATACCGCCCTTTTCTTACATTGAAAAGATCGCCCGCAAAAAGGGAGGCCCTGCCCCATGCGTTTTCGGCATAGGACAGGGCCAATGTATAGAAAGGGGTATGAAAATGGCAAATCACTACACTTCCAAAAGTATCTGGTGCTAAAATGTCCCCTCCGGCTCACCTGCAAGCGTCAGGGAGATATTCAGATTGCCGTTTCGACGGCGGATCGCGTCGAGGAATTCCTTCTGCCCGGCTTCGTCTTTCAACTGGATATCGTAAACGACCTCAAAAAGCGATCCAAAATCGCAGGTTTTTACTTTTCTCCGCGTCCAGGATACGGTATACTGCTCGAGAAGGTCGTCAAACAGGCCGTGGAAATTCAGGTTTTCCGGCACTGTGATCTTTAGCGTCATCTGCGTCGTCTTCGGCTGGCCGAATCGCACAGCCTGCAGGCAGGCCATCACAGCGCATAAAATCACGGCGAACAGCACCGCGTAGCCGATATATCCCATGCCGCAGGCAAGGCCCACGCCGAGGGTAAAAAACACATAGGCGATATCCTTCGGATCGCCCGGCGCACTGCGGAAGCGGATGAGGGAAAACGCACCCGCAAGGCTGAATGCCCGCGCCACATTATTGCCGACCAGCAAAATGATGATGGCGATGATGGCGGGCAGCATAATCAGGGTGACAGGGAAGGTGTGTGCATAGACTTCCTTACGGTGCGTTGCGAGATATGTCAGGCTGATGAGCAGACCAAGCAACAGGGACGATAGAATGATCAGGCAGGCGTTCAGCGGGCTTAAATCACCTGCTACTGAGGAAAAAAGTGTATTGAGCATGGAAATCCATCCTTTCTGCCGAATATCTCTGGGGGTTATGAAAGCCGCCAGGGCTTATCTGTCGCTTCCATAGCGGAAGCCGATCCGGTGCGCATCCATTTTTGAAACTCCGTCCCGTATTTTGAGAAGCCGCGGCTGTAAATTTTCTGTGCGGACAGTTCCTGTGCGAGCCACAGCGGCAGCGCGCCCGTGGTTTTGATCTCCATGAGGCGCTCCTCCTCCGGGATCAGAAGGCTGCCAAAGGAACCCGCCTCCAGCAGGAGCCGCTCCCGCCGCGTGCAGATGTCCCGGTCAAAGGTGACGCGCAGGGCCGGATCGTCCCGTCCAGTGAATGCAAGCCGCTGATAGCTGATATAGACGGCCGGGCGGACAGGATGGGCCGTCAGAAAACAGGCGATTTCACCGAGCACTTCCTTTGTAAGATAATCGGACGTGACCGGCGGCGCTCCGCCCGCGAGCATCCGATAGGCCTCCTGCAAGGGAAGCTGTGCACGCCGTTTCGCCGTGATACCGCCGATTTTCTTTTTCAGCTCAACGAATACAGGCTCTTCCGGCGAGCGCGGAATCCGATAGCTGCGCACGCGCAGCTTCTCTTTATAATACGGATGGGAAAGTGAGTGCCGGATCAGGTCGCTATTTTCCGTGTCATAATACAGGCCATAGATTTCATATTCCTCGCCGTTTTTACAGTAGATATCCGGCGTCATATGCTGTTCCAGCACGGGCAGAAGCGCCTGATACTGCGTCAAATTCAGCAGATATTTCTTTTCATACCGCTGAAAGGTTGCGATCGCCATAGCGTTCCTCCTTCGCTGTTTTCTAAAGTGGTTACACATACCGTTCCGGTATAGAGCCCAGTATAGTCCGGTTTCCTGAAATTCTTCTGAAAAAAGCTTTCAGAATCGTTTCAGCTTCCTTAATTACAATGCCTGTAGAAAAATGGGGCGCGGCATGCTAAAATAGCCTCAAAGCAAAAGGATGTGTCCAACATGCGAATCCTGATTGTGGAAGATGAAGTCCGCCTGGCCGAGGCGCTCGGCCAGATCATGACGGAAAATAAATACACGGCCGACGTCGTCCACGATGGCGAGGCCGGTCT
>DCJV01000132.1:34714-41180 GCA_002320555.1 Ruminococcaceae bacterium UBA1691 | reverse complement strand
ATTTTGGGAATCTTTATCTAAAATTGAGAAAAAGGTACCGATAGATTGAAGCTTGAAAAAGTGATACTTTCATCGCCTTCGCATTATTTTCACAAAAATAGAGAATATCGCACATTGTTTTTATTGCAATCTGCTCGAAGAACGATTGATGGATGGCCGTGCATCATAAAACCCCTTGATCCATCCTCTTCCTTATTCAATGCGCATCTCCTCACAATTGTTCCTCATATGACCAAAAAAATACCGGAGAACAAGTCTCCGGTTCCGTCATCCATATATCTGCATTTAAGCTGCTTTTTGCGCCTTGCGCTATGCCCACCAGCGCTTGATAATCGGCTCCAGCTTCTGCACCAGCACAATGCCTACCCAACCGTAAAACAGACCGGCGATTGCACCGGCGATCACATCCGTAGGATAATGCACATGCACATAAATGCGGGAAAAGCCGATCAGAAAGGCCAGAATCAATGCGGGAATCCCAATTTTCTTATCCGTTTTCAGCATGGGCAGCGCCGCCGCGAATGAAGATGAAGTGTGCCCGGAGGGGAATGAAAAGCTCGACGGCTTGCGAACGATATTCGGAAAGGGGAAATCCTTCCAGATGGCAAACGCCGTGGGATCCGCCGGGTCGAAGCGGTTGAAGGGGCGCGGCCGGGCGATCAGGTTCTTCAAAATCCCATCATTGATTATCAGCATTAAAATCAATGCCGCGCCCATCATCAGGCCGCATTTGCGGTATTTTTTCGTACAGAGCAGGATCACCGCAAAAATGATCCAGATTATGCCGCCCTCGCCCAGCAGGGTGATATATTTCATGATGATGTCGAGCACTGGGTTCCATAATGTATCCCGCACCCAGGCAAATATAGACCAGTCAAAGTTATAAATTGCTTCTACGATTGGAATCTACTCCTTTCCATTAGAAGGGAAGATCAGTGAAAAAAGCCCTCTATATAACCGACATCAGCGCCAAAAAACTGAAGCACCTCTTTGACGATCGCCACAGGTTCGCCCTTGCTCGTTTTGATCAAATGTAGCACCGCACCGGCGACCTCGCTGAGAACCGTCTTCACCATGTCCATCACATGATCGGAATCCAGCTCACCCACCGTGAACAGGCGGTAGCGCAGCCTCGTGATTGGATTGTCGCCCAGCAGCCCCACAAAGGTCAACAGATGCGTCTGATAGGTTGAAAGGTCGCGCTCGTTGAGCTCGATAACCCGCACGCCGCGCTCCAGGCCCAAACCGTATTCATTAAAGCCGGCACCCGGCGTAAAACCGAGATCCACGCCCTTGAGCGTGCCAATATAGGTATTCGTATGGTTATGGCCGCAGAAGGCGGCGATCACGTCGCCCTGCTCGACCATCGCGTCAAAGAAGCCGCTGTTATAATACGGGCCCGCCACGCCCTCATTGTTTTCGCCCGTGTGGATCAGGCCCTCGTCCGCAACGGTGCGCAGCTCCGGCAGGGGAATATGCTGGAATTCCATTGAAGGAACTGGATTGCCGCCGTTCGAGGCTTTCAGTGCATTGCTCACGCGCACATACCAGTCGATTTGATCCTGCTTGATAGAATCGTACGTGCTGCCCCCGCCGCCGTGCGAATCGAGCAGATAGAGGTTGAATGCCGTCCGCTGCCCGTCGCTGCTGAGGATCGGCAGGTTGTAATTGCCGCAGCCGGAAATTTCCGGCTCATCGTCGCGCATGAGGCACAGGCTGTGGCGCTGGTACATCTTAAGCTGATCTTCCTTGCTGACTTCGATTGCGTCGTCATGGTTCCCGTAAGCCACTGCAAACGGGATGCCCCGGCGCTCCACAGGCCGCACGATCGCATCAATTGCCTGCTGAACCTTGCGCGCGAGGTTGCCGCCGTCAAAATCAGAATCGTAATTTTTCAGCTGATCTCCGGTGAAGATGACGAGATCGGGCTGAGATTCATCCATCGCCTTTTCGATGAGCGTCATCACATTGGGGGAAGGATACTGCGTGTCCTGCGTATCGGATATCTGCAGGATCGTAAAGGAGCCGTCCTCATTGAACTGCAGAGGATCAGTCTTCTGCCCGAACACGGCACCCGCCGGCGCCATCAGCGCTGCCAAGAGCGACAGAACCAGCAGAAGGGAAACGGTCGTCTTTTTCGTGCGGCTCATTTGGTATGATCTCCTTTTCTTTTCTAATTTTTATATCGTTGATTTTCTCTGCCTCGATCCCTTTTCTTAATGTTATGCCTGCGTATCAGCCTCCACCGGCTTTTCCGTTTCCTGCTTCTCTGTCTTTTCGCGGCGTTCGGCAAGCTCCTTGAGGATCTTCTGCTGTTTCTCCCCAACCAGATCGTAGAAGAATAGCGGAATGATCCCCAAAATCCCCAGCAATCCAGGTATAATGGTATACATCGCAAAAATTCCGCGCTGCGTATGCATGCTCTGCGGTACAACCGCATTGGTCGAAGAGGTTACATAACCAATCGCCTTCAAAAGCCCGGTACCCATGGATTTCGACATTGCACCTGTAAACTTGCTGATAAAAGTCAAAATGGAGAAGCTCATTCCTTCTGAGCGTTTTCCGGTTCTCCATTCCATATAGTCAACGGTCTCACTGATCATCTCTGTAGGAATGACCATGCGCACACCATTAAACAGGGCGTTCAGCGCACCCTGCGCCATCAGAAGCGGCACCATAACGGACATATTTTTCATATTGCCATATCCCAGCACAAAGGTAATGGCTGGCAACACCCCGCATATGACAGACATCCAAATCGATATCTGCTTATTATTAAAGCGCTTTTTCAGCGGGCCGATCATCAGGTATGCGATAAAGCCAATCACCGTACCCGGAATACCGATGATAATATTGATAGAAGCGGAGCCCAATACATCAATAAAATAATAATTCTGAAAAATGCCGCTGATACCGCCCAAAGCGCCGAGGATGTTGGAAAGGATCAGCAGCATCAAGGGCTTATTCTGGAACAGGTACTTAAAAGAATCCAACAGGCTCGGCTCCTCCAGAGACTGCGCAACGCGCTCACGCGTGCAAATACCCGCTAGGCTGAATAGCCCCATGCCGACAAAGGAGACGACGATACCAATGACAAAGAAAATCTTTTGCAGGGAGATTCCCACGGCACCCGCGTTGACCAAATCGATCAGCACCGGCAGCACGATGCCGGGCAGGCCGCCGAGGATAGAAGCGGAAAAACGTGCACTGGAGATCGCGCGGGTGCGGTCCTCCGGATTGGGCGAAATTGCAGCCGACATGCCCCAGAACGGCACATCGCAGATCGTATAGAGGAACTCCCATATGAAATAAGTAATGATCATATAGGCGATCTTCGCGCCCATAGAAGCCCCCGCCATCAGCACAGGCCCTGCAAACAGCAGCATCGTCACGACCGCCAGCGGAATCGGAATCACGAGCAGATACGGCCGCATCTTGCCGAAGCGGGTGCGCGTCTTATCGACGATCGAGCCCATGATCGGGTCGTTAACCGCATCCCAGATGCCCTCGATAAAAAGCATGGTGGCAACAATCGCCGGATCAATGCCGAAAACATTTACAAAAAAGTATGTAAGATACGACGCCATGAACGTATAGCTCATATTCTGCCCGCCGCATGCGATCCCGTAGGCAAGATTTTCCCTCACGCCGACATACCGCCTGTTCACAAGACTGCTTGCACTCATTGACATAACCATCCTTTCCATGAGAGGCAGAAAGCTTTGGGCGTTTCGGTGAAGCCGAATTTCGGCCTGCCCTCCTGGCCGAAAAGCGCAAAACTTTACCCTCCATCCTACCGCCATGGGCAGCGTCAATCGCTAAAGATGCACGGTTTATAAAACAAATGCCGACCTTTCCCGATGAGCGGCGCTCTTTTGCCAGATTTTTTCAAATTTTTGAAATAGTCTCTAAAAATTGAAGAACCCGCCCACATTTATATATTCAAATTTATCACAAATCAGAGCAAAAAGCAATTATAATTTCAGAAGCTTTTCCTTAAATTCAGGATAAGTCTACTAAAATAAAAAAGCGGGCGTCGCAATGACATGCCCGCTTTGCAAGTTTTGCATTGTTGCTGTTATCTCTCGTATTTCTGCCCCATATAAAAACCGCGGTTGGTATAGTTGACCTTTTTCTCCGTAGCCGCAGCCCGCATCAGCAGGATGCTCGGCAGCAAAACCGTCAGCCCGTCTACAAACAGGATGACCTCCTGCACAACCCCGCCTGCGCCCGAGCGCACCGCTGAAACGATCTGGGCAGCATGAACTACAAGATAAAGGACAGCCAGCGCCGTCGTCACGACCGAAATCCGGAAATATTTCGTCGCCCGCAGCACATCGGAGGACCGCAGGGCTACTGTGACCAGCAGGGCAAATGTTAAAATTGATAAGATCTGCGGCGCCAGCTCCAGAATAGGGATCGCTGCATCGCCCACCCTCTGTGCGGACAAATAATGTATCACGCTGATGAAAATTGCGCGGATATACAGCACGATCTCCAGCGACAGGCTGCATACCCAAAGCCGCGCCGGCGTACGCGTATAAGGCGCATTTCGCGTATGCCCAAACGCATATAAGATTGCGGAAATCAGGAAGAGCTTAATTGCAATTTTGACAGCGTATTCCACATAGCTGAGCACCTGAAAGGCCTGCTCGCTCAGGATCACGCCCGCATATGGATCGGCCGCGCCTGGCACACGTAGCAGGCAGTAAAGATAATAGAGGCCTCCCGCCAAGGCGGCAATGATAACCGCAGTCCCGGCAGGCCGGTTGGAGAGCGCTGTATTGACGATCGTCCTGCGTTGATTCATAACTAACGTCCTCATCTCATCATTTTTTAATGGTTTGATTATAGTCTATTTCGATAGAATATTCAAGCTTTCTGCCATTTTCATCGTAAATCTATATAAGAAAGCAGGAAGCAGATAAATAAATGGAAGTCCCGCCCAATATCGGGTAAGAAAAAGGCTTGCATGAAGCACTGCGGCAGGGTATAGTTAATATAATATCTCCCAAAGAAAGGGCGGCGCGCCTGCTGTGCCGCATGGAAACATCATGGAGCTTGACCGAAAAACCATTAAAAAAATTCTATTGATTGTCACCTTCGGTATCGTCCTGTTTCTGGGGCTGCAAAACATTTCGGCTGTGGCCGGCGTTTGCAGGGCTGCGCTGAATCTCCTGATGCCGCTGATCATCGGCTTTTGCGTCGCCTTTATCCTCAATGTTTTGCTCAAGGTGGTGGAGGAGCGTTTTTTCGCCCCACTCAACCGGAAAAATAGCCCACTTTGGAACCGAATCCGGCGGCCAATCTGCATCATCCTCACATTGGGGATCATCGTCGGTATTTTATTCATCCTCATTTTTATGATCGTCCCGGAGCTGAAGCGGGCCTTCGGCCTCCTGATCGACAATATGCCTCGATATGTGGAGCAGGTCAAAGTCTGGATCGCTCAGGCGGCAGCCTTCCTGAAGGTGGACGCCTCTACGCTCACGAATCTCGAAATCGACTGGGAAAAGCTCAGCGCAACTGTGCTCGACTATCTTAAGCGTGATTCCGGAAAACTTGTCAATACGACGGTCGGCATCACTACTTCTATTTTCAGCGCCATCTTCAACTTTATTCTCGGCGTGGTGTTCTCCGTTTATATCCTGATGCAGAAGGAAAAGCTTGGCAATCAGGGCACCCGTATCCTCTATGCCTTTCTGCCGCAGAGATGGGCCGAAAAAATCCTGCACATCTGTGTGTTATCCAATAAAATGTTTTCCCGTTTTGTGACTGGCCAGTGCATGGAATCCGTTATCATTGGCATCCTCTGCTTTATTGGTATGGTCATCTTCCGCATGCCGTATGCACCGATGATCTCCGTCCTGGTGGGCTTTACCGCGCTGATCCCCATCTTTGGCGCGTTCATCGGGACGGCAATCGGCGCCTTCCTGATCCTGATGGATTCTCCCATGCAGGCGGTCTGGTTTGTGATCTTCATTATCGTCTTACAGCAGGTGGAGGGCGACCTGATCTATCCACGTGTTGTGGGCAGCTCCGTGGGGCTTCCGAGCCTATGGGTGCTCCTCGCTGTTACGATCGGCGGCAGCGTCTGGGGCATCATGGGCATGCTCGTGAGTGTGCCGGTCTGCTCTGTGCTCTATTGCCTGATGCGCGAGATCGTGGGCACGCGGCTCAAGGAGCGCGGTCTTACGGACGTTGCGACTCCTCAGGAAGAGCCTCCCGCGCCGCCAAAGCCGAAATGGGAGAAAAAAGCAAAACGCATCTGGAAGAAAAAATAAGCAGCAATTGCAACACCCCACCTGCAACCATAAAAGAAACGAGCCTGCGCTACTTATTATGCGGAGGCCATCGCTGCATACATTCCATCTGATAAAGATCAAAAGTGATAAAAGCAAAAAGCCGTCTGATTTTCCTGAAATCGAATGGTCTATTTAGACAATATTGACTAAACAGTATTTAT
>DCJV01000132.1:341-34661 GCA_002320555.1 Ruminococcaceae bacterium UBA1691 | reverse complement strand
AAAAAGAAGTAACCGCCCAACCCTCGAAAAGTTAGCGGTTACTTAAACCAAAAACCTGGAGGCGAACCGCCTCTGCGGCAGCGCCACCGTTCATTTTTATTCTAAATCATCCCTCCCGTTTTGTCAACGGGTTCGACACACAAAGCACTTTTTTGTGGTAAATATTGACTAAATAGTTTTTATCGAATATAATTGACATGTGGCGCTGTCCTAAGCGGCAGGCGGTTCACTCTTTGCCTCCGGAAGGAGGTGGTGCTGTGCAGTATGTTACATATGAAAGTCTTTTTAGTTTTTCACTTGTAATCGTCGGCATTATTGGCCTTGTCTTGACAGCCATCAGCATAAAAAAGAAGTAACCGCCCATCCCTCACAAAGATAGCGGTTACTTTGTAATACTATCTGGAGGCGAACCGCCTCTGCGGCAGCGCCACCGTTCATTTTTATTCTAAATCATCTTTCCGTTTTTGTCAACGGTTCCGGTATGTAAAATGGAAATCCACATCGCATCCAAAATCCCTCTCTGTCACTCGGGCAGAGAGGGATTTTTCCCTTTATTTCTGCGGTTTCACCACAAGATTTACAAGTTTGCCCTTGACATAGATTTCCTTGACAATCTGCATACCCGCGATCGCCGCCTTAATCTTCTCATCCTGCTTCGCGAGTGCGATCGCGTCCGCCGCCTCGATCTCCGCTGGAACATTCAGCTTCGCGCGCACCTTGCCATTGATCTGCGTGACGATCTCGACCGTTTCATCCTTGCATTTTGCCTCGTCGTAGGTAGGCCACTGCTGATCCGTCACCGTGCCACCGAAGCTCATCTGCTCCCAGAGCTCCTCCGTCATGTGCGGTGCAAAGGGATTGAGCAGGATGGTCAGCGTGCGCAGCTCGCCCTTCGTCACGGCGCCCGTATCAGCGATGGCGTTGAGCAGGCTCATCATCGCGGCAATCGCCGTGTTCGCCTTGAGGTTGTCGATATCCTCCGTCACCTTCTTGACCGTGCGGTGCATGAGCGCTTCCAGCTCCGGGCGGTAGCCGTCGCCGTCAACGACGATGTCCTGCAGATTCCATACGCGGTCGAGGAACCGCTTGCAGCCCTTGATCGAGGCGGAGTTCCACGGCGCTGCCTTCTCGAAATCGCCGATGAACATCTCATATAGACGCATGGTATCCGCGCCATACTCATTGACAATATCGTCAGGGTTAACGACATTGCCACGGGATTTGCTCATTTTCTCGCCGTTCTCGCCGAGGATCATGCCGTGGCTCGTGCGCTTCTGATATGGCTCCTTGGTGGGCACCACACCGATATCATAGAGGAATTTATGCCAGAAGCGGCTGTAGAGCAGGTGGAGCGTGGTATGCTCCATACCGCCGTTGTACCAATCCACCGGCGTCCAGTACTCGAGCGCTTCCTTGGAGGCGAGCTCCTTGTCGTTGTGCGGGTCGCAATAGCGCAGGAAATACCAGGAGGAACCCGCCCACTGGGGCATGGTGTCCGTTTCGCGTTTGGCAGGGCCGCCGCAGTGCGGGCAGGTAGTGTTCACCCAGTCCGTCATCTTGGCAAGCGGGGATTCGCCTGTCTCCGTCGGCTCATAAGAATCGACCATCGGCAGCTTCAGCGGGAGCTGATCCTCCGGCAGCGGCACATAGCCGCATTTCTCGCAATAGACGATCGGAATCGGCTCGCCCCAATAGCGCTGACGGGAGAAGACCCAGTCGCGCAGTTTGAAGTTCACCTTGGAACGGCCCTTACCGTTCTCCGTAAGCCATTCGGTGATTTTCACCTTCGCCTCGTCCACCGTAAGCCCCGTCAGGAAGCCGGAATTGACCATTACGCCGGTCGCGCAGTCGGTGAACGCTTCCTTTTCCACGTTGCCGCCTTTGACGACCTCGATGATGGGAAGATCAAATTTCTTTGCAAATTCCCAGTCGCGCGTGTCGTGCGCGGGAACTGCCATGATCGCACCCGTGCCATAGGAGACAAGGACATAGTCAGAGATGAAGATCGGGATCTCCGTCTCGTTGACGGGATTGACAGCGCGCACGCCTTTGATGCATACGCCTGTTTTATCCTTGTTGACCTCCGTGCGCTCAAAGTCGGACTTGCGGGCCGCCTCCGCCTGATAAGCGCGTACCTCGTCCAGATTCTCGATTTTATCCGCCCATTTTTCGATGAGGGGATGCTCCGGGGAGAGCACCATGTATGTTGCACCGAAGAGCGTATCCGGCCGGGTGGTATAAACAGTCATCTGATCACCCGTGGTCGCGGTGAAATCGACCTCCGCACCGGTGGAGCGGCCGATCCAGTTGCGCTGCTGCACCTTGACACGGTCGATGAAATCGAGGTCATCCAGATCGTCGAGCAGCCGCTGGGCATAGGCCGTGATCTTGAGCATCCATTGGCTTTTCACCCTGCGTACCACCTCGCTACCGCAGCGCTCGCACACTCCGCCTGCGGCCTCTTCATTGGCAAGCACGCACTTGCAGGAGGGGCACCAGTTGACGGCCATCTCCTTCTTATAGGCCAGGCCTTTTTTGAACAGCTGGAGGAAGATCCACTGCGTCCATTTGTAATAGGATGGGTCTGTCGTGTTGACCTCGCGGCTCCAGTCAAAGGAAAATCCGAGGGACTGCAGCTGCTGCTTAAAGTGCGCCACGTTGTCACGCGTCACGATCTCCGGGTGAATATGGTTTTTGATGGCATAGTTCTCCGTGGGCAGGCCAAAAGCATCCCAGCCCATTGGATAGAGCACATTATAGCCCTGCAGCCGCTTTTTGCGTGCAACGATATCCAACGCCGTATAGGAGCGCGGATGGCCGACGTGCAGCCCCTGCCCGGACGGGTACGGAAATTCCACGAGGCAGTAAAATTTCGGGCGGTCATACTCATTCTTGGCATGAAAGACGCCCGTCTCCTCCCACCGGTCCTGCCATTTCTTTTCTACCTGTTTAAAATCGTAGTTCATGTGCATGTCCACCCTTTCTAAAAATCCGGGAGTTTTCGCCCGGTTTGCAAGCCATTTTGCCGGCTTACAAATGCGTGTAACTCCTTTTTGAAAAAGGCCACAGCCTTTCTTCAAAATGCCTCCCGCTATTCAAAATTGCTGCGGGGAGGCGTTTCAGCCGTCAATCATATCCTGTATATCGATCACCTTGCCGTCCGCCCAAAGGCGCTCAAGGTTATAATATTCCCTGCTCTCCTTATGGAACACGTGTACGACCACGCTGCCGTAATCGAGAAGAATCCAGCCTGTGGCACGGCCTTCGATATGATCTGCCTCCACGCCGAGCTTGGAGAGCTGATCCTCCACCTCGCCCGCGAGTGCGCGCACGTGCGTATTGGACGTACCGTTTGCAATGACGAAATAATCGGCCACAACGGATAATTCTGTGATCTGAATAACCTCAATATCCTCTGCCTTCTTTTCGTCCAGAGCCCGGACCGCCGCCCTTACCAAATCAATTCCTGTCATCAAATCCCTCCGAATTTTATAATCACTCTATAGCATCGGTGAACAGGGGCAGGTTTGCAAGGCCACGCGAGGCCACGGCAAACGTGGATTTGCGGCTGCCGGGCAGCGCTGTTCCCCCCTTGTTTACCGATGCTAGTATTCACCAAAATGACAAATTTACGAAGGCCGCCCAATGTCTTTTGCCTGAAACAGCACGTATTTCACCTGGATATTGTTATCACAAATATCCACCTGCTGCGCCGCAACCTCATAATTGCGGAACAGGTCTGGCAAATACAGGCTTTCAACATCTTGAGCAGGGTTGATTGCCATCACTACAAAGTCCACGCCTCTCTCCCGAACGATCTGATTTTGCTGGGCGCGCATTTCCGGCAGCCTCTCATCCTCAATATTGAGCAGACAGAAATACCGGTTGACCGGCAGGATATCTGCGGCATAGTAAAAGCCAAAATCGAGAAAACCATAGTTGAGCAAGGTGGCATTCTTTTTTTGGTGAATGATCTCCGCAAAGCGATACTGGACGCACTGCTCCTTCGGCGTTCCCAGCAGATAGGTGTTCTCGCAGACGAAGTAGGAGAGCCCCGTGAGCGCGAGCGTCAGCGCAGCGGACAGTGCCATCAGCCGGCGGTTTGGCATGGAAACGCGCAGTTTTAAAAGTTTCTCTCCCAGCGTAACAATCAGATATGTAACTACAACCGCCGCCAAGGAGGTAAAGCCGGCAAAGATGAAAAAGTAATAGGTAAAATGACGCCCGCCCCAGTAAAGGCCGAGTGCAAGGCAAAGGGCGCACACAAACGGTGCGACAGCCCCCAGCCAGTTCTGATGCAGCCTGCGCAAAATCAGCAGGCCGATCACGCCGATGCACAATGCGCCGAACAGCCATGGCGTACGGTACAGCATGCGGGAAAAAGCTTCCCCTACGCCGATGAACCGCTCACCTACCGTCATCTGAGCCGAATAGCTGAAGATATTGTGATAAAAATAAACCTCTATCAAATCATCCAGCGCGTCCCTCGCGCCGAAATAAGCAAGCCATGGCAGCGCCGTGGCGGCCATGCCACCCAGGAAGACAAAGCAGCTGCCCACTGCCCTGGCAAACCGCCGGGTGACGAGAAGGGAAAAAAAGACAACCGCCATAAACCCGATCCAGAAGCCAAGAAGAGAAAATTTCATCCACAGCACGCAGCCCGCACACAGCCCTGAAAGAAGGAGCCAGCTAAACGGCATCGGGCCGGGGTATTCCTCCCTGCAATAGCGCAGCAGCAGATAGAGCGAAAAGGCGAGCAACGGCAGGACCAGCTCTTCGGTTTCTCCTCCGTGAAAAAAGCTGGGGGAGGTGAAGGTGACCGCCGCCATCAGCGGCGCGGCGATATAAAAATATTTTGCCAGAGCCTGCTTGAAGAAAAGGGAAAAAATCTGATAAGAGCAATAGAGAAAGCCCGTATAGCAAAGGAGCTCCAGCAGATAAACACCCAAAAACGAGTGCTCGGAAACAAGGGAAGCGAGGCCGTATAAAAAATAGAGCAGAGGTCCCTTTTGCTCTACAAGATCCCGGTAAGGGACAAGGCCGTGCATCATCCCTTTGCCCACGGTAAAAAAGCACTGGATATCGCTCCCGTTATTGAGCGGATATAAAAAAGAGCTCTTCGAGCAGATCGTCAGGAAGCAAAAAGACACAAACAGGCAGTAAAGCAGCATGCGCCCCTGAAAGCGCCCCTCCGTTTTACGCATTTGACATCCTTTCCCGGGCAGCTGCGCTTATGATGATTTCATTATAGGCCTCCACGCTGTCCGTATGAATCACCTGCCCGGTCTGCACCAAATCGACAATGCAGAAGCGCATTCCCTCGAGCATGGCAGACTCCAGGCTCATCTCGGCCGCTTTGCGCATATTCTCCACGCCGTCATAATCACGGTCCGCAGAGATAAAATCGGCAATGTAAAGCACCTTTTCAAGCACACTCATTCCTGCGCGCGCCGTGGTGTGATAGCGGATCGCCCGTAGGATTTCCTCGTCCTGTACGTGTAGAGCCGCGCGCGCATAGGCCTCTCCGGCCATCGCGTGCCAGAGCTTCGGGTTTGCGCGCTCGTCCGCCGTGAGGGTGACGCCAGCCTGCTCCATGATGGAAAGCTGCTCCTCCGGAGAGCTGTTTTTCATTATATCATGCAGAATGCCCGCTGTATATGCCTTTTGCGGGTCCGCTCCGTATTTTTTGGCCAGGCGTTCGGCCTCTTTTGCCACATTGAGCGAATGGGTAAACCGCTCCGGGCGAAGCTTCTCCTGTATGGCAGAAATAAATTCCTCATTGCGTTGCGTATCCAGCATCCGATAAAGCCCCTTTTTCTGAATATAACAAATTACATCATGCGGCAGAAGCCCTTCTGCCGCATGCCCCAGCGCGAACATCTTGCGAAGCTCGGTAGAGCTTACGGGAAACGGCTGCGTCACACAGAGTGTAACGCAGTCCCGGATATCTCCCAATGGGCCACCACGAATATATGCTTCGAGCGATTCATACTCTCCCATATCTCCGCGCGCCGCTACACACAGCCTGCACATGCGCAGGATTTCACGGGGCGCGCGCCACTGGTGAAAGGTGAGCAGCATATCTGTGCCCATGAATAAATAGAGGGAAGCGTCCGCATATTTTTCGCGTAGCGCTGCCAGTGTGTCGCAGGTATAGCTCTTTCCTCCGCGGGAAAGCTCAATGTCGCTCACCTCAAACAGTGTGTCCGGAAATGCGAGCCGGCACATCTGCATCCTATCCGCTCCGCTTGCAAGCATTTGCGCCTGTTTGTGGGGCGGCAAATTTGCCGGAATGATGAGCACCCGGTTGAGCTGGAGCGCTTTTGCCAGAGTCCTCGCCAGGTGGACATGGCCGCTGTGCGGCGGATTGAAGGTGCCGCCGAAAATGCCGATGCGTGCCTCACGCGCATTGCGCACTTTCTCCTGCCTCATCGCGGTGCCTCCCATTGGTTTGTAACCTATTTTCTGCCGCGCCCCGTGTCTCGCGGCGCGGAGAAACGCTTTTCAGCCTGCTTCCGACGCAACCATGCAGCGCTCTTTCGGCTGTTTGGCCGGTTGCTGATGCCGGATTTCGGCTTTTCCTTCTTTACCGGCTCATGCAGGGTAGGGCTGTAGCGGTATAAAACGATGCTGCCGCCGATTACCTGCACGATCTCCGCTCCGGTCGCCTCTGCAAGCTTTTGTGCAATCGCCTTGGGAGGCTCCGGGGTCGTCTCCAAGAGGACCTTCAGCTTAATCAGCTCCCTTGCGCGCAGCGCGTCGTCCGTCTGCGCGATGAGCGCGTCATTTACGCCGCCCTTGCCCGCTTGAAACAGAGCCTCCAATGAATTGGCCTGCGCGCGCAGCGCAGCCCTTTCCTTACTTGTCATATGGTTTTCCTTTCATTGTCAAGATACTTGGGAAGCTCCTGCGCCAGCTTTCGCAGCGCACTGCCGCGGTGGCTGACACGGTCCTTTTCCTCGGCGGTCAGCTCGCCGAAGGTCTTGTCCCCGACGAGAAATAGCGGATCATATCCAAAACCTCCGCTCCCCTTCGGTGCAAAGGCGATCATCCCCTCGCAGGTACCGCGCACTGTAAAATGCCTTCCATCCGGAAATACACAGCAGACGCTGCTGACAAACCGCGCCGTGCGCTTTTCCTGCGGCACATCCTTTAAATTGTCTAGCAATAGCCGGTTATTCTTCTGATCGTTTCCGTGCTCGCCCGCATAGCGTGCGGAATACACCCCGGGTGCGCCATTCAATGCGTCAACCTCGAGCCCTGAATCATCTGCGATACATGGCATTTTGCTCTCTTTGCAGCCGGACGCCGCTTTGAGAAACGCATTCTCCTCAAAGGTCTTCCCCGTCTCCTCCACATCGGTCAGCGTAATCCCCGCTTCCTCCGCCGTGAGGACCCGGACGCCCAAAGGGGATAGAATCCGAGCAAGCTCGGCTCGTTTTTTTCTATTATGTGTTGCAATTAAAAAATTCATACGGTATTTCTGCCTTTCCTGCCTTATTTCGGAATGCTCAGGCGGGCTCTCCAGCGCTGCCTGCGCAGATACCGCCGCTCCCTGCGGAGCAGTCTGTTCTGCCTGCGCCGCTCCAGGCGCCGCTGGTGGCGCACCGTGCGCTTGTTCGAGCGCTGGTCTCGTTTTGGATCTCCAAGATAATCCCAGAGGCCGGGATGCTTTTTGTGGGCCAGCTCCAGCGGATGGTAGCGCTCGCCGCCGCGATCGTACCAACGGTGGTAAATTTTCTTCCACAGCCGCCAGGAAAAGCGGCCGATTGCCCGGATCCCCTTCGTCAATTTCCCCATCGTGATAACCATCCTTTCCGTGGAGACGCACTTTGCTGGCCCACATATCTTACTCCGCCTGCGGCCCGTCTTCCCGGCTGGCATTTTCAAACAGGCCTTCCGTAAAAGCTTCCGCGTCAAATGGCTGCAGGTCGTCGACCTGCTCGCCCACGCCGACAAATTTGACCGGAATCTTCAAATCATCCATAATGCTCAGCACCACGCCGCCGCGTGCCGTACCATCGAGCTTTGTCAGCACGATGCCCGTAATCTCGGCCACATTCATGAATTCGCGCGCCTGATTGACGGCGTTCTGCCCTGTGGTCGCATCGAGCACGAGGAGCACCTCGCGGTCCGAATAGGGCAGCTCCCGGTCGATGACGCGGTAAATCTTCGCAAGCTCCTCCATCAGGTTCTTTTTATTGTGCAGCCGCCCCGCCGTATCGCAGATGATGAGATCGGCATTTCTCGCCTTGCCGGCCGCAATCGTATCGAAAATTACCGCCGCCGGGTCCGCCCCCTCGCGGTGCTTGACGATCTCCACCCCGGCGCGGTCGGCCCAGACCTCGAGCTGCTCGATTGCAGCCGCACGGAAGGTGTCCGCCGCTGCGAGGATGACCTTCTTGCCCTGCGCCTTGTAATAGGCCGCCATTTTGCCGATGGTGGTCGTCTTACCCACGCCGTTGACCCCGATGACCAGAATCACCGAAGGAATCGTATCGAGCTCCATCCCCTCCCTTCCGGAGAGCATGTCGGCTACCACCTCTTTTATGACGCGCCTTAGCTTGTCCGGCTTTTTCAGATCGCGCTTTTTTACGCGCTCGCGTACTTCATCCATAATATGCTGCGCCGTCGTCACGCCCACGTCGCCCATGATGAGGATTTCCTCCAGCTCTTCAAACAGTGCGTCATCGATCGCCGCGCTCGCCTCCAGCACGGAATCGATTGCGCCCGACATCTGGTCACGCGTCTTTTTTAATCCAAAATTAAATTTTTTAAAAATCCCCATCGAATCGGCCCCCTGATTTTTCTCTTTCTTCCGGCTTGCCGGAAGCTCTTTATTCTTTGGCCATACCGTGAAATAGACCTGACCGGAGTGCAAAATAGGTTTTGCGTTTATCATACCATAATACGGCAAAGAAATCCACGTGTTTCCCAAAGAAAAGCTTGTGACCGTTTTTACCCAATCCCCAGTTTTTTCGCCATCTCTGCCGTCTTGAGCTCCAGCATCTTGGACACGCCCTCTTCCTGCATTGTAATGCCGTACAGGACGTCCGCCTCCTCCATGGTGCCGCGGCGATGGGTGATCAGGATGAACTGGGTGCTGCGCGTCATGCGGCGGCAGTACTGTGCGTATCGCGTAACGTTGACGTCGTCGAGCGCGGCCTCCACCTCGTCGAAGATGCAGAAGGGCGATGGCGTCACCTTCAGGATTGCAAACAGGAGCGCGATGGCCGAAAGCCCCTTCTCCCCGCCGGACAACAGATCGATATTCTGCACGTTTTTCCCCGGCGGCTGCACCTTGATATCGATGCCGCATTCGAGCACTTCGTGCGGGTCCTCCAGCAGAAGCTCGGCCTTGCCGCCGCCGAACAGCTCGGTAAACGTTTCTCCAAAGTGGGTGTTAATCTTATAAAACTGCTCGCGGAACTGATCCGACATCTTCTTTGTCAGCTCCTCGATCAGCCGGAGCAG
This sequence comes from Ruminococcaceae bacterium UBA1691, assembly GCA_002320555.1. Lineage (GTDB taxonomy): Bacteria > Bacillota > Clostridia > Oscillospirales > Acutalibacteraceae > Fimivicinus. The sequence goes on along the minus strand of DCJV01000132.1, from coordinate 25,187 downwards.
CTCATCGCGGGAGGCCTCCACATCGCCGATCTGCTCCTTCAGGAAGGTATAGCGCTCGCTGACCTCCTTATATTCTTCAATGGCGCTGACGTTGACGCTCCCCAGCGCGCGAATCTGCGCCTTGAGTTCGGAAAGCCGCCGCTGCGCCTTTGCTGGCTCCTTCAGCTCCGGGCAGAGCTGCTCCGCCTCCCGGCGGGTGAGCTGGTATTCATCATAGAGCTTATTGACCGTTTCGTCATACTCCTTGCGCATGGCTGCCTTGCGCTCCTCCAGGCGGGCGAGCTCGCCGCTCAATTTCTCCCGCTCGGCGGATTTCGCCCGCTCCATCAGCCTCAGCTTCGAAGAGCGCGCTTCCAGCTCATTGCGCTGAGCGATATAACCCTCGATCTCCTCTTTCGAGCCGCCGCTCTGCCCGCGCAGGGATTGCGCCTGCTCTTCCAGGCCGGCTTTTTCCTCGGCAAGGGCCCGATTTTTCTCCTCCATGCCCGCGATCTCCGCACGAAGCTCTTCCACACGCGCCAGATGCCCGGCCCGGCGGCGCTCCAGAGATTCGATCGTCTCCGCATGGGCCTGGCGATCCTTCTCCGCCGCAAGCAGAGAAAGCTGCAGCTCATTCTCCTGCCCGCTCAACGCTTGTCGTTTCGCGGCAAGCGCTTCCCGCTCCCCGGTTACGGCGGCAAGCCTTTGCTCCGCCTCTTCCATCCGGGCGGAAAGCTCTGCTTCCCGGGCCAGCGCCGCCTCCTGGTCCTTTTTCAGGCCTTCCAGCCGTTCCAGCGCTGACTCGCGCTCCTTTACCAATTCGTCCGCTGTCGCGTTCGCCGTCTCCAGCTGGCCTGCTGCCAGACGGAGCGCGCTTTCACTGCGCACGCGCTCCTCCTGCGCACGCGTCAAATCCGCCTGCGCGCCTTCAAATTCCGCCTGCGCCGCGGCGAACTCCTCCCGCGCCGTTTTATAGGCCGCTGCGCTCTCATTGAGCTTCGCCTGCGCGGCCTGCATCTCGGCGCGCAGCTTCTCAATCTCGTTTGAGCGGCTCAAAAAGCCTGCGTTCTGCATCCGGGAGCCGCCTGTCATTGAGCCGCCGGCATTAATGACCTGGCCGTCGAGGGTGACGATGCGGAAGCGGTAGCTGAATTTGCGCGCGATGGCAATGGCACAATCCATATTCTCTGCCACCGCCGTGCGGCCCACCTGCGCTTTCACGACCGCCTCATATTTCGCATCGCACGATACCAAATCGGACGCGACGGCGACAAAGCCCTCGCACTGGGCAAGGCCCCTTTCCTCCAGCGTACGGCCGCGCACGGCGCTCAGGGGCAGGAAGGTTGCCCGGCCGCCCTTGGTCTCCTTGAGGAATTGGATCGCCCGCTTCGCATCGTTTTCGCCATCCGTCACGATATTCTGGAGCGCCGCGCCGAAGGCCGTTTCAATTGCAGTGGCGTACTGCTCCGGCACGGAGATCAGCTGTGAGAGCGCGCCGTGGATGCCACGCAGATTGCCGCGTTTTGCCTCCCGCATGACCGCGCGCACACTGCCCGTATAGCCCTCCATATTCTTTTCCATATCCTCGAGCATATTGACGCGCGAGGTCTTTTGCCTCAGATCAATCTCAAGGGACTCATGCTCCTTTTTGCGCTTTTCCGCCTTTGTGCGGCGGGAATCGAGCCGCATGGAGTAGCCCTTCATCGCATTGGAGAGCTCCTCCACCATCTCCCCGCATTTTGCGAAGGCCTCCTCTGCCGCCTGCTTTTCACGGCTCAATCGCTCGATGAGCTCACTGCGGGCGGCAAACGTTTCGTCGATCGTCTCTACGCGCGACGTGATCTCCGCCATGGTGCTCTCCACGTGCGACGATTGCACGCGGCAGTCGGCCACCTGCCCACCGAGCTCTGCAATCTCTGCCGCCATTTCGGCAGAGCGGCCTGCAAGAGCCTCCCCCTGCGCGTTAAATTGAGCCGCCTGGCGGGATAAGCTCTCCAGTGCCGCATGCTTCTCCTCTGCCTGCGCGGTCAATTGTTCAATTGCGCCTCGTGCCTGCGCCATACGCGCTTCGAGATGGCGGCAGGTCTCCTGCGCCTGCTCCCTGTCGCGCTGGATGCGGGCAATCGCCTCGTTGTTATGTAGAATCGAGTTATCCGCCACAGCCGCCTGCGCTTCGAGCCGGGCGGCCTCCTCCTCCAGCCGGGCGGCCCCGTGGCGCACTTCATCGATGCGCACCGTAACCTCCTGTGACTGGGCGATGATCGATTCGATCTCCTCTTCGATTTCAGCAAGCTCCCGCTGCGCGCCCTCATGCTGGGCGTTGGCAAGCGCGATCTTGTGCTCCTGATCGCGCAGGCGCTCGTTGGACTGCCGGATCGTATGCAGCCACAGGCCGATCTCCAGCTCCTTTTTCTCCTGCGCCAGCACCAGGAACTGCTCCGCCTTTTCGCTCTGCTCACGCAGGGGCTCCACGCGCGCTTCCAGCTCTGAGAGGATATCCTTCAGGCGCACCAGGTTCTCCTGCGCCTGCTCAAGTCTCCGGTTGGCGTCCGCCCGCCGGTAGCGGTAGTGGGAAATCCCCGCCGCCTCCTCGAACATCTCGCGCCGCTCTCCGGATTTTGCGGAGATCATATCCGCGATCTTTCCCTGGCTGACGATCGAATAGCCATCGCGCCCAAGGCCCGTGTCCATAAACAGCTCGTGGATATCCTTCAGCCGCACGGCATTTCCATTGATGCGGTATTCGCCCTCTCCGGAGCGGTAGTAGCGGCGGGTGACCGCCACCTCGTCCTCGTCGAGGGAAAGGGAGCGGTCGCTATTATCGAGCCGCAGTGTGACCTCCGCAAAGCCCTGCGCCCTGCGCACTCCGGTCCCGCTGAAGACCACATCCTCCATCTTGGAGCCGCGCAGGCTTTTGGTGGATTGTTCGCCGAGCACCCAGCGCACCGCGTCGGAGACGTTGCTCTTTCCGCTGCCGTTGGGGCCGACGACACAGGTGATCCCCTTGTCAAAGGTGAGCACGGTCTTATCCGGGAAGGACTTAAAGCCCTGCATTTCAAGCGATTTCAAAATCATCCGGTATGGAACCTCCATGTTCAGACGACAGCCATCAGATCTCAGACATCAGCGCGGAAGGGCCGCCTCCGCTAACGTCTGACATCTCATCTCTGGCGCTCTGCCTTTACTTCATATTTTTGACACGATGCATCTGCTTTGACCCTGCAGGCGAAGCCCTGCTCCTTCAGCCTTTCCAAATTCCTGCGGCGCTGGCCCGCCATCTGGGAAACAAAGCGCGGTGCAACCCGTAAAACGGCTTTTCCGCCCTGCGGGAGAATACGCTGCAACGCGGAGCATGCATTTTGATAATAGAGTTCGCCCTCACACAATTCCCGGAACGCCGGATGCCACGGCCCTGCAAGATATCCCTCCTGCACCTCTCCGCCCGCATGCAGCCCAAGACGGATCACGGGCACGCCCGCTTCCTCGCACAGCAGCAATAGCGCTGCGCACAGCTGCACCGCCTCTTCCAGCGGTTGCGGTATGTAGTTGCCCGCCCGGTAAAGCCGCGCCAGGGGCGTGCCTTCCAGCACGATGGTGGGATAAATCCGCATGGTATCGGGCCTGAGCGAAAGGAGCCTGCGCGCCGAGGCCATCGCCCCTTCCGGCGTATCGCCCGGAAGGCCCGTCATCATCTGAAGCCCGAGTTCAAAGCCCATCTCCTGGATGAGCCGGGAGGCATCCTCCACATCCTGCGCCGTATGGCCGCGGCCGTTCTGAAACAGCACGCGGTCATCCATACTCTGTGCGCCGAGCTCAATGGCGGTCACGCCATATTGTTTTAAAAGCGCAAGCACGGGGGGGTCCACTGCGTCGGGCCGGGTGGAAACGCGGATCCCCGCGATCTGTCCCTTTTTCAGGTACGGCTGCGCGGCATCCAACAGCTCCAGCATATATTCCCTGCGGATCGCCGTAAAGCTGCCGCCGAAAAAGGCAAGCTGCGCGCCCGCGCAATCCCGCGCGCGCAGGGCCGTCTCCACAGCGGCTTTCACATCTTCTGAGTGCGGCTTTTTGACTGCGCCGGAAATGCTGCGCTGGTTGCAGAAGCTGCACTGGTGCGGGCAGCCCTCGTGCGGGATGAAAAGGGCAATGTTGATATGCTTCCCGCTCACAGGCCCATCAGCGAGAGTGCCTCGCGCGCCGCCGCCTGCTCGGCGAGCTTTTTGCTCCGGCCCGTGCCGCGGCCGATGACGTTGCTGTTGAGATGCACTTCCACGGTGAAGGACTTGTCGTGATCCGGCCCGCTTTCCTCCGTGAGGACATATTCCAGCTCCTCCTCCGGGTTCTGCTGGATGATCTCCTGCAGCGTCGTCTTATAATCCTTAAATGGCAGGCTGTGCTGCACCGCGTCCTTGATAAAGCGCAGCACGAAGGTGCGCGCGCTTTCAATCCCGCCGTCAAGATAGATCGACGCGATCACCGCTTCAAAAGCGTCCGCCAGAATCGAGGGGCGCTCGCGGCCGCCTGTGTTTTCCTCGCCGTGACCCAGGCGCAGGTATTCCCCCAACGAAATCTCCAATGCAAAGCCGTGCAGGGATTTCTCGCACACCGTCGCCGCGCGCAGCTTCGTCAGCTTGCCCTCCGGCAGATGGGAAAAATGGCGGTAAAAATAATCCGCCGTGATAAAGCCGAGCACGGAATCGCCCAAAAATTCCAGGCGCTCGTTGCTGCCATAGGAAACCTGCCGCTCGTTGGCATAGGAAGAATGCGTCAGCGCGCGCTCCAGCAAGTTGATGTCTTGATAGGTATATCCCAGCTTTTTTTCCAGCTCCTTGAGCTTTTCCCGATCGTTCATCCGTATGTCCATCCTTTCCATGCCCGGTTTGAAAACCGCTCTCCTTTTCGGAACAAATTTCTCAAGCCTTTGTATCCTGATTGGTTTTGGATACCGCGTTTGCAATGTTCTCGATCACGCCCGTCTCGCTGAACTGCTTCGCCTGGCGGATCGCGCTGCAAAACGCCTTCGCATTGGAGGAGCCGTGCGCCTTGATCACCGGTTTTGAGATACCCAGAAGCGGCGCTCCGCCAAACTCCGTGTAATCCATCCGCTTTTTAAAATCCATCAGCCCGTTTTTGATCATCAGGGCGCTGAGCTTTGTCAGCAGATTTTTTTTGAAAATCGCTTTGATATTGACCATCATCGCACCGGCCACGCCCTCATACATTTTCAGGAGCATATTGCCCGTGAAGCCATCCGCCACCAGCACGTCGCACGCGCCGAACGGCACGTCGCGCGCCTCAACATTGCCGATGAAGTGATAATCCGACGTTTCCATCAGCTCATAGGCTTCCAGCTGGAGCGGCCCGCCCTTGGTCTTTTCCGTGCCGATGTTGGCAAGGCCCACGCGGGGCCGCTCCACGCCGAGCACCTTCTGCATGTAAAAGCTGCCCATCGCGCCGAACTGATCGAGCATCTGCGCGGTACATTCCACGTTCGCACCGCAGTCCATGAGCAAAAACGGCGCCTCATTCGACGGCAGGACGCTTGCGATCGCCGCGCGGCGTACGCCGCGGATACGCTTGACAATAAGCGTCGCGCCCACAACCAGCGCTCCTGTACTACCCGCGGAGACGAAGGCATCGCCTTTGCCCGCTGCGAGAGCCTTGAGCCCTGCCGCCATGGAGGTATTCCCCTTCTCCTTGGCAATACTCGTCGGCGCATCCTCCATCCCCATGACGTCCGGCGCATGGAGGATTTCCATGCGGTCGAGGGAAATCCCGTTTTCCTGCGCGCAGGCCCTGATCTTCGCCTCATCGCCTGTGAGGAGGATGGTAACGCCAAGCTCGCGCACTGCCATTTCGCAGCCTTTGAGAATTTCCAGCGGCGCGTTATCCCCGCCGAATGCGTCTGCAATGATTTTCATTCGTCTGACCTTCTCTCTCTATGTTGTGCATTTTCATGCCGTTTTATCGATTGAAGCCTTCCTCCCGCAGCCGGGCGGAAAGCGCTTCCAGCGCACGGTTGGAAAGCGCCTCATAGCGCGCCTTTTTCTCCCGAATCTGCCGGCCAAGCGGCGGCAATACGCCGAAATTCGCTCCCATCGGCTGAAAATTTTCAACCGACGGATCGCTGATATAGGCCGCCAGCGCGCCGAGCATGGTCTCCCTCGGCAGGAGGAGGGGGGCTTGCTCGCGCAGCCTGCGCGCTGCATTGATCCCGGCAAGGATGCCGGAGCCCGCCGACTCCATATACCCTTCAACGCCTGTGATCTGCCCGGCAAAAAACAAATCCGGCCTCCCCCGCATCGAATAATCCGCATTTAACAGCCGCGGGGAATCGAGGAAGGTATTGCGGTGCATCACGCCGTAGCGCAGAAATTCCGCATTTTTCAGCGCCGGAATCATCGAAAAAACGCGCTTCTGCTCGCCAAATTTCAGGTTGGTCTGAAAGCCGACGAGGTTATACATCGTCCCCTGCGCATTCTCCTTACGCAGCTGAAGCACCGCCCACGGCCTGTGCCCGGTGCGCGGATCACGCAGGCCAACCGGCTTGAGCGGGCCGAAACGCATCGTATCCGCCCCGCGGGAAGCCATCACCTCGATGGGCATGCACCCCTCATAAACGCCACGCTTTTTGTCAAACGAGTGAAGCTCTGCGCGCTCGGCGTGGAGCAGCGCCTCATAAAACGCTTCATATTCCGCTTTGTCCATCGGGCAGTTGATATAGTCGTCCTCCCCGCCCCGGTCATAACGGGACTGGGTAAAAGCATGTTCCAGATCAATACTGTCCGCGCTGACAATCGGCGCAGCCGCGTCATAAAAACTCAGGCCCTCTCCGCACAGGGCAAAGATATCCCGCGCAAGCGCATCGGAGGCAAGCGGCCCGGCCGCCACAACCGTAACGCCCTCCGTTGGGATCGCCGTCACCTCCCGATGTTCAACCGTGATGCGCTCATGGGCGCAGATTTTTTCCGTGACTAAGCGGGAAAACTGCTCCCGGTCCACAGCAAGCGCCCCGCCCGCGGGGACACGGCTCTCATAGGCGCAGGAGACGCACAGGGAGCCGAGCTCCTTCATCTCCGCCTTCAAAAGGCCGGCGGCGGACGCAAGGCGCTCCGCTTTGAGGGAGTTTGAGCACACCAGCTCCGCAAAGCCGCCACTATGATGGGCGGGCGAAAAATGAACCGGTTTCATTTCGGCGAGCGTCACCTGTACGCCCGCCTGCGCCAGCTGCCAAGCCGCCTCGCAGCCCGCGAGCCCCGCGCCGATCACCGTTGCCTTGTTCTCCATCCATCGGGTTCCTTTCTGAAATTACGATTCCGTTTCCGCTTTGTCTTCCGCTTCGGCGGCGCCCTTCTTCTTGCGCTCCACCTTGCGTTCATAGCCGCAGCCCTCGTTAAGACACACAATCAGGCCGCCGCGCCGCTTAAAGAGGGATTTGCCGCATTTCGGGCAGGTTTCCGTTGTCGGTTGGTCCCAGGTCATAAACGTGCAGTCCGGAAAATTGCTGCAGCCGTAAAACGGGTAGCCGCGCTTCGATTTCTTCATAATCACCTTGCCGCCGCAACGTGGGCAGAGCGCACCCGTTTCCTGCACGAGTGGTTTGGTATTCTTGCACTCCGGGTAGCCGGGGCAGGCGAGGAATTTGCCGTAGCGCCCTACCTTGACCACCATCATCCGCCCGCATTTCTCGCAGGGAATATCCGTCTGATCCTCCGCGAGCTTGATTTTGACATCCTTCATCTCCTCCTTGACCTTCTGGAGGGTCGTGTCAAAATCGTCGTAAAACTCGTGGAGCATCTTGATATAATCCTCCTGCCCCTCGCCAACCTTATCGAGCGAGGATTCCATGGAGGCGGTAAACTTTGTATTGACGATTTTAGGGAACTTCTCCCGCAACAGCTTTGTCATCGCCTCCCCCAGCTCTGTGGGGTGCAGCTGCTTCGCCTCGCGCTTGACATAATCCCGGCTGGTGATCGTCGAAATGATAGAGGCGTACGTGCTCGGGCGGCCGATACCGTTTTCCTCCAGCGTTTTGATGAGGGAGGCCTCCGTGTAGCGTGGCGGCGGCTGGGTAAAGTGCTGGTTGCCGCCGATCTCTTTGAGTTTTAATTTGTCGCCTTCCTTGATCTCCGGCAGCCTGCCATCGGATTCCACGTCGTCCGTGCTCTCCTCGTATAAAATGGTAAAGCCGTCGAATTTGATGGAATAGCCGCTGGCTGTAAAGAGGTAATGCCCGCCCTCCTGCGGCTCCTGCGTAGGCACCGCCTCGATCTCCGCCCGGACGGTATTCTGAATGCAGTTGGCCATCAGGCTCGCCATGAAGCGCTTCCAGATCAGGTTATACAGCTTATATTGATCGGAGGTCAGGCTCTTCTTCGCCTGCTCCGGGGTAAGCGCTGGCATGGTGGGGCGGATCGCCTCGTGGCCATCCTGCGCGTTGGCACGGGATTTAAAATAGCGCGGTTTATCCGGCAGGTATTTCTCGCCCCAATGCTCCCTGATATAGTCGTATCCCTGCGCGCGCGCCTCCTCGGAGATGCGCAGGGAGTCCGTTCTCATATAGGTGATCAGACCCACAGAGCCGATACCCTCTACCTCAACGCCCTCATAGAGCTCCTGCGCCGCCTTCATCGTACGGCGGGCTTGGAAGCCCATGCGGCGGGATGCCTCCTGCTGAAGGGTAGAGGTGATAAACGGCGGAGCCGGGCTTTTGCGGCGCGTGCCCTTTTTGACGGTTTTCACGCGGTACTGTGCGCCTTCGAGCTGTGCGAGAATCGCGTCGGCCTGCTCCTTGTTTTCAATCTTGATCTTGCCCTGCTCGTTGCCGTAGAAAGCGGCCGCGAAGACGCGGCGTGTGCCCGGCGTGAGGAATTTTGCATCGAGCGACCAATATTCCTCGGGCTTGAAGGCACGGATTTCCTCTTCGCGGTCCACGATCATCCGCAGCGCCACGCTCTGCACGCGCCCGGCGGAGAGGCCGCGGTGAATTTTCTGCGAAACAAAGGGGCTCAGCTTATAGCCCACCAGCCGGTCGAGAATGCGGCGCGCCTGCTGCGCGTTGACCAGGTCCATATCTACGGCATGGGGATGCTCCATGCCGTTTTTCACGCCCGTTTTCGTGATCTCATTAAAGGTCACGCGGTTGGGCTCGTTTAAATCCAAATTCAGAATCGTGGCAAGGTGCCACGAGATCGCCTCGCCCTCGCGATCGGGGTCCGTCGCCAGAAAGACCTGGTCGCTCTCGGCGGCGGTCTTTTTCAGATCCTTTACAAATTGCTCTTTCCCCTTGATGATCGCATACTTGGGGGCGAAATCCTTTTTCACATCCACGCTCAGCCGGGCCGGCGGCAGGTCCCGCACATGGCCCATCGAGGCGGTCACCTCATAGCCCTTTCCCAGGTATTTCTGGATCGTCTTGGCTTTTGCCGGAGACTCCACAATTACAAGCTTTGACATATCATCATCCTAAACCATTATAGTAATGTATAACGCCTGCCGGATTCCGGACGGACCAGGCCATACAGCTCCAACTCCGTCAAGGCCCGCAGGATTTCCTGCGCCGGCATCTGCAGCCGGTCGGCCGCTTCATCCACATGAAGCGCCCCCGCGCTGAGCAGCGTCAGCAGCCGCTTTGCCGAGGTACTCAGGTGATCCGGGATTGGAGTCTCCTGTGTTCCGCTCTGCGCGGGAACAGCCTGCGTTTCCCTTATATTATGCATCTGTGCGCAATTATGCGTGTTGTGAGGCGCCTGCGCCCCATTTTTTTCAGACAACGGGCGGTCCGCTCCCGTCAAATCCAGCGTATCCGGATAAAGGTACTGGTATTCCTCCAGCACGTCGAGCGCCGTAAGTACTGGCTTCGCGCCATCTCGGATCAGCCGGTTGGCCCCGGTATAAGCGGAGCTGACGATATCACCGGGGACGGCGAACACATCTCGGCCCTGCTCCAGCGCACACCGCGCCGTGATGAGGGAGCCACTTTTTTCTCCCGCCTCAATCACGACCGTTCCGCAGCTGACGCCGGACAGGAGCCGGTTGCGGATCGGAAAGGTCGCCCGGCTTGGCAGCGTACCGGGTGGAAATTCGCTGACAACCGCGCCATGCCTGGCGATGGATTCCCGCAGATGCTGGTTTTCCATCAGATAGCGAGCGCCGAGCCCGCAGCCGAGAAAGGCCACCGTTTCACCGCCGCCCTCCAGCGCACCCATGTGGGCGGCCGAATCAATACCCAGCGCACCTCCGCTGACCACCACGGCACCCGCTTTGGCGAACGCTTCGCACAGGCCCTGTGCGACCTGCCTTCCCTGAAGCGATGCCTCCCGCGCGCCAACCACAGCGAGCGTCACCTTTCCGTCAAGCGCAGGCATCTGCCCCCAGACATATAAAACCGCCGGAAAATTGGGCAGCGCACGCAGCCGCGCCGGATAAAGCGGGTCCTGCGGCGTGAGGATCGTCCAGCCATTGTCTGCGCACTGTGTGAGAACCGCTCCGGCTTCCTCCGGGCGGCGGGTGCGCAGCTTTTCCAGCTGCTTTGCCGTGAACAGGCCGGACAGCCTCCATTCAAAATCCCCCAACTCAAACAGACGGCGCGGGGTTCCAAAATAGGCGATGAGCTCGTCCAAACGCGATTGCACGCCCAATGCGGATTGCAGCCAGATCCAATAGCAACGGTCGTCCATCTGCATGACCATCCTTTTGATAAATTCAGGAGGCGCCTCTGAAGCTTCATCTCCCGCACATCATTTCCCACATGAGAATCGCCGCGGCGGCAGAAGCATTCAGCGATTCCGCACGCCCCAGCATCGGGATCGTCACCAACGCATCGCACAGCGCCATCGTCCCCCGGGTTACGCCCGCGCCCTCATTGCCGACGACGCAGACCGTCCGCGCACCGAGGCCGGCCTTAGATACAGGGACCGCATCCGCGCAGGGCGTAGAAGCGAATGCCTGCATCCCCTGTGCCCGGCAGATATGCAGCGCATCCTCCATTGCACCCGTACGCAGTACGGGAAGCCGCAAAAGGGAGCCCATTGCAGCGCGCTGCGCTTTGGGGCTGTAAATGTCGCAGCCGCCCGAGACGATCAGGCCGGTGATGCCCAGTGCCTCCGCCGTGCGGGCGATCGCGCCGAGATTGGACGGATCCTGAATATTCTCAAGGGCGATATAGCTGCCATTCTTTTCTATTGTATCGTCGTCCGGGCGTTTGTCAAGTACCCCGCATACGCAAAAAATGCCCTGTGGAGACTGCGTATCCCCCAAACGGCGGCTGATTTCCTCTGTAATTAAAAAAACAGAAGCGGCCTTTTCCTGTAAAAACGCCGTCTCTTTTGGATATCGGCCGATTGCCTGCTGCGTCAGAAAAAGCTGCCGGATGGGCACGCCCGTTTCCCCCGCATCCGCGCACAGCCGGGCACCCTCCAGCACGAAAAGGCCCTCCCTGCGCCGCGCCGAAGCGGAAGAGAGCAGCTCGGCCACGGCTTTCACGCGCCCGTTCGACCGGCTGGTGATTTCCTCCATAAATTCATCCCCCTATGAAGAACCGCATCCAAAAAGAAAAACACGCCCGAGTCACCCCGGGCGCGGCTTTGCATGTCTTTATTTCAACGCTGCTTTCGCCTGCTCGGTCAGGGCAGTAAAGGCAGCCGGGTCCGCAATGGCGATCTCGGAGAGCATCTTGCGGTTAAGCGTAACGTTTGCCTTTTTCAGGCCGTTCATGAAGGTGGAATAGTTCATGCCGTTTTGCTTGCAAGCGGCGGAAATACGGGTGATCCACAGGCGGCGGAAATCGCGCTTTTTCTGCTTGCGGCCGATATAGGCATACTGGCCGGATTTCATAACGGCCTGCTTCGCGGTTTTGAACAGCTTGCTCTTGGAGCCGTAATAGCCCTTTGCGAGCTTGAGTGTTTTATTCCTTCTCTTGCGCGTCATCATCGCGCCTTTGATACGAGCCATGGTAGGTTACCTCCGTTAATGTAAATTTCTGCCGTTTCTTTCTTATTTATAAGGGACCAGGCGCTTGATCTGCTTCTGGTTCGTGGTATCCGCCACGCTCGTTTTGCGCAGGTTTCTCTTCCGCTTTGTGTTTTTCTTGGTCAGGATATGGGACTTGTAAGCATGGGCGCGGATCGGCTTGCCGTTCTTCGACATCTTAAAGCGCTTTTTCGCACCGCTGTGTGTTTTGATTTTCGGCATAATAAATATCCTCCTTATTACTTCACTGGCTTTGCTGTTAAGAACATAATCATGGAGCGGCCCTCCAGCTTGGCGGGCTTTTCCACATTGCCTTCCTCCTGGAGCTCATCAGCAAACCGCTTCATGATCTCCAGTCCATTCTGAGGATGCGCCATCTCACGGCCACGGAAACGGATGGAAACCTTTACCTTGTTTCCTTCCTTGAGGAACCGTCTGGCATGACCGGCTTTGGTTTCAAAGTCGTGCTTGTCAATGTTCAATGACAGGCGGATTTCCTTGATCTCCACGATATGCTGATTTTTTCTTGCTTCCTTTTCCCGCTTCGCCTGTTCGAAACGGAACTTCCCGTAGTCCATAATCTTACATACGGGCGGCGCGGCCTGGGGAGCAATTTTCACAAGGTCAAGGTCCTTCTCCTCGGCGATACGCAGCGCTTCCCGCGCAGACATGATGCCAAGCTGCTCGCCTGCATCCGTGATGACCCGAATCTCCCGGTCACGGATCTGTTCATTGATTTGCATGTCTTTGTTGCTAATGTTCAAGCACCTCCAAAACCTGTTGGGCGCCGCCGGAAAAGCCGGCGGAACCGCTGTAAATAATGAAAAGCGCAGACAAACCTTCGTCCGCGCTCAACACACAAAAAATCCGGGCAAAAACCCTGTTTTCTGGTATTGACCTGACGCGGGCACTCCCGGCAGGTGAGAACAAAAGGCGTCCTTCTTTGTTGTACCAAGATATTATAGCAGACCCGGAACCTTTCGTCAAGCCCCGGAGGAAGTTTTTTTCCATGCTGTGATCCCAGACGAAACAGCCCCGCACACTTGACATCGTGAACGGGACCGCCTCTATTCAATTCTTCCGGAAAATAATGCTTGACAACAATGATTATATGCTCCTTGCTTCTTTCTGTCAACCATTCTGAATAAAAATTCTGCAACTTATTCCGAAAAGCTCTCCTTTTTCGTGCAAAAAAGATTGTAAAATATGCTCCAGACTGATAAAATAGAGGTATCTTCGGTAGAGAGAGGATTCTTTTTATGGATATTGCCTGGAAAGCCCTGTTCGTTGTAATCCTTGTATTGCTCGTGCTTTTCCTTCTGGCAGCCGCGGTCGGCGCCGTGTTTTTCAAAATGGTCCTTGTGCGGGAAAAGCACCCCGACGACCCGATGAACAAAAGCCATGTAACGCCCGAAGAGCTGGAGCACTGGCGCAAGGTCGTCCGGGAGGGGAACGATTGGGTCGCTTCGCACCGGAGGCAGGACGTGGAAATCACTTCGTTTGACGGGCTCAAGCTCCACGGTCTTTTCGTCCCCGCCGAGGGAGGGGCAACGGAAAGCCATAAATTTCTTCTGGCCATTCACGGCTACCGCAGCGGCCCCATGCGTGAGTACTACTACATGCTGCCCTTTTACCACTCGTTGGGGTATCATGTGCTCATGCCGGACGATCGCGCGCACGGGAAGAGCGAGGGCAAGTATATCGGCTTCGGCTGGCTCGATCGGCTCGACTGTATCGCATGGGCAAATTATATTGTCGAAACCTATGGTTCAGACTGCGAAATCGTGATGCAGGGTATCTCCATGGGCGCGGCAACGGTGATGAACGCCTCCGGTGAAACGCTCCCGCCCCAGGTGAAGGGCATTATCGAGGACTGCGGTTTCTCCACGGCAAAAGATGTTTTTGCGCACGAGGCAAAGCTGCGCTACAAGCTGCCCCGTTGGCCGCTGATTCCGGCAGCCAGCATGATTTGCAGGCTGATAGCGGGTTACAGCTTTGCACAGGATGAGCCTGTGCGCCAGATTCAAAAGGCGAAGGTGCCCTTCCTCTTTATCCATGGCAGCCGGGACGACTTTGTGCCGACGCCTATGGTGCATGAGGTATATGACGCCTGCCCAACACAAAAGACGAAGCTCATTGTGGAGGGCGCGGCGCACGCAATGGCGTATCTAAAAGAGCAGGAAGAATATGAGAAAGCAGTGAAGGCTTTTCTGGAAAGCGTCACAACGCCCTCGGCACTGCCGGTTGAGTAACTGTAATTATCTTCATACCGCTTTTCACATCTATATAAACAGCGCGGCAACGCGGGAGAGGCCCGCATCTGCCGCGCCTTATTTCTTCCTCCATTGCTTTTAAAAGAACTTCAACTGCGTCTCCTCATACCCCAGCCGGCTCGCCCGCACGATATCCGGCATCCGGTAAAGGATCCCCGCCTTGTCGCATGCCCTGGAAAACAATCCCCAAAGCTCCTTTGCCCGGCGGCTTACACAGCGGTAATCGCTCCGGTACTGCCGCTCGTACCGCTCGCGTAACCCCTCGCCCGGAAAAAGTGCATCGAGCTTTGTAAGATACCACTCCCGCTGATTCTGCCGCAGGGTCATGCCGAAAGCCGGATAGATAAATTTTGCGCCGCACTGCGCGGCTTGCTCCACGATTCCCAGCACATTTTCCGGCGTGTCCTCCAAAAATGGCAGCACGGGCATCAGGAGGATCCCGGCGAACAGCCCTGCCTCCGAAAGCTCCCGCAACGCCTGAAAGCGCTTGGAGGACGGCGGCGCACCCGGCTCGATTTTGCGGCTGAGCGCATCGTCGCAGGTGGTGATGGTCAGCTTACACAGCACAGGCATCATCTCCCGGATCTCCTGCAAAACATCGATATCGCGGGTGATGAGCGTGCTCTTCGTAGCAATCGCCGCACCGAATCCGAAGGCGGAAATTAGCTCGAGCGCGTGCCGGGTTGCCTTCAGCTCGTGCTCATAGGGATTGTACGGATCGCTCATCGCGCCCGTCCCCACCACGCCGGGCTTGACCTTCCGGCGCAAATCGTCCCGCACGATCTGGAGCGCATTTTCCTTGATGCGCACCGTGTCGAAACGGTCGATCCGGTAGCACTCGGAGCGGCTGTCGCAGTAAATACAGCCATGGCAGCAGCCGCGGTAAAGGTTCATATTGTAATCCGTGCCGAACCATTCGCTGCTTTTCGTGCGCGTCACGATGGTTTTGGCGGGGATGGTCTCAATGGAGGGGAGCATACGATCACCAGTTCCTCACATCAAATTTTGAAACATCTTTCATGATAACACCTTCACTTTTGATTTTACAACGACAAAAGGAAGGGAGAAAGAGCCGCCATCCTGCCAGCCTGAAAGCGGCGTTTGATTAGAGCAATTCTCCATATTTTTTGATATAGAGCTTTTTCATGACGGTTGCCAGAACCATGTAGCAAAGAATGATGCCTGCGAGCCAGGCAAAGTAAACCGCGGGAAGTGCCGAAAGGCCGATTGCCGTCCCAAGGGGAGTAAAAGGAATGGCCGTTAGTACCGCAATGCCCGTGAAGGTCAGCAGGGTAACCGGTGCAGAGGCACGGCTTTGTAAAAATGGGATTTTCGGTGTGCGAATCATATGGATCACAAGCGTCTGGCTCCACATGGATTCCACAAACCAACCGGCCTGGAAAATGGCGATAAACGCTGCCTGCGCGGATGCATCCAATTGATGATACGCTCCGCCTAGCATGGCGGGACAAATGATAAAATACATCAGCAGATAGGTGGCAATATCAAAAACAGAGCTCGTTGGCCCAATCCAAATCATGAATTTGCTCACACTGAATGCATCCCATTTGCGTGGCTTGAGCAAATACTCTCTGTCTACATGATCCCAGGGAATGGCGGTGCAGGAAATATCATAAATCAGATTGAGTAGGATCAGGTGGATGGATTCCATCGGAAGAAACGGCAGGAATGCACTGGCCACAAGCACAGAAAACATATTCCCAAAATTAGAGGATGCCGTCATCTTAATATATTTAATCATGTTCGCATAGGTTTTCCTGCCCTCAACAATGCCTTCCTCCAGCACCATCAGGTCTTTTTCAAGAAGGATTACATCTGCGGATTCCTTCGCAATATCAACGGCTGTGTCGACCGAAATTCCCACGTCGGAAGCCTTCATGGCGGCGGCATCGTTGATCCCGTCTCCCATATATCCAACCGAATGTCCGTTTTCGCGCAGAAGGCGTACTACCCTTGCTTTTTGCGATGGAGAGAGCTTTGCAAATACGGTAGTCTTTTCTGCCGCCTTTCCGAGTTCTTCATCGGTCATATCATCAAAATCGTCTCCCATCAGAATATGTTCCGCAGACAATCCCACCTGACGGCAGATACACTTTGTCACCTTCTCATTATCCCCCGTCAGGATTTTCACCCCAACGCCATAATTGTTCAGCGCGTTGATCGCGGCCGCAGTTGTCTCTTTGGGGGGATCAAGAAACGCAAGGTATCCAATCAACACCATGTCCGACTCATCCTTAACGGAAAATTCGCCAGCCGGAGAAGGATTTGTTTTCTGCGCGACTCCCAAGACTCTCATCCCGTCTGCATTTAGGGCGTCCACCTGATGAAGGACCACTTTTTTCATTTCCTCTGTCAATTGTGTTACTTCTCCGCCATATTCCACATGGGACGAAATTCGCAACATTTCTTCAATTGCGCCCTTGGTTATCATCTGGGTCTTTCCGCTTTTATCAGCCACAACGACGCTCATTCTGCGGCGTTCAAAATTAAACGGTATCTCATCCACCTTGGTATAGTTGCTTTCCAGACCGGCAAAATCCGGATTTGCCTCCGCGAGCTCACTGGCGTGTTTAATGATAGCGATATCCATCAAGTTCTTCAGGCCTGTCTGATAGTAGCTGTTCAAAAATGCATGGCGGAGGACACGGTCGTCTTCATTACCAT
Organism: Ruminococcaceae bacterium UBA1691; assembly: GCA_002320555.1. Classification (GTDB taxonomy): domain Bacteria; phylum Bacillota; class Clostridia; order Oscillospirales; family Acutalibacteraceae; genus Fimivicinus. The sequence continues at coordinate 8,280 of DCJV01000132.1, read as the reverse complement.
GGATATCCAAATGATATTCAAGCACGACTTTATCCTGCGTAAGCGTACCGGTTTTATCGGTGCAGAGTATATCGATGGACCCCAAATTTTGAATCGCATTCAGGTTCTTGATAATCACCTTTTTTTTAGACATGGACACAGCGCCCTTTGCAAGGCAAGTGGTGACAATCATCGGAAGCATTTCCGGCGTCAGCCCTACCGCCACTGAGATGGCAAAAAGCAAGGCATTCATCCAGTCGCCTTTGGTAAAACCATTTACAAAAAGCACCACAGGCACCATGATCAGCATAAAGCGGATCAGCACCCAAGAAACAGCGTTTACTCCTTTTTCAAAGGACGTCTTTGGCGGCTTTGCAGATAACTGCTTCGCCATATCGCCAAGCAGGGTATCGTTTCCGGTAGCCAGAACAACACCGATCGCACTGCCGCTGATTACATTGCTGCCCATAAAAACCAAATTCGCGGCTTGTGTAGAGGAGTCGCCTGTAATCTGCACCTGTGCGAGCTTCTCCACGGGCTCACTCTCGCCCGTCAAGGCGGACTGACTAACGAACAAATCTTTCGCAAAAGTAATGCGGATATCAGCGGGGACCATATCACCCGCAGACAGATGAATCACATCCCCCACTACGATTTCATCCATCGGGATTTCCGTGCATCCGGACTCCGCTCTTTCGACGCTGGCCGTCGTGCGGATCATGGCGGAAAGCTTGGCTGCGGCATTTCCGCTTCTGGTCTCCTGCACAAAACGGAGAACCCCTGAGATCATCACCATGGTGGCGATGATAATCACTGTAGTAGGGTCTTTTTCTCCGGCCTGCGCCCAAATGATATCTGTGAAAGCTGATACAATGGCGAGCACAAAAAGGATCGCAGTAAAAGGATTGACAAATGCATTGAACAGCCTTTTAATCAGCGGCTCCTTTTTTCCATGTGTTACGATATTGGATCCAAAGGCCTCACGGGCATTTTCCACCCGTTCCTGCGTAAGCCCATGGGCGGACGTATCAAAATAGGCATATACCTGATCGATCTCATTGACTGCTGCGTAACGAAGCCGTTCATTCACCTGATCGCGATGCACTACCCCAGCGGCAATCCGAGACTTCAGAATTCTATTTTTCATAATCTTTTTCATTGGTCTGTACCTCCATATTTTCAGAATGGCCTCTGGCCGAATCAATTGGAAGAAGCAGACACAAAGCGAAAGGGGGAACAGCGCTTCCCGATTATTTTATGGATAGAAGAATATCCGCTTGGTGGCATGTTGTTCTTCTATGGGCACCCTTCCCCTTGGGTTTTGTGTAACATCTGCCTCCAGCATCCATTATTCTCACCTCACAAATCTATATTCGTATCTATATCAACCCGTTGATCGGGATTGTTTTTTAAAAAAGACGTGTCACTTTCACGGATAGCTACGGTAAACAAAGGAAAACCGCGCCGCCGTTAACGATTCCGCCTCATTGTTCACATAAAAAATCCCATACAAACTCAAACGATTGTATGGGATTCACCATCATTATAACATCTCTGTTACCACCGTTTGAGCTTTAGCTCTGCAGGGCGGTGAAACTGCATTATGTTATACCTTGGTTTCGATATAACCTGTTCAAACCTTCTCATGATGTCTCCATCACTCCGCGGCAGCAGTCCATATCCCTGTAGTAGCCTTACCTACCGGAATTGTTTTATTTTCTGCTCTATTATACTCATATTTTTCTATTTGTCAACGGATTTAAAAAACAAACAGGTATCATCTTGATCACTGCAGTGTGATTTCGCCAGTGTAAACTGATTTTTTTAACAGCGGCGCAGCGCCAAATGCATAGGCTTCCCCCTATCAGATTTCAGACGATAGATAACAGATGCCAGACGTGACAAAGGCAGGCGAAATGTTTCCTGAAAACAGTATTGTCGATAACCCTCATCTGCGGTCTGCTTCATTCCGGAATCAGTGTAAATCGCAGCAAATAGGGCCTGCCGCTGAACAATCTGTGCTCCTCCTGCGGCAGGGCACCCCAGCTGTCGTCCCCGCCGACTCCCATCTGCCGCGCGAGCACGCGCACAAACAGCCGGCCGCTCTCCGGCAGATCCTTGGCATGGGCCGCAGACTCCAGCTCTTCGGGCGACCAGCGGCAAATGGAGAGCGTAAAGGGCTCTTCCCCCGCGCTTTCAATCCGCAGCGAGCTCTTCTCCCCCTCCAGCAGGGCAAAACGCACATCCGTGCGCGCCCCGTTTTCCTGCGGGCGCAGATAGGGGACGTAAAGCGATTCCACCGGAATGCGGTAAAGGCCGAGCTCCGCCGCTGCTTTCCGATCGCTGTAATTCTCCAGCGGCCCGCGCCCTAAAAAAGACAGCGTTTCATACCGGCTGTCCGCCTCAAAGCACACGCCGGCCTCCGGCAACTCTGGAAGCCTTCCGTCCGGCAGGAACTGCATCTCCACCTGAATGCCCACCTGTGTAACCGTATAGGTCAACGTCCCATGGCTCTCCGGTTCCGAAGGGACGGTAAACCGGCTTGTCACCCGCACCGCACCGCGCGGCGCGTCCTGCGCGTCCACGGTGTAGGGTGCATAGGCGCAATTCTGCCCCGCAAACCGCCAAACCGCACAGCGCACCGGCGTCCGATTCCCACGGTCATTATCCGTCGAGGCGCGCCAGAAAGAGGGGCGCAGCGGAGCCTTCAGATATTCCTGCCCGCCGCGGCGGATCGATACCAGCTGCCCTGTCCGGCGGGAAAAGCGCACGCAGAGCGACTCTCCCTGAATGCTGAGCGTACCGTAGCTCTCCAAAATTGTCAGCGGAGCGTCAGGGCGTTTCAACATTCTTTCAAACGCCATTGGATTGCTCACAAACTGCGCGCGCGCGATTTCTGTCCCTGCTTTCGCCCAGGGAGTATCCTTTCGCAGGAAAACGGAAAGATTCAGATAGCACTCTCGGCGGCAGATACGATTAAGCTCGAGTTCGAGCAGACGCACTTTGCCCGGCGCAAGCGCAAAATAAAAAGTCGCGCCGCGCAAAAATTCCCCGCCGCAAACCTGCTCCCATCGAAACTCAAATTCGGACAGATCCGTGAAAAGAAAGTGATTGCCGATTTCAATCGTCCCGCGTTCCGCATCAAGTGCGCGGAATGAGATATTCTGATAGAGCCGCCTTATTTCCGCAAGCTTCGGGCTGGGTGTTCGGTCAGCAAACAACAGGCCGTCGCCGCAGAAATTGCCGTCGTTCGGCTCGTCCCCAAAATCGCCACCATAGGCCAGATATTCTCTGCCCTGACCGTCTTTCGTCAAAATTGCCTGATCGATAAAATCCCAGACGAACGCGCCCTGCATATGCGGCTCTTCGCGGAACAGCCGCGTATACTGCCCCACGCCGCCGCAGGAGTTGCCCATCGCGTGAGCATATTCGCATAGAAGAAACGGCCGGTCCGGATGCGCATGGAGAAATTCCTCCACCTGCTCCGGAGAGGCGTACATCATGCTGTAAACGTCTGTGACGGACAAATCCTTTTCCGGATTGCCCCAGACAGATTCATAATGGACATAACGGGACGGGTCCCTTTCCCGCAGCCAGTCGTGCATTTTCTGAAAGTTTGCCCCTCCGCCCGATTCATTGCCGAGCGACCAGAGGATCACGCAGGCGTGGTTTTTATCTCGTTCGTAAAGCGACCGGATGCGGCTCATGCATGCATTTTCCCATTCCGGCAGATTTCCTGGCACGGCCGGGCAGCCGGGGATCGTGCCCCCCTGCGTTCCATGCGATTCCAGATTATTTTCATCAATGACATAGAGGCCGTATTCATCGCAGATATCATACCAGTCCGGATGATTCGGATAGTGCGAGGTACGCACGGCGTTGATGTTGTTCGCCTTCATCAGGAGGGCATCCTGAACCATCGTCTCCCGTGTGAGGCTTCTTCCATTTACGCAGGAGAATTCATGGCGGTTGACCCCCTTGAGCACCAACCGGCGGCCGTTGAGCAGCAGAATCCCGCCGCGGATTTCGAGCCGGCGGAAGCCCGCCTTCAGCGGGACATATTCCAGCGCGCCCCCGTCGCCGCTGAGGGCAAACAATACCGTATAAAGATACGGCTTTTCCGCGCTCCAAAGCTTCGCCTGCGCAATCGTCGCATGCATGGAAACCGCGCCGTCTTCCGGAACGTCCGCGCTGTCATAGCCCACGATTTTGCCGCCGTCGAGCACCGTCATCTCAAGCCTCTGGCCGGGCCTCGGTGTATCAACGCGCAGATCCGCCGTCAGCTCGCCGTTTTGATAAGCCGCGTCCGGCAGAGCGGAAAGGGATACGTCCGCCAGAAAGCTCTCGTTTGCCGCATAGAGGTATACATCGCGGAAGATTCCCGCAAACCGCCAGAAGTCCTGATCCTCCAGCCAACTGCCGGTACACCAGCGGTACACCTCCAGGCCGATGAGATTTTTTCCCGGCTGCAGATAGGGGGTCAGTTCAAATTCCGATGGGCTGAAGGAATTCTCCGCATAGCCGATGCGCTTGCCGTTGATATAGAGATAAAAGGCGGACTCCACACCCTCCAGACGAAGGAAAACGCGTTTTTCCTCCCAGGCCATGGGCAACGGAAAGCTCTTAAGATAGCAGCCGACCGGATTCGTCTCCACCGGCGCATAGGGCGGCACGACGTCCTCATGCCCTTCCCACGGATACTGTACATTGCAGTACTGCGGCGCACCGTAGCCCTGCAGCTGCCAGGAGCCGGGGACCTCGATCGTATTGAAGCCGGAAGCGCGGAAAGCCGGATCTGCAAAGCCCTCCGGCCGTTTAAAATGATTCGGGTATAAACGGAACCGCCATTTCCCATTGAGTGACATACAGCGCGCAGAGGCAAGCCCCGCCCCGGAAAGCGCTTCCTGCTCCTCGGCATAACGGATAAACGACGCACGGTCTGGCATCCGCCCAATCCCTGTGATATCCGGGCGGTTTTGCCATTCGGCATAGCCGTCGATGATTTCCTCCATGAAACGAACACTCCCGACAAAAATTCGAAGTCTTTTTCTCTCCAGCGGCAGATGGCCACAGAACAAAAAGAAAGCCCTCGGCAAAAAGCCTTGGGCAAGTACCGATCTATAATCCCATTACTCCGTATCCGCTTCGTCCTCTCCCTGCTCGCCGTGATGCCGCAGTTCTCCGCCCTCGGCAAAACCCTTGCCCGTCAGGACAGCGGCAACGGTTTGGAACAAAATGCGGATGTCCATCACGAGCGTATGGTGCTCCACATAATAAGCATCATAAGCCACCTTCTGCTCCACAGTCAGCAAATCCCGTCCATTGACCTGCGCCAGGCCCGTGACGCCGGGGCGCATTTGGTAAACGCCGGATTTTTCCCGCAGGGAGCGAATTTCCTCTTCCTCCGGAATCAGCGGACGTGGCCCGACAAAGCTCATTTCTCCGCGCAAAATATTGAACAGCTGCGGAAGCTCGTCGAGGCTCGTCTTACGCAGGAAGCGCCCGCACCGGGTGACGCAATTTTTGAACTCCTTGAGCTCTGCGGTGGGCGCATTCCGCGTCCCCTGCTTCATAGTGCGGAATTTACAGATATCAAACAACTGATTATTGAGTCCAACGCGCTTTTGTTTAAAAATAACAGGACAGCCGCTATCAATCAGGATTATAACACTAAGGATCAGTAAAATCGGAAAAAGGATGATAATTGCCAGCAGACTGCAGACAAAATCAAAGAATCGTTTCATTCCCACACCTCTGTACAGATTTCTCTCCTTTGAAAAATACTGCGACATTAAGTATAGCAGATTCAACGACTTTTTTCAATTGTTTTGTCGAAAAATCACAACGTACGAAACCATCCTCTGAATCGATTTTGAAAAAGCATTCATCTAAACATTCTTTTGGCAGCAACGGCGCTGCCCAGAAAAGGCCGGAAAGCGCAGAGGATTCCATCAGTCTGCTTTTCAAGCGCCGCCCCTGAAAGGATCCTCCACTGCGAGCACCGCCCGCACAGGCGCACCGTCGCATCCCGCGATTTTCACCGGCGGTGCGATCAGGAAATAATCCCCCGGCTTTGCTTCCTCCAGATTCAGGCCCTCCAGCACAGCAACGTTTTCCCGCAGCAGGGCACGGTGCGGGCGCACCTGATTGCCCGGGCAGCCGACCGATTGCGCGTCCGTCCCTACAAGGCGCACGCCGAGCGCAGTGAGCTCATCGCCCGCGCTTTCGAGGAAATACGCGCCTCCCCCGCCTTTGAACAGCACCCGCTCGCAGCCGGGCTTTACCAGCGCGTCGATCTGCTCCCCGGTCACAGGGCCCGGACCGATTTCCACAACCGTACAGGGCCCGATATAGCAATCTAGCGGCATTTCGGATATGCTCAGGCCGCCCTCGACAAAGTGCATCGGTGCGTCCGCATGCGTCCCCGCATGCAGGCATGCATAAAGTGCGGACAGATTGCATTCGTCCCCGTTTGCAATCCGGTTGACAACATGAAGGCGCGGCTCAGGGTCGCCAGGATACACCGGCGCTGTGAGCAGCTCCGCGGAAATATCAATCAGCTTCATGAAGATGCCTCCTTTTTCCCCGCAAAAAGGCGGAGCGGCGCCTTGAAACGCCCTGCGCGCTATCGTACTATTTGATATTGACCTTTGTTTTCATCAGCGCATTCGTGCCTGCAAACAGCCCGGCAGCAATCAGGATTTCAATAACAAAGCCTGCGATTCCGATTACCATGCCCTCCTGCACGCCCTTGGCCGCCATGCTGGTGGAGAAGGAGACAACAATCTTCCCGGCGGCGTCGATGACCACCGTAAGGGGGATATAAGCGGTTGCCACGTATAAAAGAATCTGCATCACGATATAGATCAGGAAAAAGGTCGCAAGCGCTGTAAAGATACCAAAGCGCTGGAAGGGGCGGATATTGGACACCGTCACGGCAAAGAAAACGGCGGATACAAATACCGCAATCTGGATAAACATGCCGATTGCCGTTACAGTGAGCACCTTGCCAATCGCTTTCATGGACGGCAGGCCCACCGTTGCCATGAGCATATCCATCATGCTGCCGACCTCTTCGCCGATGGATGACTGGATATAGGCGTAAACGATAAAAAAGGTGGCGATCATAAAGATATAGCTGAGCAGCACCCAGAGGAAGGACACAATGGCCTTGGAGGCGAGCAATGCACTGCTCTTGACCGGCAGCGTATAGCTGAGGTACCCTTCCGCGCCGTAAAGAGTCCGGTTAAAATTGGTGACGACCGCCACGAGAGTTACAATTACACAGATCAGACCAATGATCATCAGGGCGATCGAACCGACGATGCCGACCCAAGTCACCTTGACCGCATAGGACAGCAGCATTGCGGCAAGCGCGACTGCAGCAGCGATGTAAATATTCATTACAGAATGGGCGCTCGACTTAAACTCGTTTTTAATTAATTTCCCAAGCATAAGCGAACACCTCCTTAAATGTCTCCTCCAGCGTTTTGCCGGTGGCATGAATTTCCTCGACCGCAGTATTGACCAGCACTTTTCCGTTACCAATCATCAGCGCACGGTCGAAAATGCGCTCGAGGTCATTGATCAGATGTGTGGAGAGGATGATCGAGGCGTTCTCCGCATAATTTTTCATGATGAAATCCAGGATAAACGCGCGGGCCGCAGGATCGACGCCGCCGAGCGGCTCGTCGAGCAGATAGAGCCTTGCTTTGCGGCACATCACTAAAACCAGCTGAAGCTTTTCCTGCATGCCCTTGGACATGGATTTGATCTTTTGCTTCATCGGAAGATGGAAGCTGTTGATCATGGAAACCGCCTTCGCCTTGTCGAAATCCTGGTAAAAATCTGCAAAATAATTGACCGCGTCCACGGGACGCATCCACTCCGCAAGATAGGTTTTCTCCGGCAGATAAGCGACAATACTCTTGGTATAGGGACCTGGACGGTGCCCGTCGAT
>DCJV01000132.1:0-277 GCA_002320555.1 Ruminococcaceae bacterium UBA1691 | reverse complement strand
GTCGATCAGGTTCGCCATGGTGCAGCCTCCTTCAGATGTCAATCTGTTTGCTTTTATGATAAAGCTTTGGAGAATAAAGTCAATAGACAATTTGTAAATTATGAACAGATATTCAAAAAGAAAAGAGACTGCTTCCGGCAGCTCCTTCAGCTTGTCGATAGAGTCAAGTGCACAAAAAAGCATGGTTTCTGATCGTTTTCGTAACCGCGCCGCTGGGCGCTGTCGGGAGGCCAAGGCAGCATATCGCTTCACCAACTGCGTGGCTCGTGAGGGGATT
>DCJV01000013.1:45699-45927 GCA_002320555.1 Ruminococcaceae bacterium UBA1691 | reverse complement strand
CCATTTAGAATTTATTATTTCTACTCTTTATTCCAGTATACCCCTAAACCGGGTCATTAAGCAATTTCTCTATATATTCAAATCTTGAATCGTTATAATACAGTGGAAAGCGACATCTTTATGCGCCACTGAGCGCTGTCAGGAGGCCGAGGCAGCGCCCGCATCAACTTTTCTGCGTAGCTCGTGAGGGAATTTTTGCCCCTACCGCGCACGGCAGGGGCAAAAACG
>DCJV01000013.1:45436-45577 GCA_002320555.1 Ruminococcaceae bacterium UBA1691 | reverse complement strand
TCTTTCTGCTGCCGACGTGCCGTGCAAAACGGCCCCTTCGGTTTCTCATTGCTTTTTCTCCATCTGAAATCCGATCTCCGTCTGTGCCGGATCATTGAGCAATTTCCCCGTATAGTCAAATCTGGACCCATGGCACGGGCA
>DCJV01000013.1:36949-45354 GCA_002320555.1 Ruminococcaceae bacterium UBA1691 | reverse complement strand
CAAAATACGCGCCGCCATCCGGCGTTTTGTACACGCCATATTTCTCCCCCTCCACCTTCACGACCGCCGCCGTGCCATTCGGGATTTCGAAGAGGGTTTTCCGCGGGATTTCCAGCTTTTCCTTTGCGATGCTGTAAACCGTCTGTGCACCATCGAGCAGAAGCTTCGGGGCGCTGATAAAGGGATGGAACCGCTGCGGGGAAAAGACAGGCGCGTCCCTGTTTTCCTGTCCGCAAATGAGATCCATCAGGATCTCCGCAGCCGCCATTGCGGTGGTCATCCCCCATTTTTGAAATCCGGTCGCCACGTATACGTTCGGCCATTTTTCACTGATCGGGCCGATCAGGGGGATTTGATCATGAGGCATACAGTCCTGCGCCGCCCAGTGGTATTTCACTTTGCAGCCCGGATAAAAAATTTCCGCGCTCTGCCTCAGCCGCTCAAAATTGCCGCCCTCTTGATTTTTTCCCGTGCGCGTCCCTGCGCCGCCGAGCAGCAGGCAGCCCTCCGCATCGCGGAAGGAGAGGCTGTTTTTCTCCTCGCCAATATACATCCCGCCGATAGGCGCAGCGTTTTCAAGCGCGAGCACATAGGAGCGCTCCTGATGCATACGCAGGAAGAAAAAGCCGGGCACATTGACGATTGGAAAATGCGTGGCGAGCACAACCGCCTTCGCTCGGACCGTTCCGCCAGGCGTGAGCACCTCTCCCCTGCCGATCGCCGTCACCATGGTATGCTCATAGATCTCCATATCCTTTGACAGCGCAGAAAGGAACTGGAGTGGATGGAACTGCGCCTGTCTGGCAAACCGCACGGCATTGGTCACGGAAAAGGGCAGCGCAGTTTTTGTGACGATGGATGCAGGAATGCCAAGCGACTGTGCTGCGGCCGCCTCGCGCTGCGTCTTTGCTCCGCTGGCGGTGCTGTAGACATACGCGTCCGTCTCCTCCAGGCCGCACCGGATGCCGTTTTCTGCCGCCAACTCCCAGTAGGCGTCAATTGCCCGCTGATTCGCGTGGGCATATTGCAAAGCGCGCTCCCGCCCAAGGCGGCGGATGAGCTTATCGTAAAACAAACCATGCTGCGATGTAATTTTCGCCGTCGTCCCCTTTGTCACGCCTGACGCGATGGTCTCCCGCTCGAGCACCGCGGTGTCGAGCCCCGCCTGCCTGAGTCGCGCCGCCGTTAAAATCCCCGTTATCCCGCCGCCCACGACGACGACATCCTTTTGCAGATCGCCCACAAGGGACGGAAATTGGGGAAGTCCGCTGGTAGCCTGCCAAATCGATTCCATGTTTGATCCCTGCCTTTGTATATTCCAACGTAGATATAGTATTGGCTGCAAAGCGGGATTCATCCATAAAACAAAATATGCCGCCGCGAACAAATCCGCGGCGGCACGTGACAGAAAAAGCGTTATTCTTCTTTTAAGGACAGCGAATGAAGGCCGTAATATTGCGCCTTTGTGACATTCGCCCAGTGCTGCGGGTTTGGCTCCACATCGGCTAGCCCATAATAGGGAGAATAGGCATTGTCCTTTACGCGAACCTCGCTCACAGACACATCGAAATGCCCTTTCGCCTTCTCCCGCTCGATATACGCTTCGCGCGCCTGAATCTGGCGGTACGCCTGTACGTTTTGCGCGTAGGTATTTCCATACATCACGGCAGCGCAAATCATGCAACCGATAAAAACGAAAACGCACACCACGTTGGGCACCGTCTTGTCTAAGCGAATGCCGGAACAAACCGTCCCCACTGCAATGATCGCACAGACGACGGAGCCAAACATAGCCCGCCCGGGAAAATACGGCACGGGCAGCATCGCATAAATCCCAGCCAGAGCCCCTATCAGATAGATGCCGCTGAGCAGAACCCGGCGGTGTTTGGCCTGCCGGTCTTCAGTTCCGAAAAAGTGGAGCAGGACGAGACAGGCGGCGAAAAGAGCAAAAATGGGAAGCACATAATAGAACAGCCTGCGATTGCAGACGGTAAATCCGTCCCAGAGCCGCTGAAAGGTGATACCGAGTTCGCCAAAATTATGCTCCACCCGCACACCGTTGCCCGGTGCGCAAATCATCACAACGAATCCCACAACCGCGCCCGCCAGCGATCCAAAAGACCATCTAGGCGCCTTGATTCTGACCGCCTTGTCATAAATCAAAAACAGCACCATCAGCACGATCAGGGCCGCGCCGGAATTTTCATTGGTCCATCCAGCAAAAAAGCCCGCGGGAACGGAGAGCAGCAGCCACCACCATCTTCCGGCGTAGGATTTCCCTTTCTGGGCATACAGCCGAAATGGGAGCAACATGGCGAGCCGCAGAATGGAGCCCCACATATAGTTGGCGCTCCCGTCGACCCATAGCATCGTCTGCCCATAAACGGGAATCAGAAACCACACCATCAGGTGCACGCCGAAATACAGTGCCGGATTGTGCCGGCCCGTCCCTTTACAGTGCCAGTAGATCAGCCCGGTAAAAAGCAGGTACCCCAGTGTATTGACCAGATTGAATACGGGCTTTCCCCAGAGCAGAAACAGCTGCGTCAGAAAATGCAATACCAAACGCCCGTTCATCGTATCATAATGATTGCGCATGGAAAAAAAGATGTCCGAAATGCTTTCCACCCGCTGATTGATCGCGCCGAATATAAACCGGTAATTAAAATCGTCCGCAATCAGCGCCGTCTGTAAATTGAACGCATAAAAAAAGGCCGCGCACACAGCGGCAATCGCAACAAAAACAGTAACCCGGAGCCAGCGTTTCTCCCCATATGTATGCCGCATACGGCCCCATAGGCCTTGCGGCTCATACCGCTGCGCAACGGTCGCATCCGGTATCCGCTCCTTTACCTGCATAACAGCCCGGCACGCTCCTTCCCCCGCCGATGCGGGAACGCTCCTATTTTACCGAAGAGGCCGGGAAAAGTCAATGATTCCCTGGAAATGTGAAAAACGCCCACACAACGCGCTCTAAAAATTTCTGCGAAACATAGTGTCCTCCTGCGTCAGGCTCTCCACGGTTTCATAACCCAGACGGCGCAGGAGCTCCATCACATAAGGGTTGTCGACCGGGGTGCGCACCGGCGCCGCTTCACCATAATGCGCCACATGCAAAGCGCCCTCCTCTCTCGGCAGCAGCGTTTTGGGCCCGCCCACGCAACCGCCCACACAGCCCATGCCCTCGAGGAAATTGCCGCGGATTCCCCCCTGCATCAATTCATTGAGCATCTTTTTGCAGGCGGGTACGCCGTCCGCCTGCCGCGCCTTTAACGGAATACGCCTGCCAGGGCGCAATCGTTCGAGCGTCGTTTTGACCGCTTCGCTCACGCCGCCCGTATGGGCATAGATGCGCCCTGCGCGGGACGAATGGTCTCGCAAATCCTCCTCCATCCGCTCTGGGTCGATGGACGCAAAATCAAAGACATCCTGTATCTCCTGAAAGGTCAATACAAAATCGATGGCGTCCGCAATGTCCTTCTCCCGTGCCTCCGCCTTTTTGGCCACACAGGGACCGATAAAGACCGTGACCGCACCGGGGACGAGCCTTTTGACCGCACGCCCGCAGGCGATCATCGGGGAAACAGAGGCTGGGATATGCGGTGTCAGGCTCCTGTACACCTTGCGGATCATCGCAATCCAGACCGGACAGCAGCAGCTTGTCAGCAGAAAATCCTCCTCTGAACGCACCAGCTCATCAAAATCGAGCGCTTCCTTGAGCGTGAGGATATCGGCAAACAGCGCCACCTCCACCATGCCCGCGAAGCCCAGCGCTTTGAACGCAGAGCGCAGCCTACCTGGCGTGACCTTCCCGCTGAACTGGCTGACAAATGCAGGTGCGATAAGCGCATAGACCGGCGCGCCCGTATTCGCGACCGCTTCGAGCACCGGCAAAGTGTCCCGGCTCTGCGTGAGCTTTCTCGCCTTGCAGGCATCGATGCACAGGCTGCACCCCGTGCAGGTATCCTGATCGATCTCAATATTGCCGTCCTCATTCCGGCGGATGGCGTGAAAAGGGCATACGCCCAGGCATGCGGATTCCCTCTCCTCGCAGTCGCAGGGGGAAAGCCGCCATACCGGCGCGTGATGCTGCGGGTGCAGCAGACAGTCGAGCTGATGCGGATCAAAGTCGAGCTTTTCCACCTCATGCAGAGCCTCTTCATGCCTCCCTGCAAGCGCCGCGCGGGCGAGCTTTTCATAAAGGGCATAAAAGGTTTCCATAAAAATCCCCCCGTTTTAAAAAGACAGGCATGAAGCCGTTTGCATGTAGTATGCCCCATTACGCGCCAATTGCTTCATTGGATTCACTTCTCTAGGAAATACATCAGAAACGGAAGGACGAATGCACAAACCCATGCGATTACAACGTCGTCTACCGGATAGTCCGGTACGCCGCGCCCCGTCCTCCTTTCCCGCCGTGCGGCGGCCAAGCTTTTCACGAACAGGAACAAAAAGACCAGAAACGACGGAATGAGCAAATCAATGGCGTAAACAAACACACCGCCGATGTAGCCGTAGCAGGATGGCAGCCCGTCAGCAGCAAAGCCGAAAAAAGTGGCAATACAGAGCCAATAAACCCACCGCGCGCTGATGCGCAGGCTATGAAACATGTTTCTTCCCCCTTCTGTTATCCGGGTAAGGAAAACCAGAAATACACGCCGCCGCCCTTGTTATATGCGCCGTAGCGCGCTCCGTGGCGATCCAGAACTGCCTTGGCGATTGCAAGCCCCATACCGCTGCCGCCATTTTCACGGGTGCGGGATTCATCCGCCCGGTAAAAAGCATCCCACAGATATGGCATATCCTTTGTGGCAACCGGCTCGCCCTGGTTGAATACCTCTACCACAATACGGCGCTTTTCCGAAAACGCCCGGAGCTTGACCGCTTTCCCGGGCGGTGCGTATTTGACCGCATTGGAGAGAAAATTTCGCAATACCAGCGTAATACCTTTCTCATCCGCCGTCACATAGAGATATTCTGGCACATCCGTATAAAGGGCAAGGCCTTTCTTTTCCATCATAGGCTGGAAGTCCGCGATCTGTTTTCGAATCAGCCAATCGATTGCAAAGCAGGATAGATGCATCGGCAAATGCTGTGTATCAATGCGGGAGAAGGAGAGAATCTGCAGCACCATCGCATCCATGCGCTCCGTCTCACCAATGATCCCCGCGAGATAGACCGGGTGCTTTTCCGGAGCGATCCCTTCCTGCATCAGCTCGCTGTAGCCCCGGATCACGCCCAGCGGGGTTTTCATCTCATGGGCAAGCGCGTTTGTAAAATTCCGCTGGCGTTGTGCAGCGCGGCTTTGAGCCCGGTAAACTGCCTGAAATTTGCGGGTCAACAGCGCGATGAAAACGCAAAGATAAAAGAAAAAAAGCACAACGAGATAGATCCCGTAATCGCACAACGCATCATACAGCGGATACGAAACCATATTGACGGAAAGGTAAAGGGCCGGCTTGCCGCCCTCGGCCGGCCGGACACAATCCAGCAAGCTGTATTCGTTTTTGATCGCATTGGTACTCCAACTAAAGCCGTCGATCACGAAGTCCTCAAGCGTGGCCGAACGATACTGTTGATCTGCATTTTGAGCCAATTTCGCTGTTTGCTGAAAAGTATGGAAGGCATGCCCGGTTCCCTCCAGATCCTTCACCGCCGCATACGAATCCAAGTTGCCAACAAATTCAGGTTGAAACCGTGCAGTCAAAACAATCGGTTCTCCCTGTGCGAAACGATCCGGAGGGGAAAATGCCAAGCGCCTTGTTTCAGTTGTTCGCTCTTTCTCAAGGGTATCCCAATTCATTTTTTGGCGGGAATCCTCCAGCTCAACCTGTGTGGGATAGAGCACATCGCCATCCAGATAACCTGTAACGGAAGTGATGCGGCTTTTATGCAAATGCCGGATTAGATCGATGATCGACTCATCCGCCGCATAATCGAGCGCAACATAAACCGAATGATCCTTTCGGGAGGGATTCGCGGTCGTATCCTCCGGCGAAAAGCTCAGATAGTTCCCGCTCACCGCCCTAACAGTATCCGCATTTCCCTCGTACAGGATCAGGCTTGTATATATTTTTTTCTCTGCAAGCGTTTGTACGACCTCCTGCAGCATTTCATAATCATCCGGGCTGTAATTTGCCGCATCGCGCTGCTCGTAGTATTCGTTTTGAATTAGCCGATTGGCAACCATCGTTCCAACCGACAAAGGATCATAGCCATTACCGCCTCTTCTCGCCTTACCGATTACCAGCATTGCCCCGGATGTGAGAAACAGCAGCAATAAAATCAACGCCGATCTCCTCGTTTCTCGCCAAAAATGCCGATCCATGATCATCCCTCCTTGTATTTAGCCCTCCGGTTCTTCCGGATCGAACCGGTAACCCATTTTGATCACGGTTCGTATCGCTCCCGCGCGCCTGCCAAGCGCCTTGCGCAGCTTTTTGATATGCGTATCTACGGTGCGGATGCTGCCATCGTATTCGTATCCCCATACCTGATTCAGCAATTGTTCTCGCGAGAGCACCAGCCCCTTGTGCTCCATCAGGCAGACAAGCAGCTCGTATTCCTTCGGCGTGAGAGGTGTCCGAGCGCCGTCTACAGTTACCTCGCGGCGCAGGTCGTCCACTTGAATTCCGCCCATTTCCAGCAGATACTCGGAGAGTCCCCTTCCCTTTGCACGCTTGATAAGCGCCAGGGCTTTTGCATGGAGCACAGGGAGCGAAAAAGGCTTTGTTACATAATCATCCGCCCCAAAGCCATAGCCAAGCAGCTCATTTTCCTCTCCGCTGCGCGCAGTTAGAAAGATGATCGGAACCGCATTTTTTCTCCGTACCGTACGGCATACGGACAGGCCATCGAGCTTAGGCATCATGATATCGAGAAAAATGATATCGAATTCCCGCTCTTCCAGCATCGCAAGTGCACTTTCCCCGTCCGGGCAGGCGGTAACCTCAAAGCCCTTTGCCGTGAAGTAATCCTCCAAAGTCTCCTGCAACTGCGGCTCATCCTCGGCCACCAGCAACCGATATCGCATATGCGCTTCCCCCTTCTCTTCCCGATGTGCTTATGATAATACTCCCATGTGTATTTTCTGTGTTTTCCGGCATGAAATGAATAGTATTTAAGAATTAGCACTCACATCTATCGAGTGCTAAAGTTTACACTTCCGTCATAAATGATATCTATTTTTTTCATAAATGCGGGATATGCTAAGAATCGTGATATAGGGAAGCTCATATCCGGCTGAACATTCCAGGAAATGGATACTAATGTACAGAAAAGGATAGCGGCCCTCAGACGATGATTTTATATGTGAAGGTTTTTGGAACGGCACAAAGAGGAGGAAACGCTATGAACGCACAAAAATTCACGCAGAAATCCCTGGAGGCCATCGGACTTGCACAGGATACTGCCATAGAATACCAAAACATGCAGGTTGAGCAGCAGCATCTGCTCTATGCCCTGATGACGCAGGAGCAGGGGCTCATCCATGAGCTGCTCGTGAAAATGAAGGTCGACACGCAGGCCATGCTTTCGGACCTTACCTTCCAGCTTGCCAATATTCCAAAGGTGACGGGCACAGGCCGGGAGGCCGACAAAATCTATGTGGCGCAGGATGTGGACCGCGCCTTAAACGCGGCCGAAAAAATCGCGGCGAACATGAAGGACGAATACGTCTCGGTGGAGCACCTGTTTCTCTCCCTGCTTGACAATGCCAATGAGAAACTGAAAAAGCTATTTCGCGACTATCATATCACAAAGGATACGTTTTTGAAAATCCTGATGGGCGTGCGCGGCGCGACGCGCGTAACGACGAATACGCCGGAGGACACCTACGATGCGCTGAAAAAATACGGTGATGACCTCGTTGAGCGCGCACGCAGCAAAAAGCTCGACCCGGTGATCGGCCGCGACGAGGAAATCCGCAATGTGATCCGCATTCTGTCGCGCAAAACGAAAAACAACCCCGTTCTCATCGGCGAGCCGGGCGTCGGCAAAACGGCGATCGCGGAAGGTCTCGCCCAGCGCATCGTGCGTGGCGACGTGCCGCACAGCCTGCAGGACAAGACGATCTTCTCCCTCGATATGGGCGCTTTGATCGCGGGCGCGAAATACCGCGGCGAATTTGAGGAGCGCCTAAAGGCCGTGCTCAACGAGGTCAAGAAGAGTGAGGGCAAAATCATTCTCTTCATCGATGAGTTGCATACGATCGTCGGCGCAGGCAAAACGGAGGGCTCCATGGACGCGGGCAACCTCTTAAAGCCCATGCTTGCGCGCGGAGAGCTGCACTGCATTGGCGCGACAACACTCAATGAATACCATCAGTATATCGAGAAGGACCCTGCGCTCGAGCGCCGGTTCCAACCCGTGATGGTCGACGAGCCGACGGTGGAGGATACCATCGC
>DCJV01000013.1:15167-36896 GCA_002320555.1 Ruminococcaceae bacterium UBA1691 | reverse complement strand
TATATCACCGACCGCTTCCTGCCCGATAAGGCGATCGACCTCGTCGATGAAGCCTGCGCCATGATCCGCACGGAAATCGACTCCATGCCCATGGAGCTCGACGTGATCCAGCGCAAGATCATTCAGCTGGAGATTGAAGAGGCCGCTCTGAAGAAGGAAAAAGACGCGCTCTCCCTGGAGCATCTGTCTGAAATCCGCAGGGAGCTTGCCGAGATGCGCGAGCAGTTTAATTCGCTCAAGGCCAAATGGGAGAATGAAAAAGCCTCCATCGGCAAAGTGCAGAAGCTACGCGAGCAGCTCGAGCAATTGAATGCCGATATCGAGCGCGCAGAGCAGTCCTATGACCTGAATCAGGCTGCAGAGCTTAAATACGGCAAGCTCCCTGAACTGCAGAAAAAGCTGGCGGAAGAGGAAAAGCGGACGCAGGAAAAGGAGCACAGGGACAGCCTTCTGCGCGACAAGGTCACAGAGGAGGAGATCGCCCGTATCGTCGAGCGCTGGACCGGCATCCCCGTCGCACGCCTGATGGAGGGCGAGCGCGATAAGCTGCTGCATCTCGAAGATATCCTGCATCAACGCGTGATCGGCCAAAACGAGGCCGTCACCAAGGTGACGGAGGCGATTATCCGCTCGCGCGCCGGCATTCAGGACCCGAACCGCCCGATCGGCTCCTTCCTGTTCCTCGGCCCTACGGGCGTGGGCAAGACGGAGCTTGCCAAAGCGCTGGCGGAATGCCTGTTTGACGATGAGCACAATATCGTGCGCATTGACATGACCGAATACATGGAGAAATTCTCCGTCTCCCGCCTGATCGGCGCGCCGCCCGGATACGTCGGCTATGAAGAGGGCGGTCAACTGACGGAAGCCGTCCGTCGCAAGCCCTACAGCGTGATTCTCTTCGATGAGATTGAAAAGGCGCACCCGGATGTGTTCAACATCCTCCTGCAGGTGCTCGATGACGGACGCATTACGGACTCGCAGGGCCGCACGGTGGATTTCAAGAATACGATCATCATCCTCACCTCCAACCTCGGCTCCTCTGCCCTGCTCGATGGCATCGAGCCAAACGGCGAGATCAGCGCTGCGGCAAAGGCGGAGGTCAGTGAGCTGCTGCGCCGCTCCTTCCGGCCGGAATTCCTCAACCGCCTCGATGAGATCGTCTTCTACAAGCCATTGACAAAGGACGACATCCGAAAGATCGTCGATCTCCAGATTGCAGATCTCAACCGCAGGCTCAGCGACAGGCAGATTTCCTGTGAAGTTACAGAAGCTGCAAAGGATTTCATCGTGGAAAATGGCTACGACCCGGTCTACGGCGCAAGGCCGCTCAAGCGCTTCATCCAGAAGCACGTGGAAACGCTCATCGGCCGCCGGATCATTGCGGACGACCTGACGCCGAATACGGTGCTTGTGGTGGGCAGCGATGAGGGCGGACTGACGGTCGAGAGAAAAGGATAATTCCCATATGGCAGACGAACGGGCATGATCGTTTCCGACATGGCCTAAATTGTAAAAAGGCTGCCGGGAAGCGGTATCTCACCTGCTTCCCGGCAGCTTCTTTTTATGATGCAAACTGCGGCGTTGGGAACCTGTCGATCCAAACGGAATGGCCACCCAATGCGTCCCGATCCCCGTATGCAGCAGATGCCTTGCACCATTGCCTATATGCTCAACCCGGTAACGATATCCGCTTCCGCTTCATACGGTTTCCAGGTGGGGATATCGCTGCGCACCGGTTTGCGGCCGGTGTCAGGACCGGCATCGTTTGGATACACCAAATTAACGCCGTTGAAAATTCGCTCGCGACGATGCACCTCAAGAAGGCAACGACCTGTGCCACAATTCGTTCCATAAATTTTTCGCCATTGCCTCTATGATTTAGATATTTTCATTGATATCATCGTATAGAGGAGATATTGTCCAACCGTTTTTATGCTGAAAAACGTCAGGACAAGCCCTGCAACACAAACCGCTTACCCAATCGCCTTCACGCGGAACAGCTTCACTCCGTGCTTTGGCACATAACCGGAAAGCGTATCCTGTACCTTCGCCTCGTGCCCCGTCCAGAGCTCCTTGACCTCATAACCGTCCGCAAATGGCAGGTCGACAAAGCCCTCGTTCGCAAGCGCGCGCAGGCTCACCTCCGCCTGCTTTTCCGACGGCCCCTTATTGAAGAAGCAGACTGCCAGTTCGCGGTTTTCCAGCGGTTTCACGAGAATGTCGATCAGGCCGTCCCTGCGTACGCGGCGGCACTGGACACCCAGCGGGTCCTGGTCGATGGCGATCACTTCGCGGTTGGTAAGAATCGAGAGCGTCTTATTTTCCGTATCCACCGTACCGTCCGCCTTCATGAATTTGCGGATATCGTTGCCGAGGATCAACGGCGCGGCCATCATGCACCAAAGGGTAAAGTGGGATTTATTTTCCTCATAGGTCAGGTGTCCGTTGCCAACCTCCAGCATATCGGGATCGTTCCAGCCGCCGGGGCCCGCATACTCATAGAGCCGGACGTTGTGCTCATAGATGCCGAGCATCGAGGCCCAGTTTGCCTGGATATCCGGCGTGGTGCGCCAGAGGTTGCCCGCCTCGCGCCCCCATTGATATGGCTTGTTCCAGCCCCACTCGCAGATGGAATAGACGATCGGCTTCTCCGGCTTACCTGTACGCTGCGCGTATTCCTTCGTGGCCTTTTTGAGCAGGACGCCCATATTTTCATATTGCAGCGCGGCGCTGTCGAAGCGTGAAGCGACGGGGTTGTGAATCTTGATGGTATTCCCGCCCGCCTGAAGCTGCACGCGCACCTGGATGCGGCCTGTCGGGCTCCAGGATTTCGTCGGCGGCACGTCCACATGGTATTTGTCCATCCCGTTGACCGTGACCATGCAGAATTTTGCCACGTTATCCTTTTTGCGCAGGCCGATGGTCAGCACATATTCACCCGCTTCCTCCACGATGACATCCCGGAAGGTAATGGAGCCTTGATTCGCATCCAGGCCCGCCACATACTTGCCGCTGTCGAGCGCTTTGTCCTCCACGACACACGCGCGGCCCTCCAATAGAGCATCCTCCGCCTGGATGACGAGCTTGTCCCGATCGCCCGCTTTGCCGATCAGGATTTGATCGATGCAGGGCGCTTTCGTCGGAATCTGCACATTGTGGCAGAAATCATATTTGAAATACTCCACGCCCCACTCCGCCAGTGTGCGCGCGTCCGTCTCCTCATGGCCGAGGGAGGCGGGCAGATCCTCACAGGTAAGCGTACCGTTGGAGGTGTAGAGGCCGAGCTTCATCCCCTGTGCGTTTACATCCTCCACCAGCTTCTTCATTCCGCTCGGGAAATTGGTGAGATCCCCCTGCAGCCGCCCTTCCTCATCACGGATGGAGGATTGCCAGCAGTCGTCCAGATTGAGATACTGGTATCCCGCTTCCACCAATCCGGAGGTCTTCATGGCGGCGGCCGTCTCGCGGATGATCTGCTCGTCGATCTTCTGCCGGAAGGTATTCCAGCTCGACCAGCCCATGGGCGGAGTCAGCGCCACACCGTTGTCGTAATGCTTGGTGGCAGTCACATGCAGCTGCGTCTGTGCAATCAGCTTTTTGGCAACACAGAGTGGGCAAATATGTTTCTTCTTGAGATAGGCGCCGCCCGCGGCTGCGCCTGCTGTCAGAGCGGCGAGGGCCGCCATTGTTTTCGCTTTCATCATCCTGAACCGTCCTTTTTTATGATATTGTCGCAACGCAACAGACCTAATAGAAAAACTTGCGGGAGAGCCACGCGCGCAGGCGCTTATTGCGCGCCACAGCGATAAAAAACGCCATCAGCGCAAGGCAGCAGACCGCGATCACCAGCGAATACTGCAAGGGCCTCCCCGTATTTTGATACAGGCTGAACAGCACATCGGCATAGATGGCGTATAAGGTGATCTCCGCCAGCACAGCGATAGAAACATGAGGCCAGTCGCGTCGCTTGCGGCTCAGCCAGGAGATCATAAACAGCACGATGACCGCAAGCCCCAGAATCAACGGCAGGCCCAGGCGCAAAAACCAGCCGCGCGGCCCCCAGCCGACAAGGTAGAACAACCAGGTATACAGCGTCCCTGCCATCGTGTCCAGCAGCCATAACAGATACGGATGCGGCTTTTCCATTAAAAACGGCACAATAAAGAACACCCAGAACAGCAGGCTGGCCGATACGATATACACCGACCAGATGCCGCTGTCGAGAATCAGCAGGTTCGCCACTCCGCAGATCAGATTGGGAATCAGCAGCACCATAGAGACAAGGAAGGCGATATACCGCCGGTTCGTCCCTTCCGGGAGCACCAGTCGGTCCGGATAGGGCGCCGGAAGAGCCTGATCCGGTTCGTCGAGATAGGGGTTGAGCACCGGCGCGCCGCACAGCGCGCATTTTTTTGCGCTGTCGTCGAGTTCAACACCGCAATTGACACAATAGGACAAGAAATGGACACCTCCTGACGCCGCACCGAGACGGCCGTATGAGCAAACTCATTCCCGGTTGCTTTCGATCTTTACATGAACGCCCATTTTCACAAGGCGGGTAAAAAACGCTCGCTCGATATCGCTCTCCCGATAGATATTGGCAAAGGTCAGCGCAAAGGTATTTTGAAAGCTGACCGCGGCGCAGCGCGAGCCGCTGCGCCTGCCCGGCCCGGTCATGAGCACAAAGCGGTCGATATACGGCTCCATCTCCTCCGGCACCCGGACAATGCCGAGATTGGAGATCAGCACACTCGTCGCCTTTTCGCCCGTGATGAGAAACGACAGGCCAATGAAGAAATCTTTCACAGGAAGCGGCAGAAAGCGCATGAACGGATTCGATTCAAGCTTTAGATTACTTGACATCATGGCATTGAGCTCTTTCGGGTTATTCACATAGCGCAGGTAAAGGGACACCTGCCGGACGATCTCCTCAAACGTATATTCCCCCATATTGGGATCGATGCGTGCAGAGTAGCAGAGCGAAAAATTGCGCAACGTTTTCGTTGGAAAGGAGTTGCGCAGGTTGACGGGGATCTGGACGCTGACATCCTTGAGCTTCCCACGCCCCCGGTGCTCCTCGAGCTGCTTGCGGTAATGCACATCCAGCAGCAGAGCCGCCACGAATTCCGTGATCGTCACACCAAACTCCTTTGCCTTTTTTTTGATCGCGTCAACGGGCATATAGCCGGTGGTGATATTGACCATGTGCGCAGGCATGCGCGTGCCCTTTGCGTGGTAGGCGAATTTATTCACCTTATGCCGCGGCGCAGCTTTGGAGGAGGCAAAACGCTTGAAGGGATCGCTGATCTCATCCTGCGTGGGCCGCTCGTTGAGATCGAGCACGCTCTCACCCGGCGGAATCACATGCCCCATCAGGCGCAGATACTGGGCTGTGATCGTATTGAGCAGCCGGGACGCGCCGTAGGCGTCGCTGAGCGCATGGTAAAAATCGATGGATATCCGTTTTTCATGATAATAAACGCGGAACAGAAAGCGGTTATTCTCCCGCCAGTTGACGCGGTGGCAGGGGTTTTGGATATCCGGCTGGATCGGAGGGGCCAAGCGGTCGTTCTTTTCAAGGTAATGCCAAAAGAAGCCCCTGCGCATCCTGACATTGAAGCAGGGAAAACGCGGGAGCGCCATAATGACGGCCTGCTCAAGCACTGCGGGATCAATTTTTTCCCGCAGCACAACGGAGAGGCGAAAAATATTCGACCACTTCTGGGTATTCTGCCCTGGAAAAATCTTGGCCGCATTATCGAGCCGATACCACTCGCGCGGCTTAAATATCCCCTTTGACTGATCCATGGAGCACACCTCGCAGCAAGAGATGGAACGGTTTTATTCTGCGGCCGGTCACGTGTTTTTATCCACCTGATGGAACTGCTTGAGATTGCCGGATTTCTGCCGGCGGCGGGCAAGCTCCTGTGTAACGTCAGAGACGTCGATACCCTCATTCGCCATGAGCACCAGCAGGTGGAAGAGCAGATCGCCAATCTCCGCGACGGTATCTTCCTTCACGCCGTTTTTGGCGGCGATGATCGTCTCGCCGGATTCCTCCGCCACCTTCTTTAAGATCTTATCCGTGCCCTTCTCGAAGAGATAGCAGGTATAGGAGCCCTCCTGCGGGTTTAACCTGCGGTCAAGGATCACGTCGTATAATTCCTGAAAAACATCCTGCATGGATTATTGTTCCTCCCAGATGGTTTTAAAAAAACAAGAGTGGCTGCCCGTGTGGCAGGCGGGGCCCGTCTGGCGCACGGTGATGAGCAGCGTATCGTCGTCGCAATCCGCGCGGATGGAAAGGACCTTCTGCGTATGGCCGGAAGTTTCACCCTTGTTCCAGAGCTTCTGGCGCGAACGGCTGTAAAACCAAGTATACCCTGTTTCCATCGTTTTGGCAAGGGATTCCAGATTCATATAAGCGAGCATGAGCACCTCATTCGTCTCCTCTTCGACGATAATGGCGGGGATCAACTCGCTCTTGACAAAATATTGGGATAAATCCAAGCAAAAAACTCCCTTCTGAAAAAGACTTCAGACCCCACAACAGGCGGCAAAGCGTTTGATGCGTTTCGCACTGATGCAATTTTTTAACTGCATATTTGCGCATCGTGCCGCCACAGTCTGACGTCTATTGTCTGTCATCTGCTATCTGAATGGCCTGGCGTAAATCCAGTGTCCCCTTGTAAATCGAACGCCCACAGATCGCGCCATAGAGGCCGCAATCCCGCAGGGCAATGATATCGCTGAGATCCGTTACACCGCCGCTTGCGACGAGATCGCATCCGACCGCCTGCTGGATCCGGGTAAGCTGCCCGATATTCGGCCCGGAGAGCATGCCGTCCCGCGCGATATCGGTGCAGATCAGGCACCGCACGCCCGCCTGTTCCATGCGGCGGGCAAGCTCCACATCGCTGACCGTGCTCGTTTCAACCCAGCCCTCGGCTGCGACCATCCCATCGCGCGCGTCGATGCCTACGGCAATTTTCTCTCCGTAGGCCGCCACAGCCTCCCGCACAAGCGATGCGTCGCGCAGAGCGACGGAGCCGAGGATGACGCGAGAAATCCCATTTTCCAGATAAAAATCGATATCCGCTATCGTACGGATGCCGCCGCCGACCTCCACCTTCAGCCCGCTCTCACGGGCGACCTCCAGAAAAACGCCGGTATTTTTGCGCGCACCCTCGACTGCTCCGTCGAGGTCGACCATATGCACCCATTCCGCACCCGCCGCCCGGAAGCTTTTCGCTGCCTCCAGAGCGCTGTCAGCTACCTGCTCAGCGGTGGCGAGCTCGCCCTGATACAGCCGCACACAGGCCCCGTTTTTGATATCGATCGCGGGAAAAATCAGCATAACAAAACCCCTTTTTCTGACATCTGTTTATTCCAGCGTGCCCTTTGTTGAGAGCGTCCCCTTGCCGTTTTCGGCCACCGCCTGCGAGAGCGCATGGGCCGCAGCCTTGAAAAGCGCCTCGATCTGATGGTGGGAATTGCCGCCGTAGGGCACATTCAGATGCAGCGTAATCCCCGCGTTCATGGCAAACGCGCGGAAGAATTCGCCGCACATACAGGTGTCGAACCCGCCGACGCGCTCCTCCGGAAACGTGGCGTTGAACACAAGGAAGGGCCGCCCGCTGACATCTACTGCCGCCGAGGCGAGCGTTTCATCCATCGGGATGAGAAAGCTGCCGTACCGCGCGATCCCGCTTTTATCGCCGAGCGCCTCACAGAACGCCCTGCCCAGCACGATGCCCGTATCCTCGATCGTATGGTGGCAGTCCACCTCGAGATCGCCCTTGACGGCCACCTCCAGCCCGAAGCCGCCGTGCACGGCAAAGGCCTGCAGCATATGGTCAAAAAAGCCGATCCCCGTATCGATCGCGACGTCGCCGCCGTCGAGCGCGAGGCGCACGGTCACGCGTGTCTCCTTGGTGCTGCGCATCTGTTCCGAAGTCCGCATATGGATGACATCCTTTCTCCGCAATTCAATCGGATTCGTTTTCTGTGTAGAAGGCGCGGAGCGCATCCGCCACCTTTTGGTTTTCATGGTTGCGCCCGGCGGTCACGCGCAGGTATTCGCCCATGCATCGCACAATGATCCCCTGTTTTTTAAGCGCTTCAAACAGCTCGCCCGCCCGCTCGCATTTCGCCCAGATAAAATTGGTGACAGGCCGCACCACCTTTACTTTGCCAGGGAAATCGGCGGCAAGCGACTGAAACAGGCCGTAAAGTGCCTCTCGCGATTCAATGAGCCGCTCAATATTGCGCTTCAACTGCTCCGGGTGGGAAAACGCAACACAGCCGAGCGCCTGCGAGACGGAATTGACGTTATACGGAGATTTGACGCTGCGAATCACGCGCGTGAGCGTTTCATTCGCCACGGCAAAGCCCAGCCGGATGCCCGCAAGGCCGATCGCCTTGGAGCAGGTGCGCAGGAGGATGAGATTGTCATACTGCGCCGCCTCGCCCAGCAGAGATTGATCCCAGAACTCCATATACGCCTCGTCCAGCACCACCAGCGCGTCCGTCCCGCGGATGATTTTACGCGCATCGTCCGCGGCAAGGCCTACGGAGGTTGGGTTACAGGGGTTGGAAAATACAATCAGCCGCACCTGCTCATTTCTCGCCGTGTCGATCACCCGCTGCGGATCAATGGTGAAGTCCGCGTTCTTCTCCATCGTTACGCATGGGCATTCGACGATGCCGGTGTAAAAGCGGTACATCGAAAAATCGGGCGCAAGGGTAAGCACTTTATCCCCTTTTTGCAGGAAGGCGCTCATAATGATGGAAATAAGCTCGTCCGAGCCATCGCCCGCCGTGACAAGTGCAGGCGAGATCCCATAAAAAGCGGCAAACAGGCTGCAGACCTTCTCCGCATACGGATCCGGATAGCGGTTGAGCGCAACGTCTGCCAGCGCCCGCTCCATCTCTGCGCGGATTTCATCGGGAAACGGGATATAGGATTCGTTGGCGTCCAGCCGGATCGGATATTCCCCGCAGATCGGGTCATAAGGAGTCAGGGCTTTGATTTTATTATTGAGGGCAAATGCCACGGTCAAAACCTCACTTTGATGGAATTTGCATGGGCGGTCAGCCCTTCCGTTTCCGCGAGCTTGACGATATCGTCCTTCGCCTCGCGCAGGGCGGCCTCCGTATAATAGAGAAAGCTCGATTTTTTCACAAAGCTGTCCACACCCAGCGGGGAGAAGAAGCGCGCCGTCCCGCTCGTGGGCAAAACGTGGTTCGGCCCCGCGTAGTAATCGCCCAGCGGCTCGGGAGAATAATTGCCGAGGAATACAGAACCGGCGTTGTCGATCCGGCCGATGTATTCCATCGGATGTTCCACACACAATTCCAGATGCTCGGGCGCCAGCTCATTGGCAAAGCCGATCGCTTCATCAAGCGTCTGGCAGACAATCACCGCGCCGTAGTCCAGCAGAGACTGCTCGATAATTTTGCGGCGGGAGAGCGAGCGCACCTGCTGCTTGAGCGCGGCGACCGTCTCTCTGGCAATCCGCTCGCTGGTGGTCAGCAAGATAGCGGAGGCCAGCACATCATGCTCGGCCTGGGACATCAGGTCCGCCGCGAGAAAGGCGGGCTTCGCCGTCTCATCCGCGACGATCAGAATCTCGCTCGGCCCCGCGACCATATCAATATCCACTGTGCCGTAGAGCAGCCGCTTCGCCGTAGCGACATAGATATTGCCAGGGCCGACGATTTTGTCGACACGCGGTACCGTTTCTGTGCCGTAGGCGAGCGCCGCCACCGCCTGCGCGCCGCCGATCAGGTAAATCCGGTCGACGCCCGCAACAGCCGCGGCCGCAAGGATATCCGGATTTGCGCTCCCGTCCTTTGCCGGGGGCGTAACCATAATGAGCTCCTCCACACCCGCGATCTTTGCGGGGATCGCGTTCATCAGGACGGACGACGGGTAGGCCGCCGTGCCGCCCGGCACATAGAGGCCGACACGCTTGAGACCGCGCACGCGCTGGCCCAAAATCACGCCATTATTCAGCGTGTTGAGAAAGCTCTGCCGCTTCTGCCGCTCGTGAAAATCGCGGATATTGGCGGCGGCCTGATAAAGGGCATAGACAAATTTGGAATCACACTGGTCGAGCGCCGCCTCCATTTCAGGGCGCTCGATCAGAAGATGCTCCGGCAGATGCCCGTCGAACTGGAGCGTATAATTTTCCACGGCGCGGTCGCCATTTTGACGGACATTATCGAGAATCGCCGTCACGGCGGCGGTCACCTTGCGGTCGACCTCTCCGCTGCGTGCTTTGAGCTGCCGGATGAGCTTCTGCTCCGCCTTTCCGTCAGCGCGGGTAATCGGGATCATTGCAATTCCTCCTTCGCCTGTTCTACCTGCTCCAAAAATGTTTCGATTTCCTCGCGGCGCAGCTTCATGCTCGCCATGTTGACGATCACGCGCGCGGAGACCGGCATGATCTCTTCAATCACTTCCAACCCGTTTTCCTTCAGGGTGGTGCCTGTCTCCACAATATCGACGATCGCGTCCGCAAGGCCCAGCAGGGGCGCGAGCTCCACAGAGCCCTCGATCTTGATAATCTGCACATCCATACCCTTGCTTTCAAAATAGGAACGGGCCACCTTTGGATATTTCGTGGCGATGCGCTTGACGTTGTGGCCGCTGAAAAAATCCTTTGCCGCAGGGCCCGCCAGCGCAAACCGGCAGCGCCCGAAGCCGAGATCCGTCACCTCGTAAAAGCTCGTGCCGTTTTCCACAATTGTATCCTTGCCGACGATGCCGATCTCGCACACACCGTGCTCGATATAGGTGATCACATCCGCGGCCTTGGCGAGCACCGCTTCATAGGGCCCTACCGGCAGGATCAGCCGCCTCCCTTTTTCGATAAGCGCAGTGCAGTCAAGCCCCATCCTTGTAAAGAGCTGCACACTCATTTTCTCGAGCCTGCCCTTGGTCAGAGCAATTCGGATCGGCCTCATTGCGCCACGCCCCCTTCCGTACCGTTCACGGTGATGATCTCCACGCTCTCGGCCTTAACGACGTCAAGCCGCCCGATCCCCTTGCGAGCGGCGTAATCACGCGCTGCTTCGGCGGAATCGAGCACGCAGTTTTCACACACGAGCCCCTGCTCGTTTAAGGAACGCGCATAGGAGAGAGCGCGCACCTCACAGCCATCAACCCCAAAGACCAGCACGTCGACCGCTTTCGGCGCTGCGGCATCGCCCCGCGCGCACATGGCGCAGGCGAGCGCATCCACCTCCACGCCGAATCCGGTGGCAGGCATAGGGCTCCCAAACTCGCCGAGCAGGCCGTCATACCGCCCGCCGGAGAGCACTGTAACACCCAAACCCTCGATATAGCCACGGAAGACGACGCCCGTATAATAATTCCCGCGGTGGACAAGCCCCAGGTCGATATTCACCTTATTTTGTAAGCCAAGCTGCATCAGCAGCCGGTATATGTTCCGCAGATAGGAAAGCGGTTCCAAAGCCCTTTGATCGTCGTACAGGGCAGCTGCCTCATCCAGAACTTCCTCGCCGCCGAACAGGCGCGGCAGCCTACGGATCGCACGGGCGACCTGCGTATCGCCTGCCTGATCGAGCGCATCGTTGAGAGCGGCGTAGTTCTTCATTTCAATCAGCTCTGCAATCTCCTCCCGGAGCGTTTCATCCGCCTCCAGCGCCTGAAACAGGGCACCGGAAAAACCGGCATGGCCAATCTCAATGCGGAAATCCGGGGCGCCGCACTGCTCGAGCGCGTCAACGGCGGTCGTGAGAATCTCCAGATCCGCCCGCAGGCCGGATGCGCCGATGAGTTCGATGCCGCTCTGCGCCGACTCGTCCCTGCGTCCGGTCAGGCCTGGATTGCGCCGGAAGACATTTTGTGAATAAAAAAGCCGGAGCGGGATGGTCTCGTCCCGCAGGCGCGTCGCCGCGATGCGTGCAATCGGCAGCGTATTATCCGGCCGGAGAACCATCAGCCTGCCGCGCGCATCCGTCACATTATAGAGCGTTTCCAGCGGCATACCGGCGCTCTCCCGGTCAAACACGTCAAAGAATTCTAAAGTAGGCGTAATTACGCGATTATAGCCGCGCGCCTTGAACAGGCGGGAAAGCGTACTCTCCACCTCACGGCGCGCCGCACATTCCTCAAAAAGCAGGTCGCGCGTCCCCTCGGGCGTGGCGCGCTCATATCGTCTGATTGCCAAAATGACGGCCCCCTTTTGCTTTAGCGTGATAGCATGATATCATATTAAAAAATGCTATGTCAACCCTTTTGCTGATTCTTTTGCATTCCCAACCGCCCCGGATAGTGTAGAAGCAGCTTCTGCGGATAATCCTGAATGCTGCCGTTTTCCAGCAGATCCTCAATCGTCCTGGATAACTCCAGCAGGGAACCGGTATTTTCCTCCGTCACCCACATACGCAGCACGCCGATGGTACCGGACACGATAAAATTAACGCGGGTGCGCAGATCAAGTGAATTCTCCTCCTGAAAGATCGTATACAGAATGTGGAGGAATTCGTCTACAATCTGCACACGCAGCTTTTCCAAAAGCTGCGCGGCCGCCGTCCCCCGCAGCAGCTTGACATAATACTCCTTATCCCGCTCGAGCCACTGGGAAATCTGAAGGAACAGCGTAATTGGCGGCGAGGTAGGAAGCGGATTGAAATAATCACAAAAAAAGCCCTTCACCCTTCCAACAAATTCATTCTCCATCTGCTCGAGCATATCGTAGATATCCAGATAATGCAGATAAAAGGTGCTTCTGTTTACATCCGCTCTTTGCGTCAGCTCCTTGACGGAAATCTGGCTGACCTCCTTTTCAAGCATGAGCTCCACCAGCGTCTTTTGAAGCAATGTTTTGGTCCTCTTGACACGTCTGTCCTGTGAATTCGCTTTCATCATATTTATTTTTCTCCCCCATTGCGCAACAATTTCGAATCTATTGTTGAATATCGGACGAAACGTGAAAATCTGATGCGTGACAGCAGTTTTTAAAATTATTATAATAGAAATAGTAAAAATGATCAACACACTGTTTGATAAAAAATAAATGTGTTTCCGGCGTCTATTATTTTTCCCAGGGGTTATAACAGTTTCGTTTGGGAGGATGCGCGGTATTGATAACACTTGCTCGACCTGCTCTGCCAAGGTGAGCTGTGCCTTTCGATTGCTCCGATAACGTCGTCCATCTTTTCATGATTGCCATGCGCCTGTTTCTATTTTCGCATCTCTCTGCCGACTTTTTTAAAATTTCTTCTCCATGATCGGCAAGTTCTTCTGACATGCGTCCGGACAGCTTTTCTCTCCCCCTTTCTTAGCGTCCGGCGATTCATAAACCCCATCCGATAAGAAGAAAACCGCAGGCCTTCCTCGCCTGCGGCTTTCTTCTATTTTATTGATAAAGCTGCTTATTTGTGCATCAATGCATCCATCGAAAAGGATTGAAAATAGGTGGTGTCGATTGTCTGCGGCGTATTATCCTGCTCATAGAGGATGCCGATCTCGCCATTGGGCAGCTGCGTCAGGCAGGAATACGCAAAATCGGTTTTACAGTCTGTCACCTCAAAGCGATAGTTCCAGTCAAAGGTATATGGCATCTCCTGATTCCCGCTCTGCGCAATGAGGCCGATATGAATCATGCCGTTTTTGCGCGGCGATCCGGCCGGCGCGGAAATGAGCACGGCTGGCTTGCCGTCGATGAGGCCATCGTAACCCAGCGCAGACACTTGGCATCCGGCGCCGCCGGTCAGCGGAAGTTCCGGCACGAGTTTGCCGTTTTCAAAGGATTCGCCGCCGTCCGCGCTGTGCGCCGTGGCGATTTTCCCCGCCTTTGTACGTGCAAAGACCTGCACGCTGCCGTCTGGCAGTTCCACGAGCTGCGATTCACTCATCATACCAATGGAACTGTTAAAGCGCGGCCCGCCGCCCAGCGTCCAAGTCCCGCCGTGATCGTCGCTGTAAATCGTCATGCACTCTTGCGTGCGGAAGCCTTTGGTCACGTTGTATACCGGGAAGAGTAGCCGGCCCGCATGTGCCCCGCCCTTTAGCTGGATGCCGCAGCCGGGGCCTGTGACCAACACGCGCATTCTCTGCTCCTTGACCATGGGATTGATCGAAATCGGCTTCGACCAGGTTTTTCCCTGGTCGTCGCTGTAGCGCAGGAACAGGTAGGAGGTCAGCGCAACGCAGAACAGGGCATCCGCATAGAACACATTCATCGGCACCTGCACGCCTGTTCGTTTGTTTAATACAAACGGCCCGACATACTGCACGCGCCGCTGGCAGACCGTCAGGGGCTTTCCGTTTTCCAGCAGTTCATATTCGTCATTGAGGGAATACGGCGTTTCCTTTCTGTCCATCGTGCAGACGATGCCGTCAGGACGGACGAAATACTGAAATTCTCGACTCCCCTTCTTCCGAAGAAGCAAGCATTGCTCGCCGTCGATTTCCACATAGCCCGTCCCCGTTTTTGCCTGCGGAGAGCCGAAGCCGCCGGGGAATAGATCGACCAGCAGAAAAATGCGGCCAGTCTGCGCATCCTCCAGAAGGCAGGGGTCGATTGTCGATGCGCTTTTTTTCGTGCACAGCGCGCCATTGGGTTTCAATACGGCGGAAGCGTCCTCATAATCCCTGAAATGAAACGGTAGGATGGGCTTGGACCAGGTCTTTCCGCTGTCGCTGCTGGTACAGAGCGCCGTGTCGAGCTTATTGGGGGAATCATGCGTTCCGCCGAAGCGCGCGTCCATCGCGGCAATGGTCACGCCCTGCCGCGAGGTGATCATGGCGGGAATCCGGTAATAGTTGCAGCCCAGTCCGTTCCCGGAATGGAAGGGCATAACGGCTTTCTGTTTGTAATCGTTCATCGCTATTCACAGCCTTTCCTTATCCAAATAAACTCATCTGGCTGCTCTCCGGCAGCCCGGTAAGCGCACCGGCCTCGCCCAGCATCGTCATCACGCTGCTGGAAACGCCGGAGCGGTTGCGCAAATCGTCACAGGAGATGAACGGGCCCTGCCCGTCATCCCGCGCGGCGGCAAGGCTTTTCGCTGCGCTCTCGCCCGTGCCTTTCAGCGCAAGAAACGGCAGGCGGATTTTGCCCTCCTCGATCTGATAAACGGTCGCGTCGGATTTGTAGAGGTCGACGGGCAAAAACTCGATGCCGCGCGCGAGCATTTCGTTGACGATCTGCAGGATCGTGAGCTGATCCTCCTCCTTGGCGGAGGCGTCTTTCCCCTTGGCAGTGAGCTCATCCATCTTGCGCTTGACCGCCGCGCGGCCCGCCACAGCGGAAACCGCGTCCAGGTCGCCGCCGCGCACGGTGAGCAGCGCCGCGTAATATTCCAGCGGCCGATAGATCTTATACCAGCCCAGCCGCAGCGCGGCGCTGACATAGGCCGCGGCGTGCGCCTTGGGGAACATGTATTTGATCTTCAGGCAGGAGTCGATATACCATTCCGGCACGTTGTTATCCCGCATAGCCTGCTTGTGCTCATCTGTGAGGAGCTTGGGCGCCTTGCCCTTTCGGACGATCTCCATGATTTTGAACGCCATGCCAGGCTCTACACCCTTATGCATCAGATAGGTCATGATGCTGTCACGTGTACCGATGACCTCCGAGATCGTGCAGGTGCCGTTTTTGATCAGCTCCTGCGCGTTGCCGAGCCATACGTCCGTGCCGTGCGACAGGCCGGAAATCTGCAAAAGATCAGAAAAGGTCTTCGGCTTTGCCTCCATGAGCATGCCGCACACGAAATTCGTGCCCATCTCCGGGATGGAGAGCGTTCCCGTCGGCCAGCCGATGTCCTCCGCCGTCACGCCGAGCGGCTCCGGGCTGGTGCACAGCTCGATGATTTTGCGATCGCAGATATCGACATCCATCACCGGGATGCCCGTCATATCCTCCAGATGCTTATAGAGCGTGGGCACATCGTGCCCGAGCTCGTCAAGCTTTAAAAGCGTATCGTGCAGCGCGTGGAAGTCGAAATGCGTGGTGACGGAGCCTTTGTCCGCGTCGTCCGCCGGGTGCTGGACGGGCGTGAACTCATAGACCTCGTGGTCATTCGGCACAACGACCATACCGCCCGGGTGCTGGCCTGTGGTGCGTTTGACGCCGGTGCAACCGCGCGCAAGGCGCTCCTCCTCGGCCTTGTGCAGGATGATGCCCCGCTCCTCTGTATACTTTTTGACAAAGCCGTAGGCCGTTTTCTCCGCGACGGTGGAGATCGTGCCCGCTTTGAAAACGTTCTGCGGGCCAAAGAGCTCCTCCGTATAGCGGTGGGATTGGGCCTGGAACTCGCCGGAGAAGTTCAGGTCGATATCCGGCTCCTTATCGCCGTTAAAGCCGAGGAAGGTTTCAAACGGGATTTCATGCCCGTCGCGCTTCATAGGGATGCCGCAGTGCGGGCAATCCTTGGGCGGCAGGTCGTAGCCGGAGCCGACAGAGCCGTCGGTGAAGAATTCACTGTGGCAGCACTGCGGGCAGACGTAGTGCGGCGCAAGGGGGTTCACTTCGGAGATACCCGCCATCGTCGCTACGAACGACGAGCCGACGGAGCCCCGGGAGCCGACATGATAGCCATGATCCTCGGAGTTTTTCACCAGCTTCTGCGCGATGATATAGAGAACGGCAAAACCGTGCTCGATAATGGAATCGAGCTCGCGCGTGAGGCGGTCGGCCACGTATTGAGGGACGGGGTCGCCATATATCTTCTTGCAGTTCGTCCAGCAGATTTCGCGCAGTTCCTCCTTCGCGCCGGGGATATTCGGCGGGAAGTTGCCCTCCGGGAATGGGCGCATCACGTCTACCATGTCCGCAATTTTATTCGGATTTTCCACGACCACCTCATAGGCCCGCTCGCCGAGGTAGTCAAATTCGTCGAGCATCTCCTGCGTGGTGCGCAGGTAGAGCGGCGCCTGGTTGTCCGCATCGGTAAAGCCCTGCCCAGCCATGAGGATGCGGCGGAAAATTTCATCGCCCGGGTCTAGGAAATGGACGTCGCAAGTGGCGACGACCATTTTGCCCAGCTCATCGCCAAGCTTTAAAATCGTCTTATTGATCTCCTCGAGCTGCTTGTCGCCGCTGACACGGCCCTCCCGCACGAGGAAGGCGTTGTTGCCCTTGGGCTGGATTTCCAGATAATCGTAAAACGAAGCGATTGATTTTAGCTCGTCCCAAGGCCTTCCGTCGAGCACAGCGCGGTAGAGCTCACCCGCCTCGCAAGCGCTGCCGATCAAAAGCCCCTCGCGGTATTTAATCAGCTCGCTCTTCGGGATACGCGGCTGGCGGTAGAAATACTTCAGGTGGGACATCGAGATCAGCCGGTAGAGATTTTTCAGCCCCGTCAGGTTCTTCACCAGGATGATCTGGTGATAGGAGCGCAGCTTTTTGGGATCCACCTCGGAGAGCGCGGTATTGAGCAGGTCAATCGATTCGATCTTGCCCACCTTGCGCGCTTCGTCCAGAAGGATCACAAAGATATCCGCCAGGATTTTTGCATCGTCACAGGCGCGGTGATGGTTGAAATCCTCCAGCTTCAAATATTTCGCAACCGTATCGAGCTTATAATTCTTCAGCCCCTTTAAGAGCGAGCGGCTCATCGGGACGGTATCAATATGGGTATAGTCGTATTCGATCTTGTGCCGTGCACAGACCGCGCGGATAAACCCGGTATCAAAGGATGCGTTGTGTGCCACAAGCGTAGCCGCGTCCCCGCAGAAGGAGAAAAAGGCGCGCACCGCCGCTTCCTCGTCTGGCGCGTCCTTGACCATCTCGTCCGTGATGCCGGTCAGTTCTGTAATGCGCGCCGGGATCGGCATTTCTGGATTGGCAAAGGTATCGAAGGAATCAAGGATTTTCCCGCCCTTTACGCGCACCGCGCCGATTTCCGTGATGCGGTCGTCCTGTGCGTTGAAGCCTGTGGTCTCGATATCGAAAACGATAAATTCACCGTCGAACGGTGTATCCTCCCGGCCGGTAACGATCGGCACCATATCGTTGACGAAATAGCCTTCCACGCCGTAGATCACCTTGATCCCCGTCGCTGCAGCGGTATTCATCGCCTCCGGGAACGCCTGCGCAACGCCGTGATCCGTAATGGCAACGGCCTTATGCCCCCACTCAGCAGCGCGCTTGATGAGCGCCGAGCAATCGGACACGCCGTCCATCGCGCTCATTTTGGTGTGCAGATGGAGCTCTACGCGCTTGACCGGCGCATCATCCATCTTCTTTTCCTTCTGGACGCTCATGATGGAGAGCGGCCGGATCGCATAATCGCGGAAGTATTTATCGTAGCTGACGCTGCCGCGCACCAGCACCGTCATCCCATCCTTGATGGCCTGATCGACCCTTGCGGCATTTTCTTTCTCATCAAAAATCTTCACCGTGTAGGAGCCGGTGTAGTCGGTGATGTGAAAGGAGATGATGAGGCTTCTGCCGTCCCTCGTCTCCTTCGATTCATAGCCGAACACGTCTCCCCAAACCGTGACCGTCCCGTCCTCCGGGTTGAGATCGCGAATCGGCACCGGCTTATTACGGACCGGGCGGCCGAGAATCTCCCGCGCGGTTTCGAGATAAAGCGGCAGGCCGTCGTACATCTTGTGCTCGCCTTTCAGCTTATCCCCTTCCGCCTTGCGTTTGGCAGCTTCCCGCTCCGCTTTCTGCTGCGCATCCGCCTGCTCCTGCATTTTGACGAAGGCCGGGGCCTCAGGCGTGACGATCAACTCGCCGTCGAACCGGATCTCAACGGCCACGCCGAACCGCTTCTGCACCAGCGCGCGCAGGAAGGCGTCGCAGCCCGTATCCCTCAGGATATCCGCGCCGCCATGCGTGAGGGTGATGGTGAACACATTCTCCTCCAGGCGTGCCGTCGCATCATTTAAAAAGCCGTTCGCCGCAGCGTTTTCCCGCCGGAGCGCCCGCACCATATGCGGGAAATACGCTTCTGAAAACGCTTCCTTTGGAAAATATGGCTCGATTGTCACAGCCTGAAGCCGCATCAGCGTCCGAATCGAGCGCTGCGCCGCCTCCAGCGTTTCCTCCGGGAAGACGGCGTCAAAATTCACCTCGACATCCAGCGTACGCGCTTCCTTCTCAATGACAACAGACAGAACCTGACCATCGGAAAGATCCTGCCTGATATGCTCTTCTATGTAATCCCCAAACAGGGCCAAAAAACGATCCTTCTGCATGGTTACTCCTATATGTTTCGTTTTACGTCTGCGCTTTTCAAAGCTTCCCGATTTCCCGCATCAGCTCGTCCAGAATCTGATCCTCCGGCACCTTGCGGATGATCTCGCCCTTTTTGAAAAGTAGGCCGCAGCCGTCGCCGCCTGCTACGCCGATATCCGCCTCTCGCGCTTCGCCTGGGCCGTTGACCGCGCAGCCCATGACCGCCACCTTGATCGGCTTGCGGCAATCCCGCAGCCGCTCCTCCACCTGGGCGGCCAGGCCAATCAGATCGATCTTCGTACGCCCGCAGGTCGGGCAGGAAACGAGCGTGGGCGCATCCTTCTTCAGGCCCACAGCCTTGAGGATGTCGAAGCCCGCATAGACCTCATTGACTGGCGCATCCGTCAGGGAAACACGGATCGTATCGCCGATGCCGTGCAGCAGCAGCGAACCGATGCCGGCGCTCGATTTGATCAGCCCCATGCGGGCGGTACCTGCCTCCGTCACGCCGAGATGCAGTGGATAATCGCACTGCGTTGCGACGGTTTCATACGCCTCCACCATCCGCTGCACATCGGAGGATTTGATGGAGATCACAATATCATGAAAATCGCACTTTTCCAGCAGACGCACATGGTACATCGCACTCTCCGCAAGCGCCTGCGCTGTCGGCGCGCCATATTTTGCAAGGATTTCCTTCTCAAGAGAACCACTGTTGACGCCGATGCGGATCGGAATCCCGTGCGCCTTGCAGGCGTCGGCCACAGCCTTGACCCGCTCGTCCGAGCCGATATTGCCGGGATTGATGCGGATTTTATCCACCCCCGCCTCCACACAGGCAAGGGCGATGCGGTAATCGAAATGGATATCCGCCACAACCGGCACGGGCACCGCCTTTTTCAAAGCCGGGATCAATGGCACCGCGTCCAGATCCGGCACCGCAGCGCGGATGATCTCACAACCGGCCTCATATAATGCCTTCGCCTGATCAACATTTCCCTCGATATCATGCGCAGGGACGTTGAGCATAGACTGCACACTCACCGGCGCCCCCCCGCCGATCTGCACGCCGCCCGCAAAAACGGCCCGGCTTTGCCTTCGCTCCATCGTATGTCATTCCTTTCTCATGGAAAAAGCGGCAGTTACGTCATCCACCGCGGATGAGCCGCAAAATATCGTTAAATGTTACCACTGCAATCAACGCAAACATCAGCACAAGTCCAACCGCATGAATCATGCCCTCACGCTTCGGGTTGACAGGTTTTCTGCGGATGCCCTCAATGATCAGGAAAAAGAGCCTGCCGCCATCCAATCCGGGGATCGGCAGCAGATTGAATACGCCGATATTGATCGTGATAAACGCCATCAGCGACAGCGCGTTGAGGAACCCGCCGGAGGTCGTCGCCTCGGCGATCACGCTCACCGTGCCGACCGGCCCTGCAAGGTCGCTCAGGCCGAAGCGCCCTGTCACAAGGTCAAACAGGCTCAGCCACACGAGCCGCGCCATCGAAGCAGTTTCCAAGAAGGAGGTTTTTAATACATTCCAAAAGGTTTTGTTTTCGCCGATGATGATGAAATCGAAGGTGATGACCGTTTGACCGTCCACCTCGCGCGTGGCGAATTTGACGTTTTTGAGTTCGGTCTTTTTACCGTCACGTTTGACGGTAAAATCGATCACACCGTCCTTATCCCGCGCCATGAGAAAGCTGATATCCCGATCCGACCAGACGGAGGTGCCGTTGATATGCGTAATCACGTCGCCCGCCCGTAGTCCGCTGGCCTGGCTGGTTGCGTTTTCATGAAAACCCGCGATCTGCGTCGTCCCCACCAGATTCTGCTGGGTGAGCAGAATGGCGACGAGCACAAGGCCCAGGATGATATTCATCACCGCGCCCGCAATCACAACGAGGATGCGCTTCCATACGGGCTTATTGTTAAATGCCCGCTCGTCGGCGCTCGCCTCATCCTCGCCCTCCATCTGGACATAGCCGCCCATGGGGATTAGCCGGAGGGAATACCTCGTCTCCCCCTTTCCGAAGCTAAAAAGCTTGGGGCCCATGCCGATCGCGAACTCATTGACCTTAATGCCGGAGAGCTTAGCGACTGTAAAATGGCCCAGCTCGTGAATCAGAATAATGACGCCAAAGAACAGGATGGCAAACAGAATCGGCCACACCTTACCCCAAACGGAAGCGGCATTCAACAAAAGAATTGGAATATTAATACGGGCTCACCTCTTTCATCCGGGCCTGTTTCAGCCCTTTACGTGTTTCCGCACAAAGTCCCGCGCATTCGCTCCGGCCTCACGGATATCGTCCAGCGTATAATCTGGGCAATCAGGCGCCTGCTCCGTCGCAGCGGCGACCAGCTCGCCAATCTCCAGAAAATGAATTTTTCCCTCACGGAAAAGGCGGTTGGCCTCCTCGTTGGCCGCGTTGGCGGCCGCCGGGAAAATGCCGCCGCGGGAAATTGCCTGCCGACAGACATTGATCAATGGAAATGATTCATAATCCGGCTCGGCAAAATGGAGCGTGCCGAATTTAGCAAGGCTCAGCTGCTCCAC
>DCJV01000013.1:13915-15135 GCA_002320555.1 Ruminococcaceae bacterium UBA1691 | reverse complement strand
AGCGAATGGACGACGCTCTCGCGGTGGACAACGATATCCACCCGCTCGGGCGGCATGGAGAAGAGCCAGACCGCTTCAATCAGCTCCAGGCCCTTATTCATCATCGTGGCGGAATCAATCGTGATCTTTGCACCCATGCTCCAGTTAGGGTGCTTGAGCGCCTGTGCGACGGTCACATCGCGCAGTTCTTCCTTCGTCCGGCCGAAAAATGGCCCGCCCGAGGCTGTCAGGATAATGCGCTTGAGCGCTTCCCTCTGCCCTGCGGGCGCCCCTTGCAGACACTGGAAGATCGCAGAATGCTCGCTGTCGACCGGCAGAATCCGCACGCCCTTTTTCCGCGCGGCCTCCATGACAAGCTTGCCGCCTGCGACGAGCGTCTCCTTATTGGCGAGCGCGATCTCCTTACCTGCATCAATGGCGGCGAGCGTGGGCGTCAATCCCGCCATACCGACAATGGCATTGAGCACGGTGTCCGCATCCTGCGCGCGCGCGCATTCGATCACGCCGTCCATACCGCCTAGCACCTTGGTGCTGGTATCGGCCACACGGGTGTGCAGCTCCTTCGCCGCCCGTTCGTCCACGACGGCGGCCAATGCAGGCCGAAATGCCCGGATCTGCTCCTCCAGCACGTCGATGCGGCGATTGGCCGTCAGCGCACAGACGGTAAAGCCATTAAGCCGGGCAACATCCAGCGCCTGCGTCCCAATCGAGCCGGTCGAGCCTAAAATAGATAAACGCTTATGCATTAGTATGCACCTGCCGTTCTGATTATATTAAAGCATTGCCGCCAGGCGTACGATAAAATAGAGCGTCGGCAGCACAAAGATACAGCTATCAAAGCGGTCCATCACGCCGCCGTGGCCCGGGATCAGCTTGCCGAAGTCCTTTGCGCCATAATTGCGCTTGATGACGGAGGCGGAAAGATCGCCGAACATGCTGATGACTGCGAGCACCACTGTAATGAGGATTACAGCCCAATAGGGCAGAAGCAGACGCTCCTTGATGACCATGTTGAATATCAAAAATATCAGAAGATTGACAATGACAGCTCCGGCAACACCGCCCACGGCGCCCTCCCAGGATTTCTTGGGGCTGATCTTGGGCGTCATCTTATGTTTGCCAAATTTACTGCCGACAAAATAGGCGCACGTATCCGTCACCCAGGCGCTGCTGATGCCAAACAGGACGAACAGCAGGCCGTCCGCCTTGGAATAATCCTG
>DCJV01000013.1:0-13803 GCA_002320555.1 Ruminococcaceae bacterium UBA1691 | reverse complement strand
AGCAGCAATAAAATGGTATAGCCGATCGCCACGAGCGGCACGGGCAGATCAACGCCCACAGAAATCAGGATCGGCAGCAGCGCGGCGAAAGCGATGCTGACCCCCATAATGATTTTATTTTTCACCTGTGCCACGCGCTCGATCTCAAACACTGCAATGCCGGAGAGCAGCGCAAGGAACAGGGAAAACACCGGCGTATAGGTGCACAGGAGCATTACGATTAAAAAGGCGACCACAACCACACCGGAAAGAATTCTCGTTTTCATTTTGATTGACCGGTCCTTTCTCGCACAGATGCGCGATTTGTGCGGTTCCAGCTCATCTGGAATTTTGATCCACTTCCTGATCGAAAAGAACAAATCGCAAGTTCGAATTTCAAACTTTGATACCTTTCATTGATAAGGCTTTGGAGGATGGCAGATTTTATCTGTTCTTTCACCAGGTCCCTAATAGAGCGGTTAAATCCCGCCAAACCGGCGATTCCGCTTCTGATAACTCTCGAGCGCCTGATCAAAATCGGCCTCCTTAAAATCAGGCCACAATACATCGGAATACCAGAATTCCGCATAAGCCGCCTGCCAGATCAGGAAATTTGAAAGCCGGTATTCCCCACTCGGGCGGATGATAAGATCTGGATCGGGCTGCCCGGCGGTATAAAGGCCATTCCCAATATCCTCCAGGGTGATCTTCTCCGGCTTCTTTTCCCCCGCAGACACCAGCTGCGCAAGGCCGCGCACGCTGTGAAGAATTTCCTGGCGTCCGCCATAATTGACAGCAATATTGACGATGGTTTTCGTCGCTGACAAGCTCTCCTCCTGCGCCTGGTTCATCAGGCGCACGATATCCTGCGGCAGTCCCTCCTGGCTGCCGATAAAACGAATGCGCATGCCACGCGCCTCATTTTCCCTCTTGCGTTCCTCCGCCTCAAACAGGTACTCCCGCAACAGCTCCATAATCGCGGAAACCTCCTCCGGCGGTCGGGCCCAGTTTTCCGTGGAAAAGGCGTAGAAGGTGATGAAACGGATGCCGATATCGTTTGCATATTCGCAGATCCGGCGAAAAACCCGCGCGCCCTC
Source organism: Ruminococcaceae bacterium UBA1691 (assembly GCA_002320555.1). Lineage (GTDB taxonomy): Bacteria > Bacillota > Clostridia > Oscillospirales > Acutalibacteraceae > Fimivicinus. Next base: position 12,727 of record DCJV01000013.1, on the reverse strand, counting down.
CTTGTGCCCCTCCGTACGCTTTAGGCCGCGCTGCTTCGCCCAGCGGCCATTGCCATCCATAATGATCCCCACATGCTGCGGGAGGTGTTCCCGATCGATGGCAGGCATCCCTCCACCGCCTTTCCATCCGCAACTGCTTTGCGGACAATATTTTACAGATTTAAAAAACGATAGTAAAATGCCATCCTGCAGGGAGGCGCCGCAAACAGCGGCATTACCTCTCCCAGAATGACAATCATGCGAACGCCGACCCAGAAAGGCCAACGACGCCTTTTTTTAGATTTCCATAATTTCCTTCTCTTTTTTCGCAGCGATCGAATCAATTTCTTTGGTAAACTTATCCGTGATCTTCTGCAGCTCGTTTTCGCCGTCCTTGAGGTCGTCCTCCGTAATTTCGGAGCTTTTCTTCATCGACTTGAGCTTTTCAATGCAATCGCGGCGGATGGAACGGACCGCAATCTTCGCCTCTTCTGCAGTTTTACCGACGGCTTTGACAAGCTCCTTGCGGTGATCCTCCGTCAGGGGCGGAAAAACAAGGCGCAGCACACGGCCGTCGTTCTGAGGATTGATGCCGAGATCAGAGGTCTGGATCGCCTTTTCGATCGGATGCAGAGTGGACGCATCCCAAGGCTGGATGGTCAGGATACGCGCTTCCGCCACAGAGATCGCCGCCATCTGGTTGATCGGGGTCGGCACTCCATAGTAATCCACCTGGATTTTATCGAGCACAGACGCGTTTGCACGCCCGGCGCGGACAGAATCGTATTCGCTGTTTAAAGCGTGGATTGTCTTTTGCATGCGCTCATTTGCATTTTCGTATACCTGTTTCATCTCCATGGGGTTTCGTCCTCCTTCACGATTGTACCGATATTTTTCCCCAACACCGCATCGACGATATTGCTGGGATTGTCGAGATTAAATACCAGAATGGGGATGTTGTTGTCCTTACACAGGGAAGCTGCCGTGCTGTCCATCACATTGAGATCCTTTTGCAGAATATCGAAATGGGAGAGCGTATCGAATTTGACCGCATCATCAAACTTGTTGGGATCGCGGTCATACACACCGTCGACATTCGTCGCCTTGAAAATGATATCCGCATCAATCTCCGCAGCGCGCAGGGCAGCCGCCGTATCTGTGGTAAAGAACGGATTGCCCGTGCCGCAGCCGAAAATGACGACCCTGCCCTTTTCCAGATGGCGGATGGCACGGTTGCGAATATAAGGCTCGGCAATCTGCTGCATCGCGATTGCCGTCTGCACCCGGACAGGCACCTCAAGCTGCTCCAAAGCATCTGCAAGCGCCAAAGAATTCATCACGGTGGCGAGCATCCCCATGTGGTCCGCGCGCGTGCGGTCCATCTCGCCGCTGGAACGGCCACGCCAGAAATTGCCGCCGCCGACCACCAGGCCGATCTCGACGCCCATGTCGGAGCACGCTTTGACGGCCTTGCAAATATTCAGCACCGTGTCAAAATCAATGCCGTGCCCCTGCGGGCCCGCAAGCACTTCGCCGCTGAGTTTTAAAAGGATGCGCTTATATACTGGCTGCATCATAAAACCTCCGATATTCAATTTGAGGGATTCTTATCACAGCTATTTTACTGCATTCGACGCGCCGTGTAAAGAGAAAAAGCGGAAATGCCGGGCGGGTTTACACATCTGTAAGGCTTCATTTTGGAATGCGCGCATCATCTGGTTCCCACACATGGCATACACACACGGCGATTTTCCCAAACAGCGGCACTCGGTCCTTGTCAAAAAATGTGGTTTGGTATATCATAATCACAGAATCGATTTCTTATATATTACATTTTATGGAAGCAAGGGCACAGATATCCTAGTTCCTTCTGAAATTCATTATATATGGAAAGGACGGTCAGCACCATGACGCAGCTTGAAACCATGCAGCGTGCAAAGCAATATCTGGATAAGCTCTCCCGCGGCATTGACCCGATTACGGATACGCCGCTTGAACGGGACGACCCGCTGGCTGCGGCGCGCCTGCAAAAATGCTTCGAATACGTCTCCGGCATCCTCGGCCAGGTAATCGCAAACGGAGGCAGGATTGTGTCGCACCACACGGGCAAGGCGCCTTTTTCTATCGCTGAGGAAGCGCTCGCGCGGGTTGCCGTGTCGGAAACGCCGATCCCGATCCGTGCTTTTGCAGCCAACGTAAATGCCTGCATCGACACACAGGCCGTCCGCCCCCTCGCGCCGGTCACCATCACCAACTGGCTGGTGGAGCAGGGCTATCTCACGGAAATCACGCGCGCACAGAATAAGCGCATGCGCGTCGCCGCGCCGCGCGGGCTGTCAATCGGCATTATCAGCGAGGAGCGCGTCAGCCGCGCGGGCGCCCCCTTTATGCTCAATCTATATAATGAAAATGCGCAGCGTTTTCTGCTGACGCATCTACTGGAAATCACTGCAGCGCAGAAATCCTATGAGCCTGCAGAGGAGCCCTGAATTTGGCAGCATTTGAAACACTGCCAAAAGGGTGCCAAATTCTATTGCGCAGGGAATCCTCAAAACGTAACAATAACAGACCATAAGGGCGCGTTGCAGATATGCATTTGTATCGTTTGCAGCGTGCCTTTTTAATCCATTTTTAAGTTGACAACTGCTCGGAAATACAATATAATAAAAATAGAACAAATGTTCGTATAGCTTGTTCAAGCTTGCGATCTACACTTCCTTGCCGCCTGTGTTAGGCGGCCTTTTTCATTGAAAGGGAGGAAATTCAAATGCAGTTTCTCTATTTTGTCTCCGGCCAAGCGGGCAGTGGCGTTCATGAAACACTCTGCCGACTGCGGGACGGATACCGGATGCATGCAAGCCCCTCCATTTACTCCGGCTGCTATTCCCCCACTGGTGAGGAGCCGCCGGGGATCTGGCGCATGAATCCGACTGCGCTCGCTTCTCTACGCTGTTTTCCGCCCCGGCAGCTGCATCCTTACCGGATCATCTACCTGCAAAAGCCGGCCTACGACCGGGAAAAAAGGCTGCGGGACGCGGGCATTCCCTTTCCCATTGCCCTGCGTCATATCGTATGCGATCTTTACGCCTTTCGAGGCTGGGAATCGCATGCGGATCTGATCCTGCAGGATGATTCACCGCAGGTCAGCGCCATGCATCTTTACGATTATATCCTCCGGAGCGAAGGGCGCGCCGGGGAAAGCGGATGGGAAATAGGCTTTCTCGATTGATCCAAAAATTCTTTTAGCTAGAGAAAGGGTGGTCACAATCGCACGTGTAAAGAATTGGCAGCACCTTGTTTTTAAACTGCACACACAGCGCCTCAAAAAGGCGGGCTGGTCGCTCTCCCTGGCGCTTGAAGAAGCGCGCCGCAACGGGGAGCTCGTTGCCCTCTCCGGCAGTACCCTGCTGCGCTTCATTGATGAACTCAATGGCGTGGAAAACCGAGCGGACAAAATCAGGGCACTACGCACAAAACTACACACGCTCCGTCAGGCGCCCTCCTCCCCGGCCGTCCGCCGAGAGATCAAAGCGGCCTATGATCAGCTTGACAGGCTCCAGTTTCAGCCGGATTACCTGTGCCTCGTCATGGATTCCGTTTCCGACTACCGCCGGGCAAACAAAGGGTTTACTGTCAATGGCATCCCCTTTGTCCGCCTGCTCGGCACGAACGGTGGCGTCAAAACCTCCACGATCGTCTATGTCAATCAATCCCTCTTCCCCGCGCTGCTCGAACGGCTCGACAACGGGCGCGACCGATCCATCCCGCTCGTTCCGGCGAAGCTGGAGGCCTACCGCGCGCTCGCATGCAGCGGAAGCACGCCGGTCTCCAATCCGCGTGGCGTGCTGGTGGTAAACGACTGTAAAACCCGCTTTTGTTCCGATGTCATCCGGATCGACGATCAGCCCCCGGGCGAGCCTATTCTGCAGTTAGAACGAAGTGCCTGCGTTGAGCTGATCGATAGTGATGGCTATGGGCTGATCTCTCCCGCTCTCAGCAGGCAATGGAATACAGAGCTCGGGGGAGAGGGGATTTTGAGCGGCTTTTGCATTCGCAACGCATGGTGCAAGGGAATGCTCTTCTGCTTTGACTTTCACGCCTTTGCACAGCAGGTTGCAGGGGACTACTGGGTCCGGGACGCATGGGGCGACATGCGGGACATCCGCGAGGCCGACATCATCCTCACGACCTCCATGCTCAAGCTCTGGAACTGCTACAAAAGCTGTGCGGACTATCTAGACAACTGCCGCAAACATCACTATTCCTTCAGCGTGACAAAATCATGCCCGCAGAAGCTCGAAAGCGAACGGAACCTAAATTATCAGTTTCTACAAAGCTATCGCCTCACGGACGAACAGCTTGAAGCACTCATCCAGCCCACTATAGAGGAGATCGCCGATGTGCTCGGCGGGGATTGGCGCAAAAGTATTCTCTTCCTAAAGGGCTCCGATCTGAATGAAAGAAACGTCCTGCGCGGCGGGATGAACTTTGCCAACGCCCTAATGGCGGACGCACGGCTCATCGACGATCCCTTCGTGCGCACGAAAATCCGCCAAATGATTGAGAAACGGATTGAAGCGGCAAAGGTAGGGGTTATCCGGATCCACGGTAATTTTTCCATCGTCAGCGGCGACCCGTATGCGTTGTGCCAAAGTCTGTTCGGGCTTCCGGTTACCGGGCTGCTGCGGGCCGGAGAGGCCTACAACCGCTACTGGAACGATGAAAAAGCGAAGCGCGTCGCCTGTTTCCGCGCGCCCATGACCTGCCACAACAATATCCGCCTGCTGCGCCTGCGGGATACGCCGGAAATGCAGGAATGGTACCGCTATCTGACGACCGTAACCATTTTTAATGCATGGGATACCGCGGCACACGCGTTAAACGGGCTCGACAAGGATTCAGATAGCTGCCTGCTGACCGACAATCCGATCCTCGTGGGAAACACGCGCGAGGAACCCGCGATTCTCTGTGTCCAGCGGCGGGCAGAGAAGAAGCTGGTCACCCCGGACGACCTGATCCAATCGAATATCAACAGCTTCGGCGATGAGATCGGCGCGATCACCAACCGCATCACATCGATGTTTGAGGTACAGGCGCGCTTTGCCCCCGGTAGCGCGGCTTATAAAATCCTCGATTACCGCATCAAATGCGGCCAGTTGTTCCAGCAAAACGCCATCGATAAGGCGAAGGGCATCCTGGCAAAGCCAATGCCAAAGGAATGGTACAGCCCATCCGCCCTCCGAATTTCCGAGACCGATACGCCGGAGCAGGTGCGGCGCAAGGAAATGCAGCAGCTGCTGCTCGCGGATAAAAAGCCGTATTTCATGTCCTATCTCTATCCACAGGAACGCAAGCGGTACCGCACCTATGTTGGCAATGCAAATACGAAAAGCCTGATGGAATTTGGCCTGTCGCTGCCTGCGCTAAGCAAAAAGCAGACGCGCACGCCGGAGGAAGCAGCCTTTTTAGTAGAATATGAGCGCCGCATGCCCCTGGGGACCGCGCCCTGTCTGCTCAACCGGCTGTGCTGGCGGATGGAGGCGGAATTCGACAGCCTGCTCAAGCGCAGGCCGAAGGGAAACGCCTTCGATCCGAATCTGCTCAAAAGCGGCGTATTTTGCAGCCCAAGCCGCAGAAAAACTGTGGCAAAGCTCTACGAAACGTACACACGGGAGGTCCAGCTATTCAAAAGCCGGTCCGCCCGCGCCTATCTGCGGGAGGAGGACGCCGCTAATGCACGGGAGATGCTGCTCGATCAGTTCCGGCGGGAAAGCGCCGCAGCCTGCCCGAACGAAAAAGAACTGTGCGACATTCTCATCGATCTGTGCTATCAGGATAGCCGGTCGAAACAATTCGTCTGGGATCTGTGTGGACATACCATCTTTCAAAACTTGCTGGAGAAAAACGGCGGCGTAATCCGCTATCCCGTCCCGGATGAAACGGGCGATCTCTATTATCACGGGCAGCGATTTTCCCTCAAGAAACAGGAGCTTGCAAGCAGAAATGGAAAGGATGATGGACAATGGAAATAATCCTCAATGAACGCACGTTTGCGCAGCGGGCAATCGCCACCGGAAGCATCGGCAAAAAGCCGGCGCAGACGCTGGGATGCATCGCTAAATACCTCTGTCACGAGGGCTATGAAAAGCCGCAGATCGAAGGTACGCTTCATCAGTTTATGCAGGAACATTATGCGGATTACAACGCCGTTGAGTGGGATGGGCTGATCAGCCGCCTTTCCGCGCATGCGGACGCCCGCCCCCTTTTGCAGGCCGATACGGTCACCGTTACCCAGTCGGAGCTTTCCACGATCAAAGCGCTCGGGAGCAGTCCGCTCGAACGGCTGAGCTTTACGCTCCTTTGCCTGGCCAAATACGCCTTGCTTTTTAATCCGGCGAATGGGGGCTGGGTCACGCAGAAATGGAGCGTCCTCTTCCGCATGGCCCATGTGCAGGCTGGAAAGGAAAAGCAGGCTTCCATGCTGCACAGACTGCGCGAAAAGGAGCTGATCGAATTCAGCCGGAGTGTGGATAATCTGCACATCCGCGTTTTATTCCTCCGCCCGGATTCGGAGCCCGCCTGCAAGCTGGATGATTTTCGAGAGCCCGGCCTATATTATCTCTCCCTGCAGGGGGAACGGTTGATCCACTGCGCCTGCTGTGGCAAGCTCCTGCGCCCCAAAACCAACAATCAAAAATACTGTCCGGGCTGCCGGGCGGAGATGAATCTGAAAAAGACGCTCGCCCGCTATCACAGCGCCGCCGGTTTTTGATTCAGAGCGCATCGGAACAGGCCCCGGAACCCGCACAACTGCAGGGTTTTCCGGGGCCTGATCTTATTTTGATACAAATTCTATTGTGGTAGGAGGAAGAGCGCAAATCACGCTTCCTTCTCCAAATCGCTTTCTTCATTCTTAATAAAAGGCGGTGAATACTCTTTGATTCTCACTCAACGCACCCAATATAAACAAAAAATCATCGACCGGCTGCTTTCCTCCCCCGCCGTTATAGAGGCCCTGACAAAGGACGGCGAACCCGCCGCTCCAGAATCAGCGAGACAACATATCTTCCCATACCGTTTTATCCAGTTGCCTACACAGGCACCCGACTGCTGCATCAGTGTCGATGTTGTAACGGCAAAAAGCGGGACAGCGAGCATCCGCACGAGCCAGATCTTCGTCTGGATCTGCTGCCATAAGGGTCTCTTTTCCGGCGATGCCTATGAGACGCGCGCGGACAGGCTGGCAGCGGAAACAGACCGTCTCTTAAGCGGCAGCACGGATTTCGGCATCGGCCGTTTGCAGTGGGAGGGCATGCAGCTCTATGAGCCAACGCCGGAATATTACGGCTATGTTCTGCAATATTCCGCCTCCGATTTCAGCCGTGGGAGGGGCGGGAAATGACGCGGCTTCATGAGCTCGACCTGTTAAGCCCTGAGCCGTTTCCGCTCGCCCGCGCCGGCCATATACGCGCTCCTACCCTGCGGCAGATTGCATCCATCGGCTATGACACCTACAACGCTTATCTTTCCCTGCTGTCGCTTCGGCGGGATCAGCTTGCCAATTCCTCCGGCCTGCCCCTTACCGCCGGGGATTCCCCCTTTGTGTTGATAACCACGAACCCGGAGCTGTGCGTGCTTTTGTCCGCCGCCTTTTCTTTTTTTATGACAGAAGAGGTAGTTTTCTCCGAGCAGCACGGGATATTTCTCTGCATGGATGCGGGAGCGCCGGTTGGCACCATCGAAGCCTCCAACTATGAGGATGTCTGCTGCTGTATCCTGCAGCGAAATCATGTAGACAGTACCCCGCCATCCGGCAAACAGTTTCACAACGAAAAAGCGCGGGAGATCTATGAGAAGCTTCAGCGCGCTAAAGAAAAGGCGCCAAAGGCGCAGCGGGAAAAGCAGGCGGATACGAGCCTTCCAAACCTGATCTCCGCCCTGTGCGTCCAGCACAATAGCATCAATATGATAAATGTCTGGGACCTGACGGTCTATCAGCTCTATGACCAGTTTTTACGGCAGAGCTATCTCAATCAGGTCCAGATCCATGCGATGAACTATGCAGGCTGGGGCGGCGAATTCGACCCCAACGATTGGTACAAAAAGCTGTAAAAATTCAGCCACCTATCACGGCTCTTTCAGCCGTTTAGGATAAATATGAAATTTATGGAGGTAACACAACATGAGCACCCATGTAAACCCGAACATGTCCAACCGCGAGGTCGCGGACTTTACCCTGGTTGATTTCAAAACAAAGAAGCCCTGGCTCAACGTCGATTTCGCTAACGTCACCACAACGGAAATGGCGGCAACCCGTGTGCTGGCCAAGGGCGGCCGTGGTGCAGCGCCCCGCGTTCCCTTTGACGGCGAGCGCACCTGCACGATGAAGGTCGACACCCAGATCACGCCCATGAAGCTCTTCGCCATGCTTGCAGGCACGGATATCCTCACGAGCGGCAAGGTCTTCACACGCGAGCGCCTGGCGCTGGCGGCGGGCAAGCTGACGCTCTCCGAGACGCCTGTAAACGATTCCGTAACAGTATTCAAGGCGGATGACGACTGCGGCGCCGCCGTCTCCGCAACGGTTTCGGAGAAGACCGCTACCATTGAGGGCGGCACAAACGGGGACGAATATATCGTCTACTACATGGCCAACAAGGAGCAGGGAGTCCAGATCGTCAAATTCAAGAGCGACGCCTTCCCGAAGGCCTATACCGCTTACGGCGAAACGCTCTACAAGACGGAGGCCGACGAGCTGCTGCCGATGAAGCTTGTCATCCACAAGGCCGTGCCGCAGGCAGCGTTTAGCCTGGCGCTGAGCAACACCGGCGATCCGAGCACGCTGTCCATGACCTTCGATCTCTTCGCGGTGGACGGCAACGATTTCCTCGATATGCAGCTCATCGAGGGTTAATTTTCAACTCGACATCTTCTTACTTTTCTTCATTTTTCCTTTCTCCTCCAAGCGTTCCGGGGCGGCTGTCCGCCCCGGAACCATAGTCTCGTCTGGATATCCTCCCCTTCCTCAGTCCCATCAGCAAGCTTCCGGAGGACAAGGCGCAGTTGTTTACGATTCTGGCACAGTAAAACGCCTCATTATTTGCGCAAGAAAGGAGCAGGTTCCGATCAGCCGGAGCCTGCTCCTGCACGCTTTATTTCTCTTGCGATGTATCACTCTGCGCCTGAAAATGCTCCGTCACCTTCAGGGAATCCGCAACCCACGGCACGATATCACCGGAGGAAAGCTCGTTCGAATCCTTAAAAGCGCCAGTAACCATATACGGAATATCTTCCCGGTAGCAGACGATGCTCTGGATCACTTTGCCCTGATACGTTTCGGAATGGCGCACTTCCACAATGGTTCCATAAGTACCGCGATAATACTGAAATTGATAATCGGTGGAAGGAACCTCCGATTCTCCAAGGCCTGACGCTAGTTCAGCGTTGGACTGTTTTATATAGTTAATATACTGATCCGTCTCGCCGTTGAATAAAGCCTCGATTGCCTGATCGTATCCCTCCATGAAAAAAGTATTTCCATTTTGATAATTTCTAATTTCCAGCCGAAGGGAATAATCCTCAAAATCCGGATCATTAAATTTCTCAATATTTTTCTCCTCAACTGCTCCTACTGTATCGTCATAGATCGGATAGGAAACCCAACCTGCCGGTAAGCTAAACTCAAAGGTAGCCCGATTTTCCCGGCTGTTCTGCGTTACTGTCTCTAATGGGACAGGACTGTCGCCCAGCGTCTTTTTCGAGCATCCGGCAAAACTGAGGCATAAGAGCAGGCAGCACAATGCACCGCTGGCGATTCGCTTCATCATAGTCATCTTCTAAAACCTTTGAAATTTTTATTTGCCATAAATCTATTCCAAATACATCCAGACTAATAAATTTATATAAATTATACCACAATACACCTTGGAGTCAACCGAACATATACTCTATGAACCCACCCCCATTTCATCACTTTCCAAAAGCCCTCTTTTCACGGCCGGAGGCCTAATCTGCCGGCCGTGAAAAGGGCGCTTTTATTTTTACAACGCGTCCCGTGCTCTTTCTTCCCTACTATCTTTCTCTTCTCAACATAAAACCAATCGTAAAGGAGACGATGACCATGCGAAAAAAATTGACCCATGCGCAGATGAAAAAGCTATCTGCGCTGCGTCCCGCCGGAACTGTCAGCATTTCCTACCGCTGCGGTGAGGATGAAATTCCGGTTCTGCTCAAAACCACGCTGAATCTTACCGATACCTCTGCATTTATCGACCGCGTCACACTGGGCTCCTTCACCCCGAACGGCGACTATATTCCTGAATATCAGGAGTTGATGATGTTCGGCGCAATCCTGCAATTTTTGAGCAATGTTCCCCTACCGGAGCTGCGTGACCCGGAAACCGGGCGAAAGCTGCTCGATCTGGCGAAATTGCATGAGATGATGGATTCCATGGATCTGCTCACCCGCATCCGCGCCATGTACAATTCCAAAGAGGAAGATGAGCGAAGGCTCTGGAAGCTCTTTGACCGGCTGGAATGCATGGTGCTCGAAAAGCTCGAATTCCGCAGGCAGCAGGCAGCGGGGAAGACAAAGCTCGACGGGCTGTTTGAAAGCGCAACCCGTCTGCTGGATCAGTGGGAGGGCGCGTTTGATGGCATTGATGTGCATGCCTTCGCACAGAAGCTTTCCCAGCTGGAAACACTCGATGAGAAAAAGCTCGTTGCCGCCGTTTTGGACCGCTCCGTCCAACCCATTCACACTGTCCTTCAAGAGGAGCGAGCCGAGGAAAATCTACAATGAGTAAAAACCGGCCGATTTTAAAAAAGGATGTGATCCTGATTGAGTAACGATATGGCAAAGATCGTCCTACAGGCCGATCTTTCCAAAAGCGCCGATACCATCGCAAAACAGCTCCCCAGGCTCTCTGACGAAGTGGCACGGCGCGGCAAGCTAAAAATTCAGGCCGTGATCGACCCGGTGTCGATCCGGGAACAGGCGCTCAGTGCCATGCAGCGGGTTCAAAGCCTGCTTGCCGGAAATGCACTCTCGCTTTCTGTCTCTCTGAATACGGAGAAAATCGTTTTGACCGACCAGCTTGCGGTCTGGATGCAGAAAAACACGGCCCAAGCGCAGCGCTTCCAATCGCAGCTCGACCGGCTACGGGAGAGCCTCGACGGCCTGTCCGGCGTACAGGGTCTTTCCTCCCTGGGCGGGAAGCTCGCCGCTGGTGTCTCCGGCAGCAGCAATGCAGGTAACAAAGCGTTTGCCTGTGCCGCATAGCAATATGCGGCAAAGAAAGCAGCTATATCGGTCAAAGGCCAGCAGTGGTTCAGACCGAGGAAAGGCCGGCGGCTGCAACGCCCCCGGAATCCGTAGAGACTGTAATGGCCGCAGTGGCAACATTGAGGCCTTCGCTGCTCCCCTCCCCTTTTGCCAGCCGGGAGGGTGAAGATCCAGTCCGTACTCGCACCATAACCAAACGAAATGCGAGAGGCAGGCCGAAAGACCTGTCCGCCATGATGAGTTTGGCGGATAGTCTCTATGTGAGAGAAGAGACCGTCCGCCCAAAAGCATTCCATTGACCGCTTTACCGCCGAAAATCATCTACCACACAGCGGAAGTGCCGCAGTGACAGCTCATTCCGATTCATCTTTTCAGAAAGCTGGCGAACCTCCGCTTCATTTTCGGAAATCCTGCAGATACGATCCAGCACCTTATCCTCCTCCGGGCAGACAGCCTCGATTCCAAACATTACCTCTTCCTCAATATCCTCATAGCACACAACCATCCGAACAACGCGATAATTTACCGTTTTCATGTTTCCTGTTCTCCTTTCTTATTTTCATGGGCCACGCGTCCAATAATAAACCATTTCTGTGTCAGATTTCAACACATTTCCATCATCAATTCCAAGTTCTGTAAGTACGTACAATTAAGTCTGTATTTTTTTGTTGAAATCGTGTATAAAAATTACCTTTTTTGAAAAAATCAAGCTCTAATAGTTCTTGTTTTTTAGAAATCACATATATGACATATCATTAATTATTTCTTATATTAAACTATAGAAAGATATCCTTAACTTGAAAATTCACGAAAAATAATTTCTTATATAGCATATAATATGCATAATAATCGCATATAAATTACGATAAAAATAATCCTAACTACAATGAAATTTGACGTATTTTTTCTAATTAGTACAAAAAATATAAGGAATGATAAATCAAAAACCTCTTATTTTGTATTCAATATTTTTGGACTTTAATATTCCATATTTTATTTTTATAAATCATATTAGGAAATATATGATATGCAGAATCTCAGTAAAAAATATGCATTTCCTTGTTTGTTTGATATCCATATTTATCCATAACTTAATTAAAAGACATTTCCCTTTGCTAAAGCGGGTGGATAAAAAGATGTGTTGAATTTCGGCACAAGATTGAAAAAAACAGCCAAAAAGGCCCCGGCGAATTCCGCCGAGGCCTAAGATAAAGATGTTCGCTATGATGCCCAGTCCTGTATTACTATATGTATAAATTATAAATCTTACCACCGATAGCCGCAGTTATTACATTGAAAGGTCTTGCCCGCGTTGCCGTCCGTCACGCCGAAGCCGCCGAACATGGTGATCATGCCGACGCCGCTCAGGCGGGAGAGGTTCGTGCTGCCGCAGGTGGGGCATTTCGGGAGGTTGTCGAGCGGATTCAGACCGGCTTTGTTGCGCTCGATGCGCTCACGGTCTGC